>CBDTTW010000174.1:0-6568 GCA_965363675.1 uncultured Rhodothermaceae bacterium
TATGCACCACCTCGTCGCTGCCGGCGGCGGCCTGCCAGCGCGCCAGCACCGGCGGCGCCAGCACCTCGGCGGGGTTCTGCAACGCCCCCGTGGCCGCCACGATCCACCCGGCGGGCGCCTCGATGGCAAGCTCGTAGTCGCCGAAGCCCTGGTAGAACTCGGCCTGCCCGAGGAAGGCGTCGGCATGCCACCCCTCTACGTCGTCGTAGACGGAGGCCGTGGGATGCCAGTACGCGAGGTGGAACACGTTGTCGCTATCGTGGCCCATGCGGCCGCCCGCGCCGCGCTTCGGGATGTCGAAAGACCAGGCCATTTCGAGGACGGCTTCGGCGCCGGGCCTCAAAGGCTCGGAGAGGGCCACGATGAGCTGCGTGCCCTGTACGTCGTAGCGCGCGGGCGCAGCCTCGGCGCCCCGCCGCTCGGCCACACGCGCCAGCTTCACGCCGCCCGTCACCTCGGCCGGGCGCAGGCGCGCCGCGCCGGAGGCGTGCAGGTTCTGGGCCAGCTCGAAACGCAGCAGGCGCAGGGTGTCGGGCGAGTGGTTGCGGTAGGCGATGCGCCCTTCCGCTTCGAGGCGCTTCTGCTCGGGGAGCAGCCGCGCCCGGATCTCGTAGCGCGTGCGCTGCTGCCAGTAGGCCGGGCCGGGGGCGCCGCTCGGCGTGCGCGTACCCGCCTCGACGGCGCGCAGAAACGCCTCGGAGGGCGCAACCGGCTGCGGCTGCGGCCGCAGCGTCTGGGCCGAGGCCGCGCCGGCCAAAAGGGCGAACGCGAGCGGCAAAAGCGCAAGGCGGCGGCAGGCGCCGGGGAGGGGGCGCGGCGCGGCGGCGGCCCGACTGCGGACGGACATAACCAAAGAAGCTAACGTGACGGATCAGAAGAAGAGCGGCGCTACGGCTTGCGGACCTGGGCGCGGCTCAGGTTGAGCGCATTGTTCCAGAGCTTCATGGCCTCTTCCAGCACCGGGTCCACGGCGTTGAAGAGCGGCGTCGAGGCTTCGGCGCCGTAGAGCTGGCGGGCCAGGTACGCCTTCAGGCGCGCCTCCAGCACCGGCCGCGCCGCCGCCAGGGCCGCCGCGTCCGGAGCGCCGCCGGGGGCCGCCCCCGCCGTGTGCAAATCCTTGCCCGCCAGAAACGCCGTAAACTCCTGCCACATGCCCCCCTCGACGCGATACGCCTGCACGAACTGCGGCTGCTTGTCGCCCCAACGGGCGCGCGCCTCGCGCTCGTGGCGCTCGAACCACTCGCGGACGAAGAGGTAGTCGTAGCCGTTGCGCGCGACGGCCTCTTCCAGGTCCGTCGTGTCGGGCGCTACAACGTAGTCGGGCATGATGCCGCCGCCGCCGAAGACGGTGCGCCCCGAGGTCGTCTTGAACTTGAGCGAGTCGGGGATGCTCTCGATATAGTCCGCCGGGTGGTACGTGGCGTCCTCGTACGACGAGAACTTGGCCGCGTAGTAGTCCTCCTGGTCGCCGTCGGCGTAGGGCGTCTGGATGAGGCGGCCGGCGGGCGTATAGTAGCGCGAGACGGTCATCTGGAGCACGCTGCCGTCGGGCAGGCGGAACTGCTGCTGCACGAGGCCCTTGCCGAAGGTGCGCTGCCCGACGATAAGCGCCCGGTCGTTGTCCTGAAGCGCGCCCGCCACGATTTCGGAGGCCGAGGCCGAGTACGGGCTGACGAGCACGATCACGGGCAAATCCTCCAGCGCGCCGCCCTCGGTGGCCTTGTGCATCGAGTTCAGCTCGGTGTGGCGGCTCTGCGTGTAAACGATGGTGCGACCGCCGGGGAGCATCTCGTCGGCCATGCTGATGGCGCCGTCCATGACGCCGCCGGGGTTGCCGCGCAGGTCGAGCACCATGCGGCGCATGCCTTGCGCCCGGAGCGCGCCTACCTGGTCCATGAACTCCTTGAACGTAGTCATGGCGAAGCGGCTCACGCGCACGTAGCCGGTCTGCTCGTCGAGCATGTAGGCGCTATCGACGGTTTCGAGCTTGATGCGTTCGCGCTCGATGGTCACGTCGATGGGGCGGCGGCCGCCGGGGCGGGCCAGGCGCAGCCCGACGCGCGTGCCGACGGGGCCTTTCAGGCGCTTCTGCACGTCGCGGTTCGTAAAGCCGACGGCGCTGCTGTCGTTGACGCCGATGATGCGGTCGCCGGCCATGACGCCTGCGCGGTCGCTCGGGCCGTCGGCCACCGTCGAGACGACGCGCGCCGTGTCCTCGATGATCTCGAACCAGATCCCGACGCCCCCGAAGCTGCCCTGGTACTCCTCCTGCACCTCCTCGATCTCGCTGTTGCTGATGTAGGCCGAGTGCGGGTCGAGTTCGTGGAGCATCCCCTGGATGGCGTCCTCGGCCAGCTTGCCGGCGTCCACCTGATCGACGTAGTAACGGGTGATCGTCAGGTAGGCGTCTTCGAGCTTTTTGAGCTGCTTGAGGTCCTGCTTGGGCAGCAGGTTGCCGATCTCGACGCCGACGACCATGCCAAGCGTGAGCAGCAGCAGCGCGGGGATGACGTAGGCGAGGCGAAACTTCTTCATAGGGATGCGGCGGGCTGTCGGGTGCGGCGGCGCGCGGGGCCGGGCGCCGAGGGGGTAGTACGCGCGCACGGCCTCAGGAGTTTAGGCGGGCGCCGGAAAATCCCGGCCTCCCCGAGGGCGCGCGTAAAATATACGCTGGCCCGCAAGGCCCCGCCCCGCCTTTTTGCCCGCGCGTCCGGGCCTGTAACCTTTCGCAGGCGCCGCTCGTTCTGGGCATGAAAGCTGTCCACACCAAGCCGCCCGCCCGTGTTTTTCCGCAGACCATCGCCGCGCGAGAGCGCCCCGCTGCCGCAAGCCCTGCCGCGCCCCTCGTTCGAGGAGCGCGTGCGCCGGCACCAGGACCGGGTGTTCTCGTTTGCGATGCACTACCTGCGCGACCAGGCCGAGGCCGAAGACGTGACGCAAGAGGTGCTGATACGCCTCTGGCGCTACGACGAACGCCTCGACGAAGCGCAACTGGTGGGCTGGCTGCTCCGCGTGACGCGCAACGCCTGCACCGACGCGGCGCGGCGCCGGGCGCGCGCCCCGGAGGCCGCCGGCCATACGCCGCTGCTGGAGGACGCCCCCTCGGACGGCCTCGCGCCGGACGAGCACGCCGAGCGCGGGCAGTTCCGGCAAGCCGTCGAGGAGGCGCTGCACGGCCTGGCCGAGCCCTACCGCAGCATCGTGATGCTGCGCGAAGTGGAGGACCTGACCTACGACGACATCAGCGCGGCCCTCGGCCTGCCGCTCAACACGGTGAAGGTGTACCTGCACCGGGGGCGCCGCCAACTGCGCGAAACGCTAAGCAAGGTGATAGATCGTGAGCACGCCTATAAATCCTGACGAAGCCGCCTGGCTCGACGCCCGCCTGGAGGCGCACCTCGACGGCGCGCTGGGGCCGGAGGAAACGCGCGAGGCGGCGCGCCTGCTGGCGCTGCACCCGCCCGCGCAGGAGGCGCTGGCCGAGGCCGCCGCCATCCGCGACGCCCTCGGGCGCATCCCCGCCTACGCCTGCCCGGACCACGTGACCGAGGCCGTCTTCCGGCGCGTCCGGCAGGAGGAGGCCGCGCGCCGCCCCTGGCTGCTCTCGCGGCAGGCCGAACGCCCCGGGCCGTCGTGGTTCGCAGAATGGCTCGGGCCTGCGCTCCGGCCCGTCGCGGCGGCGGCGGCGCTCTCGGCGCTCGTGCTGGCCTCGGCGCTCGTGCAGCCGGGCGCGCGCCCCGTAGACCCGCAACTCGCCGAGGCCACCCGCGAGGCGCAGTGGGCCATCGCCTACCTGTCGGAGGTCGGCCGCAAGACCGGCCACACCGTCCGGCAGGACGTGCTCGCCGAGCGCGTCGTCGCCCCGATGCAGCACGCCGTCGAGGCCGCCCTGCCGGCCCCCGTAAAAGACTAAACCCCTATGCCGGAGATAACCCCTATGAAGACCTTACCCCGCCTGCTTGCGCTCTTCGGGCTCGCGCTCTGCCTGGCCGCGCCCGCTGCGGCGCAAAATCTCGACCGCGAGCCGGGCTACGTGGACCTGAGCGAACTCGAAAGCCTGTTCCGCGCCGAGCCCAAGATCGAGGTGAACCTCAAAGGCGCCCTGCTGCGCATGGTGGCCTCGGCCTCGCGCCGCGACGACCCCGAGTTCGCCCGCCTGCTGCTCAAGCTCAAGGCGATCCACGTGCGCGGCTACGACCTGAGCCGGGCGCAGGCCGACGAAGTCGAACGCTTTACGTCGGGCTTCTCGCGCCGCCTCGAAGGCCGGGGCTGGGAAACCGTGGCCCGCGTCCGCGAGGACGGCGAGCGCGTGGACATGCTCGTGCACACCGACGGCGAGACGATTGCCGGCCTCGTGGTGCTCGTCGTCTCGCCCGAAGACGACGAAAGCATCTTCGTCAACATCGTCGGGGACATCGACCCCGAGGAAATCGGCCGCATCGGCTCCAAGTTCGACATCGACGCCCTCAGCGGCGACGCCCTGCCCCGCAAAAAGTAACCTTCCTTCCGCTATGCCCCGCCTGCCTTTCCGCTGGTCGCCGCCGGCGCTCGCGCTGCTCCTGCTCTGCGCCTCCGGGTGCTTCTACTCGCGCGAGATGGCGCACACGCGCCGCGAGATCGAGCGCCGCAACCCCGGCCTGGCGCTGCGGCGGCGCGTCGTCCTGGGCCTCGGGCCGGCGACGCTCGGGGCGGCGGGCCGCCTCGTAAGCCTGAGCCGCGACGACGAGGCCCGCACGGTGCGCGCCTACCTGCGCGACGTGCGCCGCCTCAAGCTGGGCGTCTACGACGTGCGCGGCCTCGGCGGCGGCGGCGATCTGCCGCTGCGCTATACGCCCGAGGGCGGCCGGCGCCCCTGGGAGACGGCTGTAAAAGTCCGCGACGAGGGCGAAGCCGTGTGGGTGCTCTACCGCGAGCGGCGCGGGGCCGTCCGCGAACTCATGGTGGTGGCGCTCAGCGACGAGGAGCTGGTCGTCGCCAAGCTGGAGGGGCGCCTGGAACGCCTGCTCGAACGCGCCATCGCCGAGCAGGACAGCCTCCTCGGCCATATGCCGTTCTGAAGCGACGCCGGGGGCGCAGTTGGAACATTCCCGCAAGAGTCTTCGCCGGAGGTGGCCGCAAGGCCGCCTCTTTTCGTATCTACCGGAGCAAGCGGCGCGCCGGAGAACGCGCGGGGTTGCAACACGCGCGCGGCGCCTGCGTATGGACATCGGCGGCTGCTCCGGCCGCCCTCACCCGAACTTAATTGCTGACGCCTTATGAGAAGCACCGGTACGCTTGCCCTGCTGGTCGTCGTGCTGCTGGTCGCCTTTGCCGGCTGCGCCGGTTGCGGCGCCTACAACGGCCTCGTCTCGGCCGACGAGCGCGTGAACCGCACCTGGGCCGACGTGGAGACGCAGTACCAGCGCCGCGCCGACCTCATCCCGAACCTCGTCAACACCGTCAAAGGCGCCGCCGGCTTCGAGCGCGAAACGCTGGAGGCCGTCACGAACGCTCGCGCCCGCGCCACCGGCATCAACCTTTCCGCCGACGACCTGAACGACCCGGAGAAGGTGCGCCAGTTCCAGCAGGCGCAGTCGCAGCTCAGCGGCGCGCTCGGCCGCCTGCTCGTCGTAAGCGAGAACTACCCTGAGCTGCGCGCCACGGAAGCCTTCCGCGACCTTCAGGCGCAGCTCGAAGGCACCGAGAACCGCATCAACGTGGCCCGGCGCGATTACAACACCGCCGTCGAGCAGTACAACGCTTCGCGACGGCGCTTCCCGACGAGCCTCGTCGCCGGCGTGACCGGCTTCGAGTCGCGCACGCCGTTCGAGGCCGACCCCGGCGCCGAGAAGGCCCCTACCGTTGATTTCAACAACTAGCCTGCCCGTGATCCGCACGGCCCTACTCTTCGTCCTGCTGGCGGCGGCGCTCTCCGGGCTTCCCGCCCGCGCGCAAGCGCCCGCCGTCATCGCCAAAACCGGCCAATGGGTGACGGACCAGGGGGATATGCTCTCGGCCGCCGAGGAAGAGGCGCTGAGCCTGCGGCTCCGGCAGTTCGCCGACTCCAGCTCGACGCAGATCGTCGTCGTGACGCTGCCGAGCCTCGAGGGGCAGGAGGCCGCCGACTACGCGCTCGAACTGGGGCGCGCCTGGGAGGTCGGGCAGGCCGGCAAGAATAACGGCATCGTGGTCCTCGTCTCGCGCGAGGACCGCAAGCTCGCCATCCAGATCGGCTACGGCCTGGAAGGCGCCATCCCCGACGCCGTCGCGGACCGCATCCAGCGCAACGTGATCGTGCCCCGCTTCCGCGAGGGCGACTTCTACGACGGCCTGGCCGACGGCGTGACGGCGCTCATGGCGGCCGCGCGCGGCGAGTACACCGCCGAGGCCCCGCCGGCGCGCCCCGGCGGCGGCTCCATCAGCCTCGCCACGCTCATCATCCTGTTCGTGGGGCTGCAAATCCTGTTTGCCGTTTTGCGCAACCGCGGCGGCGGCGGGCCCGGGGGCCGCCGGCGCGTGCACCGGCGCACGGGGCTGCCTCCCGTCATCATCTGGGGCGGCGGCAGCGGCGGCTGGGGAGGCGGCGGGG
>CBDTTW010000175.1:0-6548 GCA_965363675.1 uncultured Rhodothermaceae bacterium
CCCAAGAGCTACAGCCGCCGCTTCATAGTATTCAAAGCATTAAACTTCTACTGACGCTCACCGCTGCCCGATCACGCGCGCCGGGTTGCCGCCGACGATGGCGCCCGCCTCTACGTCCTTATAGACGCATGCGCGCGCGCCTACGACGGCCCCGCGCCCTATATGCACGCCGGGCGAGACGTAGGCGCCGGCCGCAACCCAAGCCCCCGCCTCGATGACGATAGGGCTCGTGATAAGCGGAAACGCAGGGTCGCGGATGTCGTGCGAGGCGGTGCAAAGATAAGCATACTGACTCACGATCGCATGCGGGCCGAGCGTCACCTGGTCCACGCAGTAGCAGTCTACGTCGTTGCCGATGATGCTGTGCGGACCCATCGTGAGGTTGCGCGGCAGCCAGATGCGCACGCGCGGATGCGGGCGCGCGCCCTCGTCGATGCGCGCGCCGAAGCAGCGCAGCAGCAACCGCCGCCAGCCGTGCAAAAGGCGAGGGCTCGGGCGGTACAACAGCAGCCATACCACCCCCCACAGCACGCGCTCGATCTTGTTCGCCAGCGAGAGGCTGCTGCGGAAGTGGGTCAGGTCTACGGCGGGGGCCGCCTCTCCGCCCAACTCTTGCGTAGAATCCATAACGTCCTTTCTTAGATAACGACTTTGGAGGTCTCGGCGCACTTCCGGTAGAGATGAATGTACTCTTCCGTGACGGCGGCCGGATCGAAGAAAGCCCGGCTGCGCGCGGCAAGCCGCCGGCGGTCGGCATCCGACCACGTAAACCCGCCCAGATACGCGCCAAGCGCCTCGCGAACGTCCTGCACGCGCGGCATGGTAATCAGCCCTGCGCCCCATGCTTCCAGCATGGTCCACGGCGTCTCCCGGGTGGTGAGCACCGGCGTCCCGACCAGGCAAGACTCGAGCACTACGAGGCCAAAGTTCTCCGAAAACGTCGGCAGGCAAAACAAGTCCGCGCCTTGCAGGTAGCGCCATTTCTTTTCGCTCCAGACCGGCCCGACCCATTCGACCGTGCACCGGGGGCGCAGCCGCTCTGCGCGCGCGCGCATCGCCTCGACGTAAGCCGTTTCGCCGTCGCCGACTATCGCCAGCCGCAGACGCTCGGGCGAGGCGCCTTCGAGCTGCTCCAACGCCTCGATCAGGAGATGCAGCCCCTTCTTCTCATGGATGCGGGAAAGAAAAACAAGCACCCGCTGCCCTTCGGGCCAGCCCAGCGCTTGCCGTGCGGCGGCGTAGTCCGGCGCTGCCTGAGTGCGGATGGCGAGCCGGATAACCTCCGTCGGCGCGCCGCCGACGAGCGGCCGCAGGTTGCGGGCTTCTTCGGCGCTCGTGGCGAGCACGCAGGCGGCGCGGCGCAGAAACGGACGCTCGGCCGCCGCGTAGTACGGCCACTTTTTCCACCACTTGTGCTTGAACGCCCACGGCTCCAGCATGCCGTGCGGCGAGACCACATAGGGCGTCCCCCGCTCGCGGCACCATGCCCCGATGCGCGGATAGTTGCGCTGCCAGAGCCCGTGGAAATGCACGATTTCAGGGGAGAGCGCCGCCAATTCGGCGTGCGAAGGGTTGAGAGTCACCCCGAGGCCCCGCTCCCGGAGGCCGTCCTCCAGCATGCGGATCGCCAGTTCGAGGCCGCCCACGCGCTGCGCCTCCGGAGGCTCGTACATCACCACGTTCATAAGCTCCCCCTCCCTTTCGTGCATACGCCGCCGCTCACCGTTTGCCGACGACTTCTTGCAGCACCGAAACCCAGCGCGCCGCGCCTGCCTCCGGCGTCCACTCGGCCGACTTCCGCCGCGAGGCTGCGCCCCACGCTTGCACGTCGGCGCGATGCGTTATCAAATGCCTCATAGCCTCGTAGATCGCCTCGCTCGAACCCGTGGCGATGATCCGCCCGTTGACTTCCGGCTCGATGAGGTCGTGCGCCGCGCCTACGGCATCGGTGCAGAGGATCGGCAGGCCCGCCCCGAGCGCCTGGTTTACGACCACCCCCCACCCGTCGTGCCGACTCGGCAGTATGAACACGTCCGCATCGGCAAAATGCGGCGCCAGTTGGTCCGGCGCCTGAAAGCCGCGAAAATCGACGGCATCGCGGACGGCCGGGCTGTGCCTCGACAAAAACTGCGGCAACTCTGCCTCCCGCCCGACCAGGATCAGCCGCGCCGGCAAGCCCTCCGCGATGAGGCGCCCGAACGCCTCCAACAAGAGGTCTACGCCCTTCCGCTCGATCATCTGTCCGCAGAAAAGGAAGGAGACCGTTTCGCGGCTGCCATCGCGCTCGATGCGTTGGTAGGGCGCCAGATCGATGTAGTAGGGTATGTTGTAAAGCGGCGGCCCGGGGAAACGCTCGCCGTAGGACTGCTGCGCCAGGCTGCCGATGCCGACGATGCCCGAGGCGCGGCGCAGCGGCCCCGAAGCCGTCTCCTGCACCCGACGCCGCAGACCGGGGGGCTGATCCCGCATGCGCTCTCCCCAGTACAGCCATTTCCGCCGGCGCAGCGCCCCGCGCATAAGCCGCTGGCAGGTGGTGGACATATAGCTGCTCAGTACGGTCACATCATAGCGGCCTACGGGGATGGCTTGCCGGTTCACGTGCACGACGGCGCCGGCGGCGGCGAAGGTGGCCCCCCGCAATACCTGCTCATAAGGCTCCAGGGGCGGCTTAGGCCAGGGCGAGTCTGCGGCGGCTTTGTCGAGATAGTATACGTGCAGATCTACCTCCGGTCGCCGCCTCAGCGCAGCGAAGAGGTCGCGCTGATAAGGCGAAGGGATGATGGTGACGAATGCGGCACGGATCGGCGCGTCGGCTCGCGTCATTGGGCGGGGGTATACAAAGTCTTGGCGGCCACGATTGCCACCGGGGCGTATTTCTTAACGACCCAGTAGCAGTAAGCCAGCGCCAAAAGGGTAGGCAACAGCGCCGTCGTGAAGGCGAACAGGCTGCGCATGGAAATAGCGACGGCAAACAAACCGGCTGCATAGATCAGCACGCCGAGCGCAGAATTATGCGGGCTTGAGCAAGAATCCCACCAGCGGGAAAATGCTCCGAAAAAGACCCCAGCCAGCAGCACGCCCAGAAGCCCGGCAGCGATGTACGACTCGCCCACCATCGAGGAAGCAAGCGTCAAGCCCTCGACCCCCAGCACTTCTTCAATCGGAATGCTCAGGCCCTCCGGCTTGCCGCTCCAGAGCGCCCGAGGGATAGGGCGCACCAGCGCCACAAATGGAACCTCTATGCCTAGAAAGCCATGGCGTGCAGGAAACGTATCTGTAAGGATCGAAATAACCCACAGGTTATAGTCCACAAAAAAATCACTGTCGAGGTAAGGGGCAATCTCACCGCCGCCATAATAGTAAGTCCAGAAGCCCATTTTCCGGAAGCCAAGCATCAGTTTTGAGCCTGCGAACAGCACAACCGCCGCGCCTGCAATGATGCCGTAGTTAATCAGGTTGTCCGATAGGCGCCCCCGCTGCCGGTCGGGGGGCTGCGAGAGCAGATAAGCGGCCAGCAGCGTGATGACGTACGCTCCGAAAAGGTTGCGCGTGCCGCCGGAGAAAGCATAGAAAAGCGTAATGACGAGCACGAAGGCCACCCCCGCCACCTGCACGCGGCTGAACGAGCGCGCCCGCGCCAGGATGACCCCTGCGAGCGGCGGAATGAGGTAGAGCAGCATGCTCAGCTCGTACAGCAGCGCTTTCCAGTCGCCCAGGCGGCCTCGCCCCCAGGGCTGTGTAAAGCGGGGGACGCCCCAGTAGTACAGCAGTTCCCACAAATTGAAGTCCACCGCCAGCAGCATGTTCAGGTAGCCGATGCCCGCCGCCAGCCAGAAAAGACGTATTACGAGATGGTTGGGCGTCGGCGTTTGGAGCAGGCTGCGCATGCGCTGAGGCGCGCCCTGGATCATGTGCCGGCCGATGCCCAGCCCTGCGTATCCTACCAGGCAGGCGACGATTCCGCCCCGCACCCACTCCGGCTGCACGAGCGTGTCGAAGGCGGCCTGCTCTACCAGAAACTCGGCCAGCGTGAGCGCGTACAGGCTCAGCAAAGCCAGGATATGCGTCCGGAGCAGTCCGTAGACGCCGTTTCGAAACTCGAAGGCGAGGTTGGCGGCAATGCTCAGCAGGACGCCCCGGCTGGCGTAGGCGGCAAGCCCTGAGGCCGTGCCCGACTCGGGCAGGGTGATCCAGGTCAAGAACAGCCCCAGCAGCAACGCTATCGTCCCCGCCGCGCTTGGGGCCGTATCGACCTCCAGAGGCGCGGCCTGACCCGCTGCACGTTCCTCAACGACGGTTGCTGCTTCCATGGCGGACTGACCTTACTGCTTAAGCGCGTGATGACTGAAAATCACGATACGCCCCCTCGACGCGCCGAGCATACGCTTCCAGAGTATACATCTCACTCTTCCGGCGCGCCGGCCCGCGCATCGCATGCAATGCAGATCGGTTCGCGGCGCACCATTCCAGCGCAGCGGCCAGCGCCTCGGCGTTTCGGGCCTCTACGATGAGGCCGTCTACGCCCGGCTCGACGACGCTGCCGCAGTTCGGCGTGGCGATGACCGGCAGCCCGTGCGCCATGGCTTCGAGCTGCGTGATGGCAAAACCATCGGAGACGGTGGGCAGCACGAATACGTCGCTGTTGCGGTAGTGAGCGGCCAGTTCGGCGCGATGCACGCGCCCTACGAAACGCATGTTCGGCGGCGCCGTCGCAACGGCTTCCGCCCTGATGCCGAGGGGGCCGGCAATCACAAACTCAAAATCCCGGGGAGGCAGCTTCTTCGCGGCTTCGACCAGGTACGGAATGCCCTTGCGCAGGTTCACCTGCCCCAGCCACAGCACCCGAAGCGGCCCCGGGGCGGGCGCTTCCGGGGAGCCTTCGAGCGGCGGCGCCTCATACGCCAGGGGCACGACCACGAGCTTACGCTCCGGCACGCCCTGCTCGACGAGCGCCTTGCGCGACCACTCCGAGTTCACGAGCACGCGCGTGGCGGCGGCCCACTCGGCCTGCATGCGCGCGAAGTACGGCTCATAGACTTCCGGCGCGGCGTCCGACCAGCCGGGCCAGCGCCGCATCTCGGCCAGCACCATCTCCTGCTCGGTGCGTCCGGGGTCGATCTGCGAGATGATGGAAAAAACGCCTCTTTCGCTGAGCCACTCCAGGGTTTCCAGACAGCCGGTGTTGAAGCTGAAGAAGGCGTTCGCAGCGGCGTCTACGCCCCGGCGCTGAAGATCGCGGCGGACGCGCTCGCCGAAGGCGGCGCCAATCGCCAGATACTGGTCCAGAATCGTGTGCGAAGCGTCGAGCCGCCGCCGCAGCGGGTGGGCGATGCTCTCTGCAAGACCCGAAAGGTTGTAAGCCACGACGCGCTCGCCTGACAGCTCAGGGTGGCTCCGGGCGCCGAGCGCCTTGAACGGCCCCGGCAACCGGCCCAGCAGACCGCTCAACCGGCCGCTCCAGAGGTCGGTGTGCAGCGCTTCCAGCTTGCCCTCACGCGCAAACGCGCGCGGCGCGGCATAGTGCTCCCGGGCGCCAATCTGCGAAACGATCCACTGCACGTTAAAGCCCCCTCTCCGGCGCGCCTGCAACCGGCGCGGCAGAAGGTTCGAGCCGCCAGACGGTAGGCTCGGTGTTGTTGCGCATGTCGAGGTAGCGGCGCGCAGCGGCGAGCGGCACCGGCGAGCGCAAGCCCCGATGCCGCCAGAGGTGCCGGGGGATCGAGCCGATGCCCTCGGCGATGCCGTGGTAGCGGCGCGCCGTGACGGCGTAGACCACCCGGTTGAGCACCTGCAACACCCCACGGGTCATGAGCGGGGCCGGATAGCGCACGTAGGCCAGCAGCGCCAGGTTGGCGATTTTGGCGGCGTTGATGGCCGCCGACTCGTGGTGCGCCATCGAAGTGTTGTGAAACACCCGGAGCCACCGCGTAAAGAGGATTTTCCGCCCGGCGCCGAAAAGCTGAAGCGCCAAGTCTACTTCCTCTGCGCCGTAGGCAAGGGGCAAATCAAGGTAGCCCTCCAGCGGGAGGATATCGTCGCGGCGGTAGATGCACCCGCACCCGACGAACGACGAGCTCCAGCAGGCTTCAGGCCGATCCTCCGGCTCCTTCTCGTCGCGGTGGAAGATGTTGCAGGCCACTACGGAGGCCTCCGGATACGCCTCCATGATTTTTGCCGTGCGGTGGAAAAAATCCGGGTCTATCGGAAAGGAATCATCGTCGAGGCTGACGAGGATGGCGCGCTGCGCCGCGCGCACCAGCTTGTTGCGCCCGCCTCCGGGGCCCACCTGTGTGCTGCTGGCGAGCACCTTGACCGCAGGGTGCGCCGCCGCCAGATGCGCCGCCGTCTCGTGGTCGCCGTGATCCACATGCACCAGGATCTCATCCGGCCCCGGCGCGCACGCCGCCAGCCGGGCCAGCGTAGTCTCCAGTAGGTCCACGCGGCGCCACGTCGGGATGATGACCGAGATGCCGGGCAGCGATGCGGTATGTGGCTGCGGCTCCAAACTCATGTGCGCGTGCCGATCTGCCGCGCCGGAATGCCCGCCA
>CBDTTW010000176.1:0-6516 GCA_965363675.1 uncultured Rhodothermaceae bacterium
GCGAGGCTGTCGTAGCGGAAGGCGCCGGCGCCGCCGAGCGTCCGCACGGCGACGGGGGCGCCCCCGGCATCCTCGTACAGCTCTACGACAATGGGGGCAGACGCGCCGCCGGGGGCCGCGACGACGCCGCTCAGGCTGCCCCAGTCGCGCGCCGAGGTGGGCGTGAAGGTTTGCACGTACACCGTGTCGGGGCCTTGCACGCGCACCTGGTAGGGCCTGCGCCCGCCGCCCCCCGCCACGGCGATGAAAAACGTCGCGCCGTCGGTCGTGGAGGTCGTGTAGGCCAGCGGACTGCCGGAGGTGTCGGCGACGGTGATGCGCGCAGCCGGGTCGCCGGGCGGCGCCGTAAAGCGGACGGCGGGCCGGAAATACGGCCCTGGGGCCTCGGGGGCAGGCTCGAAGCCCGCGAAGCGCGCCTGGAGCGTGTCGGGAGCGGACGAGGAGACGAAGCGCACCCACGCCGGGGCGGCCGCGTTGCCCGCGCTGTCGAGGAGCGCCCCCGGCGGCCACCGCACGGCCCCCGCCTGCGGCAGCGCGTGGGCGGCGTAGACGACGCTGCGGGCGCCGCCTGCCTGGTACACCTGCGTGACGGGCGCAAGGGCGCCGGAGACGGTATCCTGCACCTGCCAGCCCTCGGCGGCGGGGCCGGCCGCCAGCACCGGCTCGGAGAAGCGCAGTTCGAGGCGCCCGGCGGACAGGGCGCGCGCGCGCTGCGGCGTGGGCGGCAGCGTATCGAGCGCCCCGGCAAGCCAGAGGCGCCCGAGCGTGTCGGCGGCCGACGTGTCGGGCGTCAGGGCGGGCAGCGGCGGCGCGGCGAACAGCTCGCCGGGGTCGGGGCGGCGGTTGCGGTTGCGGTCGGCGAGCGCAGCCACGAAGTACGGCTCGTCCTCGTTGAGATAGCGGAACGTGAAGCGGCCGTCGGCGCCGGTTTGGGTGCGGTAGGCGGGGCGCCCGGCGGCGGCGCTCTCAGGGGCGCCTTCGATGCGGTAGGCGTACACGTCCAGGGCGGCGAGACCCTCGCCGGAGGCCGCCTCGACGACGCGCCCGGCGAGCATGCCCCGGCTGATGCGCGGGCCGGTCGAGAACGCGAGCGTGATCGGCGTCTGGAGGGGCACGCCGTGCGCGTCGCGCAGGTTCGTGTCGATGCCGAGCACGTACGTGGTGTTGGGCAGCAGCGGCTCGGTGAAGCGCAGGCGGAGCGTGCGGCCCTTCCAGGTGACCTCCGGCCCGGTCTCCGGCGCGGGCGTGATGGAAAAGGCCGTTCGGAACGAGCGCTGCTCGATGTACTCGGAAAACGTGATGGCGACGACCTCCGGGACGACGTTCGTCGCGCCCGAGACAGGTTCGGAGCGCACCACCAGGGGAGGCGTGCGGTCCACGGGACCGCCCTCGGGCAGCACGGGGTTGGCGCACCCCTGCCCGAGCAGCAGCAGAAGCGCCGCCAGCGCGAAGAGCTTATTCGGAGCCGCCATTGCCGCTGCGGAGCGTGAAGAACAGGTAGACGCTCAGCGCCGAGGCCGCCGTCAGCACGGCAGGCTCAACGAAGCGCCGGAAGCGCCCGGCCGCCGGGGCGGCCCCCATCGTCTCGGGGAACGCCGCCGACTCGACCATGGGGATCTCGTCGGGGCGCAGCATGTCCGTGGCGCTGCGGGTGCACGCCTGGTCGGCCACCAGCCGCCCGTCGGGCTCCGAGAGCGTGTAGCGCAGGGCGAGCACGACGCGCCGCTCGACGGCGCGGCCGGCGCGGCGGTAGGCCACGCGCGCCTCATCGACGGTGTACCGAAGCCGGGGCAGGGCGGCGCCCGCCGAATCGGGCAGGTACGGGCGGCGGCCCTCGGCCTGCCAGCGCCCGACGAGGACGGGCCGCAGGAAGGCTGCGCGGGCCGGGTCGGCCTCGACCGCGAAGGCGTCGCGCGGGCCGGGGGCGCCGGCCAGGCATTGCAAGGCCAGCCCCCCGAACACCTGCGCGTTCGTTTGCTGCGCGCGGCACGGCCCGGCGACGGCCAGCGCCCCGAGCGCGACGAGCAGCAGGCGACGCCGATCAGGCATAGATCCCGCGCATGCGCAGGGCTGCGGCGACCTTGCTCACGGCCAGCACATACGCCCCGATCCGCAGCGACACCGAATGCTGCTGCGCCGTGTTGAACACCGCCTCGAAGGCGTCGCGCATCGAGCGGTCGAGGCGGCGGTTGACGCGGTCGAGCGTCCAGAAGTAGCCCTGCCGGTCCTGCACCCACTCGAAGTACGAGACGGTCACGCCGCCGGCGTTCGCCAGGATGTCGGGCACGACGAGGATGCCTTTCTCGTTCAGGATGTCGTCGGCCTCGGGGGTCGTCGGGCCGTTGGCGCCCTCCGAGACGATCTTAGCCTTGATCTGGGCGGCGTTCTGGCGGGTGATCTGGTCCTCCTTGGCCGCCGGCGCCAGCACGTCCACGTCGAGCGTGAGCAGCTCGTTGTTGGTGATTTTCTCGGCCTCGGGGTAGCCCTCCAGGGTGTTCTTGTTGGCCGCCGCGTAGGCCATCATGGCCTGGATATCGAGGCCCTTGTCGTTGTAGTAGCCGCCCGTCACGTCGCTGACGGCCACGACCTTGAGCCCCTGTTCGCACAGGAGCATCGCCGCGATGGAGCCGACGTTGCCGAAGCCCTGCACCGCGAGGGTGCACTGCGAGGGCCGCAGCGCCAGGCGCTCCATGGCCGCCAGCGTCACCGTCATGACGCCGCGCCCGGTGGCTTCCTTGCGCCCGAGCGAGCCGCCGAGCGCGATGGGCTTGCCCGTCACGACGGCGTTCTCGGTGCGGCGCGCGTGCATGGAGTACGTGTCGAGAATCCACGCCATGATCTGCTCGTTGGTGTTCATGTCGGGCGCGGGGATGTCCCGCTCGGGGCCGAACACGTCGATCAGGTTGGCCGTGTAGCGCCGGGTAAGGCGTTCGAGTTCGCCGGGGCTCATCTCGCGGGGGTTGCAGACGACGCCGCCCTTGGCCCCGCCGAAGGGCACCCCGACGACGGCGCACTTCCACGTCATCCAGGCTGCAAGCGCTTTCACCTCTTCGAGCGATACGTCGGGGGCGTAGCGGATGCCGCCCTTGCTCGGCCCGAGCACTTCGTTATGGATGACGCGGTAGCCCTGGAAAACTTTCAGGCGGCCGTCGTCCAGCGTCACCGGAATCGCCGTAATATGAATGCGTGAAGGCGTGCACAGGCATTCGTAGAAGCCCTGGTCGAGTTGCAGGATCTGGGCGGCCACATCGAACCGCTCCATCATGGCCTCGAAGGGGTTCTCCTCGCCCGAGTGGATAGGAGCGGGCTCTTTGTAAATGGCTCGCTCGTATACGTTGCGCTTGTTGGGCATAGCTGAAACGCGGAGCAAAGGTTCAGAAGTGCGCCGCCGGCGCGCCGGCGGCGGATTACGGTCAAAGTACTTCCTTTCGGAGCGTTTGCACACCCGGCGCCATTGCGGCGCGCCTTTTTTCCCCACCGCCCTGCCGAGGCCCGTATGAAGCCCCTCCCGGATCATCTTTTCGACGACGCCGCGCGCCCGGAGGCGTTGCCGGAGCGGCGGCGCAAGGAGCTGGCGATGCTCGGGCGCAGCCGCCGCCGCGCCGAAACCGGGCTGTACCTGATCGAGGGCGTGCGGGCGGTCGAGGCGGCCGTGCTGGCCGGGGCGCCCATCGTGGAGCTGGTCGTGACGGAGGCGGCCCTGGCGCAGCCGCGCGTGCAGGCGCTCGCGGCGCGCGCCGGGGCGCCGACCTTCGAGGCGTACCCGCGCCACCTGGCGCAGATCAGCGCCGTCGAGGCGGCCCAGGGCGTGCTGGCCGTGGCCGAGATCCGGCTGCTGCCCCCCGAAGGGCTCGCCGCGCGCCGCGCGGTCGTGCTGCTCGACGGCGTGCAGGACCCCGGCAACGTCGGGGCGCTTTTGCGCACCTGCGCCTGGTTCGGCGTCGAGGCGGTCGCCGGAGGACCCTCCACCGCCGACTTTTTCAACCCGAAGGTGGTGCGCGCCTCGATGGGCGGGCTGTGGGACCTGGACGTAGCGCAAACGCCGGATTTGGCCGCCACGGCCGCCGCCCTCTCCGAAGCCGGCTTTGCCGTTTACGGGGCCGACCTGGAGGGCGCGCCCTCGCACACGTGGGCGCCCGCCGAGCCGTTCGCGCTCGTGCTCGGCAGCGAGGCGCACGGCATCTCGGAGGCCGTGGCCGCCCGCCTGACCGGCCGCGTCGCCATTCCGGGCAGCCGCGCGCGGCGCTCCACCGAGTCGCTCAACGTGGCGACGGCGGGCGCGATGCTGCTCTACGAGTGGCGGCGCGGGGGCTGAGGCCCTGCCGATGCGGCAATATCGGCCTGCCATTGTATATTCCGGAGCCCCCCTGACCCCATCGCTTTCCGCGCGGGCCTTGCCCCTGCGCCTGCACCCATGGAGATTCCCGCGCTCAAAGGGCTTACCATCGAGAAAGGCATCATGACGATGGAGAAGCCCGCGCCGGCGCCCGCCGGGCGCCAGACGGCGCTGCGCATCGGCATTCCGTGCGAAACCTCCAACGAGGAGCGCCGCGTCTCGCTCTCGCCCGGCGCCGTGAGCGCGCTCGTGGCCGACGGGCACCAGGTCTACGTCGAGCGCGAGGCCGGACGGCAGGCGCACTTCGGCGACGCGGCCTACGTCGATGCCGGAGCGGAGATGATCGCCTCGGCCGAGGAGCTTTACAGCAAGTGCAACCTCGTCGTCAAGGTCGGCCCGCCCGTGGGCGACGAGCTGGATCTGCTCCAGGAAAAGCAGATCCTGATTTCCGCCATTCACCTTGGGGCGACTACGCCGCAGTTCCTGCGGCGGCTCATGGAGCTGGGCATCACGGGCATCGGCTTCGAGTTCATCCGCGACCCGGACGGCTCGCTGCCGATCGTGCGTATGATGCACGAGATCATGGGCTCGATGGCGGTGCAGATTGCGGCGCGCTACCTGGAGAGCAACGCCGGGGGCAAGGGCGTCATGCTGGGCGGCATCTCGGGCGTGCCTCCTTCTACGGTGGTCATCCTGGGCGCGGGCGTCGTGGGCGAGTGGGCCGCGCGGACGGCGCTCGGCTACGGGGCGCACGTCATCGTGCTCGACAGCGACCTGAGCGCGCTCCGGGCGCTCGAACACTACCTCGACCGCCGCATCACGACGGCCATGGCCTCGGGGCACTACCTGCGCCAGGCCGTCCTCTCGGCCGACGTAATCATCGGGGCCATGATGGCCGACGGGCAGCGCTCGCCGATGATGATCCAGGAGGACCTGGTGGCGGCCATGCGCCCCGGCTCGGTCATCGTCGATGCCGTGATCGACCAGGGCGGCTGCATCGAGACGAGCCGCCCCACCACGCACTCCGAGCCCACGTACCGCCTGCACAACGTGATTCACTACTGCGTGCCGAACATGCCCTCGAACGCCGCCCGGACGGCTTCGTACGCGCTCGGCAACGTGCTGGCGCCGTACCTGCTCACGATTGGGCGCGCCGCCTCGATCAACGACGCGCTCTGGACGAACGCGGGCCTGCGCAGCGGGGCTTACGTCTACCGCAAGCACCTTACCAAGAAAAGCCTCGCCTCGATGTTCGGCATGTCGCACCGCGACATCGAACTGCTGATCGCCTCGGGGATCTAGGGCTCGACGGTCCAGGTTTCGCCGGCGTGCAGCAGGGCCGCCAGGTCGCCGGGGCCCCGCCGCGCCGTGATCTCCTCGATCTGGCGGTGCAGCAACGCGTCGTAGGTGGGGCGGTCTTCCTGGTAGAGCACTCCGAACGGGCGCGGGAGGCCCGGCTGCCAGAACAGCCGTCCGAGCACGGCGGCCAGCTCGCGGTTGGTCTCGTCGTGCACGAGGCAGTCGGCGACGGACCACGGGCCGGCGGTCAGGTCCAGGGTTTCGAGCGTGAAGCCGCTCAGGCGGATGCCGGCGCGGCCGCCGTTGAAGACGAGCGGCTTGCCGTGCTCCAGGAACAGGGCGTTGGCGGGCTTGGAGTCCTTCTCGGTGAAGTCGAAGAACGCGCCGTCGTTGAAGATGACGCAGTTCTGGTAGATCTCCAGGAAGGCCGCGCCCTTATGGTCGTGCGCGCGCCGGAGCATGGCCTGCATGTGCTTCGGGTCGCGGTCCATGGTGCGCGCCACGAACGTTGCGTCGGCGCCGAGGGCCAGGCTGACCGGGTTGAACGGGTGGTCGATGGAGCCGTAGGGGGTGCTTTTGGTGACTTTGCCGATCTCGGAGGTCGGGCTGTACTGCCCTTTGGTGAGGCCGTAGATCTGGTTGTTGAAGAGCAGCAGTTGCACGTCCAGGTTGCGGCGCAGCAGGTGGATCAGGTGGTTGCCGCCGATGCTGAGCGCATCGCCGTCGCCGGTGACGATCCACACGTCGAGTTCGGGGCGGGAGGCCTTGAGGCCGCTGGCGATGGCCGGGGCGCGCCCGTGGATGGAGTGCATGCCGTAGGTGTTCATGTAGTACGGAAAGCGGCTGGAGCAGCCGATGCCGCTGATGAACACGACGTTCTC
>CBDTTW010000177.1:0-6498 GCA_965363675.1 uncultured Rhodothermaceae bacterium
GCCCGCCGAGCGCGCCGCGTGCCTGCAACAGGCCCTCGCGTTCGTGAGCGTCTCCGACGCCGGCTTTTCGGCCGCCGCCGTGCAGGCGCAGGCGCTCGGGGCTCCGGTTCTCGCGCTTCAGGGCAGCGCCGCCGCCGAAGCCATCGTGCCGGGCGAGACGGGCCTGGCCTTCGAGGCGCCGCTTCAGGAAGGCCTCATCGATGCGGTGCTCACCTTCGAGCAGTGCCGCGCCCGGTTCCGCACGGCGGCCTGCAAGGCCAACGGCCTGCGTTTTACGCCCCGCGCTTTCGAGGCGCGCTTCCTGGAGCATCTGGCCGCCGCCCTCGCGCGCCGCCGCCCCGATGCCTTCGCCGCTAGCGGCGCCGGTACGTGACGAACCGAAACCCCGGCTGCTGCTCCTCCGCGGCGACCTCGAACACCGGCCCTACCAGGTGTTCGTAAGGCGGGAAAAACACGTCGCCTTCGTAGTCGCCCTCGACCAGGGTAAGCTCCATCCGGTCGGCCAGCGGCAGGAACGTTTCGTAGACGCCGCCGCCGCCGCCGATGAACGCCAGCGACTCGCCGGCCAGCGCGGCCAGCGCCGCCTGCGCCGACCCGTACACCTCGACCTCGGGGTGGCCCTCCACCGAGCCCTTGCGGCTCAGCACGAGGCACCGCCGCCCCGGCAGCGGCCCGCCCAGTTGGTGCAGCAGCGCCCGGAACGTGCGCGAGCCCATGATGATCGGGCGCCCGAGCGTCAGGCGCTTGAACCGCTTGAGGTCCTCGGGCAAATGCCACGGCAGATCCATGCCCTGCCCGATCACGCGGTTGCGCTCGGCCAGGGCGGCGATCAGCACGATCTCGGGGGCCGAAGGCATGCGGCTACATGTTCTCCCAGTACTCCTCCGGCATGTCCTGCGCCAGGGCCAGGCCGCCGTCGGAGCCGGAGTACAACGCGTCCGAGACGGTCTTTACCTTGAACGTCCCGTAGTCGGCCAGCCCCTCCTCGATGGCCTCCGCGATGCCCCGGATCTGGCTTCCGCCGCCGGCCAGGAAGATGTTGCGCTTGATCTGCTCCTGGAAGTCGGCTTCGTAGCGGCTGATGAGGTCCACCGTCGTCTCCAGAATCGGCGGGATGATGCTCTCGCACGCCTGGCGCACTTCTTCGGTCAGGTCGTGCTCGACCAGCTTGCCCTCGACGGGCGCCCGCACGACCACGCGTTCGGAGCGCGGGCGCACGAAGCCGTGCTCCTCCTTGAGCCGCCGCACCAGGGTCTCGCTGAAGCGCGTCCGTGGGTGCTTCTCGGTCAGCGTTTCCAGCAGTTGCCGGTCGATGTAGTCGCCGGCGGTCGTGAGCGTGCGCTGGTCCTCCTCGGTCGGCATGGCGCCGTGCATCACGCAAAAGTCCACCGTGCCCGCGCCGATGTCGATGACGAGCGCGTTCGTGAGCGCCCCCAGCCCGTAGGCCACCGAGAACGGCTCCGAGACCACCATCAGAGCGTGGGCGTGCTCCTTGACGGCTTCGCGGATGGCGAGCTTGTTCACCTTGAGCGCTTCGGCGGGCACGCCCACGGCGGCGTAGATCTCCTGCCCGTCGGTGGGGCCTACCTGCTCGATGAGGTGGCGCAGCAGCTCGCGCACGCCCTCCACGTCGCGCGCGGTGCCCTCCTTGATCACCCCCGACTCCAGCGGGCGCACCAGTTGCAGCGAGAGGCGGTTCTTGACGGCGTCCTCCCCAAAGAGAATTTCCTGCCCGAGGAGCTTGCGCGCCACGAAGTCCTTGGGCCACCCTACATAGCTCTCGACCCATTTGCGCTTGCCGTTGCTGGCCGAAATGGCGCTGCGCGACGTGCCCAGGTCGATGCCGATATAAAGGATGTTATCGGAGGTCTTGGTTCTCTTTGGTGGCATAGCCGGAAGCTCCCGCGGTAGGTTGGTCGGTGGTCGGACGTTGCTTGAGGTAATTTACAACCCCTTCTTCCAGGAACGACGCGATTTTTTCCCTGTAGGCGGCAGTATTCAGCTTCGCCTCGTCGGCGCGGTTGCTCAGGCAGGAGATTTCGGCCAGCACGGCGGGCGCTTCCACGCCCAGCAGCACCACGAACGGCGCCGACTTGACGCCCGAGTCGGTGACGTGGCCGTTGATCCGGCGCAGGTTGCGGTACAGGCTCTGCTGGATCGAGACGGCCGTCCGGTGGGATTCCTGCAAGCGCATGGTGTTCTCGATGCGCGCGATCATGTCGTCGAAGTCGGCCACCGAGTAGCCCGCGTGCCGGTTCTCGGCGCGGGCCAGTTGCAGCGTGTTCTTTTCGCCCTGCGCCCCGAAGTAAAACGTCTCGACGACGGAGGCGGGCTCGGTAGGCAGGTAGTTGAGGTGGATCGAGATGAACAGGTCGGCCTCGTGCTCGTTGGCGAAGTCCACGCGCTCGCGCAGCGAGAGGAACACGTCGCGCTCGCGGGTGAGCAGCACCCGGTAGCCGCTGTGGCGTTCGAGGCGCTGCCGGAGGCGCCGCGACACGTCGAAGGCCACGTCCTTTTCGGCCAGCCCGGCCTTGCCGACCGCCCCCGGGTCTTTGCCGCCGTGCCCCGGATCGATGACGATGGTCTTGATCTGCAAGTCGAAGAGCGTCGCCAGCGGCAGCGCCGGGTCCGCGACGAAGCCGTTGTAGCCCGAGGCGTCGGCCCCGGCGGCTTGCAGGCTGTCGGCGTCGATGCGGTAGGTAGGACTCTCCGAGGCGACGCGGTTGCGCGCGCGCTCCCCGGCGCCGGAGGCCGGCGGCGGCGCCAGCTCGATGAAAAGCGCCGCCAGAATCGGCAGCGCCGCCGCCGCCAGAAGCGGCCACCGCCACGCCCGCCGGCGCGCCGTCGCCGCCGGGGCCTCGGCTTCCTTTCGGACCGTCTTGAGGTTGTCCTCGTAGACGCCCCGCAGTATTTCCAGCTTCGAGTTGCGGTCGCTCATGCGTGCCTGCGCTTTGCGGGGGACGGCCGCCGCCGGCCGCCTTCCAAACTAAACGCTTAAAATACAATTTGTCGGCGCCACCGTGGTTAAATCTTTCGCGGAGCCTGCGCCCCGGAGCTACACGGCCACCGGCGCTTTGATGGCCGGGTGACTCTCGTAGCCGACGATTTCGATGTCCTCGTAGCGGTATCCGAAGATCGAGTCCGGGCGGCGGAGCAGCCGTAGCTGCGCGAGCGGCAGGGGCTCGCGGGTGAGTTGCAGCCGCACCTGGTCGAGGTGGTTGAGGTAGATGTGGCAGTCGCCCCCGGTCCAGACGAAGTCGCCCGGCGCAAGGTCGCACTGGTGCGCCACGAGGTGCGTCAGCAGGGCGTACGAGGCGATGTTGAACGGCAGCCCGAGGAAGCTGTCCACGCTGCGCTGGTAGAGCAGGCACGAAAGGCGCCCCTCGGCGACGTAGAACTGAAACAGCACGTGGCAGGGCGGCAACGCCATTTGGTCCACCTCGGCCGGGTTCCAGGCGCTCACGACGAGGCGGCGCGAGTCCGGGTTGCGGCGGATCTCCTCGACGACGCCCGCGATCTGGTCCACCGGCCTGCCGTCGGGGCCTTCCCAGCGGCGCCACTGCTTCCCGTAGACGGGCCCCAGCTCGCCGTCGGCGTCCGCCCACTCGTCCCAGATCGTCACCCCATGCTCCTGGAGGTAGCGCACGTTCGTGTCGCCCTGCAAGAACCACAGCAGCTCATGGACGATGCTCCTCAGGTGCAGCTTTTTGGTGGTCACCAGCGGAAAGCCGTCCTCCAGCCGGAAACGCATCTGGCTTCCGAAAAGGCTCAGGGCCCCCGTGCCCGTGCGGTCCTGCTTGCGGACGCCGTGGCGGAGGATGTGTTCGAGGTAGTCGAGGTAGGCGCGCATGGCATCAGGCGACGGAGAGAAGGCCGGCCGTGGAACGCGAGGGCGCCCCGCACGTTATCCAGGCCCCGGCCCTCGGGGAAGAACCTGCTTGCAATGTACAACAACGCGCCCCCGGCGCACGCCCTCATGGACGCCTCGCTCCACCAGAAACAAGGCATCAACCACCTCGCCCGCGTCCTCCAGTACGCGCCCTTCGTGGCCGAAGGCGGCAAGGCCACCGTCCACCTGACGCAGGAGGACTGGCACGTGCTGGCCGACACGCTCTTTCAGATGAATACGCCCCCGGAGCTGCTGCCCGCCGAAGTGCAGGACTACCGCCTCAGCGACGACCGCGAGGCCATCGAGGTCGAGACCGACGGCTGCGACATCCGCATCGAGGTCATCTAGCCGCCCTCAGTTGGCCGCGGCGCGGAGCGTGAACCGGGGGATCGCCACGCGCATCACTTCGCCGGTGGCGGGCTTGAGCATCGAGTAGTAGCCCTCCATGCTGCCCTCGAAGGTTTGCAGCACGCAGTAGCTCGCGTACTCGTGCGTCTGCCCCGGCTCGATGGTGGGTTGCCGCCCGACGACGCCCTCGCCCTCGACCTCCTCGGTGCGCCCGTCCTGCTCCGTGATGAGCCAGTAGCGGCGCAAAAGCTGCACCGGCTCCGGCCCGGCGTTGTGGATGCGCACGAAGTACCCGAACGTCAGGCGGCGGCCTATGAAGTCCGAGTGCGCCGAGAGGTACTGCGGGTGCACGCTTACGGTGATGCCCTCGGTGGTGGCGGAGTACGTTTGCATCGGCGGGGCGGCTCTAGCAGCCGAGGCGGGGGAGGCGGACGGGCGCGCGCGCCATTTCGGCGGCTTCGACCAACTCGCGGACGCGCTCCTCGCAGACGGGGGCGTGCCACGCGCCGCCTTCCTTGAGGGCGCTCCCGACGATCATGCCGTCGGCATAGGGCAGGTACAGCCCCACGTTGTCGGCGTCGATGCCGCTGCCGATGAGCACCGGGAGCGCGCCGTGGGTGCGCGCCGCGCACAGATCTTCCATGTCGGGCGGCAGGCCGGTGTGCGGCCCCGTCACGATGATGCCGTCGGCGTGGTGCAGGCGCATCGTCCCGGCCACCTGGCCTACCGTCAGGTCGGCGGTCCAGGCGTGCGAGGCGTGTTTCTTCTTGACATCGGCCAGCACGGGAATGTGGTCGGCTCCGATGGCGTGGCGGTAGCGGACCACTTCGCCGGCGCACGCCTCGGCGATGCCTTTGTCCGAGACGTGCGCGTGCGTCCAGCCCTCGGCCCGCACGAAGTCGCAGCCGGCGGCGAGGGCCACCGCAAGCGCCGTCCGGTTGGCCTGAAACAGCACCTGCACGCCCACCGGCAAATGCCCGGCGCGCTGCTTGACGGCCCGGGCCACGCGCGTCATGAAGGCGGCGATCTCCGGCCCCATGGCGCGCTCGTGGATGCACGGAAAGTCGCGCATGTTCTCGATCAGGATGCCGTCGAGGCCCGCCCGCACGAATACTTCCGCCTCGGCTACGGCCCGCTCGACCACGCTCTCGACGCAGATGAAGCCGGGCACGCCGGGGCTCGGGCCCGTATGCACCATACCGATGAGCGGCTTGGAGCGGCGGAATAACTGGTCGAAGGGAGCAGGCATACGGCGGCGGTGAAGAAGCGTCGGGCGGTTGGTGCGATTAACAGGCCGCCGTGCGCGCTGTTCCGAACACTTTGGCGAACTTGTGCTTACATTTAAAGCCGCCGGACCCCTGCCGGCGCGTTAACCACCTGTTTTCGCAGCGCTAACATGCCGGCGGCTGCTTCCGAAGCGCCCCCTACGCGCGGCGGCTCCTCGGAACTTTTCTTTTTCCACAGGAGAGCATACACCATGGACGTTTCCAACCCCGGAAAGCAAACCGAGCAAATTCCGGCGGCTACCATCCTTTTCGCCGGCGACTCGGGCGACGGCATGCAGCTCACCGGCTCGCAGTTCACGCTCGCTACGGCCTACGCCCGAAACGACCTGGCGACGATGCCGGACTTTCCGGCCGAGATCCGCGCCCCCGCCGGCACCACCTACGGCGTCAGCGGCTTCCAGCTCCACTTCAGTTCCAACCCGGTGCGCACCCCCGGCGACGAGATCGACCTGCTCGTGGCGATGAACCCCGCCGCGCTCAAGGTCAACCTCGACCGCCTCCGGCCCGCCGGAGCCATCATCGTCAACGCCGACGCCTTCGAGACGCGCAACCTGGAGCTGGCCGGCTACAAGGCCAACCCGCTCACCGACGGCTCGCTCGAACGCTACCGCGTCATCCCGGTCGAGCTGACCAAGCTCACGCGCGAGGCGCTCAAGGACTCGGGCATGAGCCTCAAGGACATCGACCGCACGCGGAACATGTTCGCGCTCGGGCTGGCTCTCTGGCTTTACTCGCGCCCGCTGCAACCGGCCATCGACTGGATCAACGCCAAGTTCGGGCGCAAGCCGGAGCTGCTCCAGGCCAACCTGCACATCCTGCACAAGGGCTACCACTTCGGCGAAACCACCGAGCAGTTCATCGTGCGCTACGAGGTTTCGCCCGCCAAGCTGCCCCCCGGGCGGTACCGCACCATCCGGGGCATCGAGGCGCTGGCGCTCGGGCTGGTGGCGGCCTCGCGCACGAGCGGCCTGCCCC
>CBDTTW010000178.1:0-6482 GCA_965363675.1 uncultured Rhodothermaceae bacterium
ATCCAGGCAAGCAACGGCAAATGGCGCCGCGTGCTAACGGCCGGCCTGGATGTGCGCGAGGATGCGGTCGGCGTGGAAGCGGGCGTTTTCGATGAACCAGCGGCTCGTGTTGAGGCCGCCGCAGACGGTGCCCGCCAGGTAAAGGCCGGGACGGTTCGTCTCGAAGGTCTCTTCGGTGTGGGCGGGGGTGCGGCAGGGGTCGCCGAGCACGTCGATGCCGAGCCGGGCGAAGAGGTCGTAGTCAGGGCGGTAGCCGGTCAGGGCCAGCACCCACTGCGCGGGCAGGCGCGTCGGGGCGCCGCCGTGCGGCTGCACCTCCACCTCCTCCGGAAAGATGCGCGTGACGCAGGTGTGGTAGAGCGCGCGGATAGCGCCTTCGCGGATGCGGTTTTCGAGATCCGGGCGAATCCAGTACTTGACGCTCTCGGAGAGCGCCGCGCCGCGCACCACCAGCGTGACGCGCGCGCCGTGCCGGTGGCAGTCCAAGGCGGCTTTGGCGGCCGAGTTTTTGGCGCCCACCACCACGACCTCCTGCCCGGCGAAGGCGAACGGCTCCTTGTAATAGTGCAGCACATGGGGCAGGGCCTCGCCCTCGACGCCCATCAGGTTCGGCTGATCGAAGAAGCCGGTGGCGACGATCACATGGCGCGTCTCCAGGCGGCGGCGCTCGGTGTGCACCGTAAAGGCGCCGCGTCGGCCCTCCAGGCCCGTCACGCGCTCGTAGAGGCTGATGTCCAGCCGCTCGGCCGAGGCGACGCGGCGGTAGTAGTCCAGCGCCTCCTCGCGGATCGGCTTGTAGCGCAGGCTCGGCAGCGGATGCCCGCCGATTTCGAGCAAATCCGGCGTTGAGAAGAACTCCATGTTGGTCGGATAGCCGACGAGCGAGTTGACGAGCGCGCCCTTCTCGATGACGAGCGCGCGCAGGCCCGCGCGGCGCGCGGCGATGCCGCAGGAGAGGCCGATAGGTCCGGCCCCGATGATCACGATGTCCAGCATAACGGGGTAGGCGAAGGATGCAGGGGTCGCCGGGGTTAACGCCGCTGCCGGAAGAACGTTTGCAGCAGCGCGCGCGCGGCCTCCTCCTCGACGCCCGCAATCACCTCGACCTGGTGGTTGAGGCGCGCATCCTGGACGATGTTGTAGAGCGTGCCGGCGGCGCCCGCCTTCTCGTCGAGCGCGCCGAGCACGAGCCGGTCCAGGCGCGCCCACACGATGGCTCCGGCGCACATGGGGCAGGGCTCCAGGGTGACGTAGAGCGTGCAGCCCGGCAAAAACTTCGTCTTGAGCGTTTCGCAGGCGGCCGTGATGGCGATGATCTCGGCGTGCGCCGTGGGGTCGCGCAGCCGCTCGACGAGGTTGTGGCCGCGCCCGACGATCTCGTTCCGGAACACGACGACGGCTCCGATGGGCGCCTCGCCCAGGTCGAAGGCTTTCTCGGCCTCGCGCAGGGCGGCTTTCATCCAGCGGCGGTGCGGCTCGACGAGCAGCGAAAGGCTCATGGGGCCTCGGACGGCAGCGCCCGGCGGCGCAGCGGGAGGGTCATGCAGCGGGGGCCGCCCCGGCCGCGCGAAAGCTCGTTGCCCTCCAGCTTGACGGCGATCTTCTCGCCCTGCCGAAACTCGCTCTCTTCATAGTACGCCAGCAGCCCGCGCGCCGTGACCGTACGGTAGCCGTGCTGCTGCATCATCTCGAAGGTGGCGCGGTTGCGGTCGTAGCCGATGACGAGGCCGGGCGCGACGGCGAAGAAGTTGGCCCCGTCGGTCCACTGCTCGCGTTCCTGGGTATGCGGGTCCTCGCCGCCGCAGGGAATGAACGTGAGCGGCGCCTCGGACGACTCTTCGAGGGCGCGCCGGAGGCTCGGCCGGACCTCGGTCGTGAAGCGGCCGGGGGCGTCGCCGCGCGTGAGCCGCAGCACGCCGCCCCGGTCGGCCCCGCCGAGCAGCGGCGGAAACACCACGCACTCGCCGGGAGCGCACACCGTAAAGACCGTGTCGAGGTGCATCGTCGAGCGCCGCTTGGGCAGATCCACCACAAGCAGCCGCTCGATGGGCGTGCGGGCAAAAAGCGCCCCGGCTGCCGCCATGATGCCTCCGAGCGAGGTGCGCTCGGAGTGCCCCACGAGCACCGTCCGCTCGTTGAGCACCACCAGATCGCCGCCCTCGAACGTGACGCCGCGCGGCAGGCTCACCACGCGCTCGCGCACGCCTGCAAACCGGGGGTGGTGGCGCAGAATGATGCGCATGATGATGCTCTCCCGGGCGCGCGCGGCGGTAGCGGGGTGGCTCAGGAGGATGCACTCGTGCACGACGGCGGCCACGTCGCGGGTGAACAGCAGGTTCGGTACGGGGGGCGCGTGGATCGGGAGCGGACTGCGGCCCGTCAGGGCGAACGCGTGCAGCTCCTCCGGCGTGAGGCGCTTCAGGTCGGCCTCGAACGCCTGGAGGTTGGCGCCGGCGGAAATGCGGCAGAGCTGCTCGGTGAACTCGGCGCGGGCGTCCTCCGCCTCGAAGGCGTCGCGCAGGAGCGCGCTCACCTGGAGCACGGCGTCCGGGCGCCCGACGACCTTTTCGATGAGGGCGCACATCTGCCCGTGCTCGGCCTGCGCCTTATCCACGAACAGGATGTCCTCGAAGAGCAGTTCCGCCAGCGCCTCCGGCGAGACGAGATCCATCTCGGGGCCGGGCGTGTGCACGATCACCTGTTCGAGCAGGCCGATCTCGGAGGAAATGCAGGGGGCGGGCAGCAGCGCCTCGGGGGGGGCGTCGGCGGCGGAAGAAAGCGCGTGAGGGGAAGCCACGGGTCGGCGCCGGTTGATCCTGATGCCCGGATAAAAACAGGGGGGCATCGCCCGGAGGCAAGATACGGCGCCTACCGTCGGTGGTGTTGCACCAGGTTGATGAAGCGCAGCACGATAGCCAGCAGCAGCAGCACCAGCAGCACCTTCATACCGATCCAGAGGAGCTGCACGCCGAATTGCAGCAGCGGGATGAGCAGCATGATCGCCACGACGAGGACGATGGCTACCACCAGACCCTTTAGCAACTGTTGAATGTTCATGGATTCACCTAGCGCCTGCCAACCGTTGAGACCCGCCGCTCCGTGCGGAGGATTGCCTTCATCCGTATTCGCAAAATCGCTAAAAAGGTTGCGCCTGAGCGTTTGTAAAGATACGACGAACAATCCCGAAGGCCGCCGGGAGTTCCGGAGGCAGGCATAGAGCGTTCACGATCAACGGTTTATTCATACGGGCCGGGCGGCTCGTAGAGGACTTCGTGCAGCACGAGGCCGCGGGCCGGGGCCGCCGCGCCCGCCCTACGGCGGTCGCCCGAGGCGAGCGCATCGCGCAGCCCTGCCTCGGAGCGGCGGCCGCGCCCGACCTCCAGCAGCGACCCTACGATGGCGCGCACCATGCCGTGCAGGAAGCGGTCGGCGGCGATCTCGAAGCGCCAGAAGCCGGCGGCTTCGTCCTCGGGCGTCCAGCAGGCCCGGCGCAAATCGCATACGCGGTTGGTCGTCTCGGAGCGGGCGCGGCAGAAGGCGCTGAAGTCGCGCCGCCCGAGCAAGACGAGGGCCGCTGCGTTCATGCGCGCGAAGTCGGGGGTAGGGGCCAGGTAGACGCGCGCGTTTCGGCCCAGCACAAAAGGCCGTATACTGACGTGGTAGTGGTAGCGGCGCTCGCGGGCGTCGAAGCGGGCGTGGAAGCCGGAGGGCGCAGGCCCGAAGGCGCGCACGGCCACGTCGGGGCGGAGCATCCCGTTGAGCGCGCGCATCATGGGCGCGCTTTCCAGGACCGCGTCGATGCGGAAGTGCGCCACCTGGCCGCGCGCGTGCACGCCGGCGTCGGTGCGCCCCGAGCCGATCACGTCCGGGCGCTCCGGCAACAGCAGGGCAAGCGCCTCCTCGACGGTTTGCTGCACGGTGCGCGCGCCGCGCTGCGTCTGCCAGCCGTGGAAGCCGGCGCCGTCGTACTCAAGGGTCATCCGGTAGGTATTCATGCAGAGCAAGGCTGTGGACCAGGCCGCCGACAAACCAACGCTTTCTTACCCCACCCGCATCTACCTGACGGGCTTCATGGGGGCGGGCAAGTCTACGCTCGGGCGGCTGCTGGCCGAGAAGATAGGGTACGCCTTCACCGATCTCGACGCGGCCATCGAGGCGGCGGCGGGGGCGCCGGTGCGCGAAATCATAGAGCGCCGGGGCGAGGCCGCCTTCCGCGCGCTGGAGCGGGCGGCGTTGCACGAGACCGCCGGAGCCGCGCGCCTCGTGACGGCCGTCGGCGGGGGCGCGCTCGCCACGCCGGAGGCTATGGCGTGGGCGACGGCGCGCGGCATGGTGGTGTTCATCCGCGTGGACCGCGATGTGCTCGTGGCGCGCCTCAAGAAAGCCGCCAACCGGCCCCTGCTGCAAGACGCCTCGGGGGCGCTGCTGCCGGATGCGGCGCTGCTGGAGCGCATCGAAGCGCTCATGGCGCGCCGCCTGCCGGTTTACGAGCGGGCGCACCTCACGGTGAACACGAGCGGGCTGAGCAAGCCCGAGGCCGCCGCCCTTTTGCACCGGAGCATCTGCGCGGCGTGGGAGGCCGCCGGCGCGCTAGGCCAGCCGGAATGAGCGGCGGTGGTGCGCCGTAGGGCCGAGCCGCCGCAGGGCCTCGTAGTGCGCCGCCGTGGGGTAGCCCTTGTTGCGCGCCCACTCGTAACCGGGGTGCTCCGCGTCGAGCCCGCGCATGAGGGCGTCGCGGTGCGTTTTCGCCAGCACCGAGGCCGCCGCAATGCTCAGGCACACCCGGTCGCCGCCGACGATGGTGATCTGCGCGGCCGTAAGGCCCGGCGCCGGTTGGCAGCCGTCGGTCAGCACACACGCGGGGGCGGGGCAAAGCGCAGCCACGGCCCGGCGCATCGCTTCGAGGGCGGCGCGTAGGATGTTGAGGCGGTCGATCTCGGCGGGGGAGCACACCCCCAGCCCCACGGCGAGCGCCTGGTCGCGCACGAGGGCCGCCTGCCGCTCGCGCTCGGGCGCCGAGAGCAGCTTGCTGTCGCGCAGGCCCGGCAGCGCCGCCCCCGGCTTCAGGATGACGGCCGCCGCCACCACCGGCCCCGCCAGGCAGCCCCGCCCGGCCTCGTCCACCCCGGCCACGAGCGTATGACCTGCGGCCCGGCAGGCCGCCTCGTGCGCCAGATCCGGCGGGCGGCGGGCATCAGCGCGCGGCATGGCTACGCCTCATTGTACTGATCGGGCAGATCGTTCTCGTAGAGCACCACGTCGCCCTCGCGCAGCTCGGCCCGCAGAAACGCCTGGGCGTCGAAAAACGAGTTGAAGATGCGCGTCTTTTCAGGCGGGAACCCGCGCGCCGCCAGGCCGTCCTGGAGGGGCTTCGTCTGCTTCTCGCCGATGAGCACGGCTAGATCTACATGGTCGGCGATATGCTCGCCGAGGATGCGGTTCTCCTCGTACTGCCGCTCGCCCAGTTCTACCATGCCCGGCGTGACGATGATGCGCCGCCCGGAGGTGAACTGCCCCAGGATTTCGACGGCGTTGCGCGCCCCGACGGGGTTGGAGTTGAAGGCGTCGTCGATGATGGTGGCGCGGCCGTCGTGGCGCAGTTGCAGGCGGTGCTCGATGGGTTCGATGCGCGCCACCGCGTGGGCGATCTGGCGCAGGCGCAAGCCCAGGTGCAGCCCTACGGCCACGCCCAACAGGATGTTCAGGATGTTGTGCCGCCCCAGCAAGCGCGTGCGGAACTCCTGCGCGTGGCCCTCGGCGTCGCGCACCGTAAAGGCCGCGCCCTCGGCGTCGTAGCGGATGCCGGAGGCGCTGACCTCGGCGGCGGCTCCCTCGACGGAGACGCGCCAGACCGGCCCGCTTGCCTGCCCGACCATTGCGGCCACGTACGGGTTGTCGGCGTTGAGCACGGCCGCGCCGCCGGGCTTCGTCAGGCGGATGAGGCTGCCCTTTTCCTCGGCGATGCTTTCGATAGGCCCCATCGTTTCGAGGTGCGCGACCCCCACCGACGTGACCACGCCGATATCCGGCTGCGCGATGGCGCACAGCTCGGCGATGTCGCCCCGGTAGCGGGCGCCCATCTCCAGAATGACCACCTGATGCTCGGGCTGCAACTGCTGGTTGAGCACGATGCAAATGCCCATCGGGGTGTTGTACGACGCCGGCGAGGCCAGCACGTTGAAACGCTGCTTCAGGATCTCGGCGATGATGAACTTGACGCTTGTCTTGCCGTACGAGCCCGTGATCCCGATAACCGTCAGGTCGGGGCGCGCGGCGAGGGCGGCCCGCGCCCGGCGTTTGTAGCCCTCCTGGATGCGGCGCTCGACGGGCTTCATGAGCCAGCCGGCCTTGAGCGTCCAGAGCGGCGCGCCGAAGTCGGCCAGCAGCCACCCGAGCAGATACGGCAGGAAGCCTTGCAGCCGCCCATCGGCCAGGCCCAGGGCGGCGCCCGCCGCCGCCGGCAAGGCCGTCAGCACGCCCGC
>CBDTTW010000179.1:0-6462 GCA_965363675.1 uncultured Rhodothermaceae bacterium
CTGCTCGACCCGGCGCGCCCGCTCCGCCAGGGTTTCGTGCTGGCCGAGCAAGGCGGCCGCCGCATCGCCTCGGCCGGCGGCCTCCGGGCCGCCGAGGAGGTCGTGCTGCGCTTCCACGACGGCGCGCGTACGGCCGTCGTAAAGCCCTGAACGGCCCCAATCACCGCCTTCCAGAAACTTACTCCCGGCAACGGCATTGGTAACCCACAGAGCATCCGAGGCCACACCCCCCATGACGCAGCCCCTCTCCCCTGCCCCCCACGACGCTTCGGCGCTCACCTTCGAGCAAGCCCGGGCGCTCCTGGAACAAACCGTGGCGGCGCTGGAGCAAAACGACTTGACGCTCGAAGAAGCGCTGCGGCGCTACGAAGAAGGTTTCCGCATGGCGCAGTACTGCATGGCGCGGCTCGACCAGGCCGAACTGCGCATCCGGGAACTGACGCTCGAATAAACCCTGTCCCATCTGCCCGCACCTACCGTATGCGCGTTCCCACGGAGCCCGAGTTTGAGCCGGGCGCCTTGCTCAGGCAAATCAACGTTCCGGAAGACCTGCGCCGTCTTCGCCCCGACCAGCTTCCCGAGGTGTGCCGGCAACTGCGCGACTACATCATCGACGTGGTGGCGGTGCACGGCGGGCACTTCGGCGCCTCGCTCGGGGCCGTCGAGCTGACCGTCGCGGCGCACTACGCCTACCAGACGCCGCACGACCTGCTCGTGTGGGACGTGGGGCACCAGGCCTACGGGCATAAAATTCTCACGGGCCGCCGCGACGCCTTCCCGACCAACCGCAAGCGCGGCGGCATCTCGGGCTTTCCCCGCCGCGACGAAAGCCCCTACGACACCTTCGGCGTCGCCCACGCCAGCACGTCGATCTCGGCGGCGCTCGGCATGGCCGTCGCGCGGGACCTCTCGGGGGGCGACCAGCGCGTACTGGCGATCCTCGGCGACGGCGCCCTGACGGGGGGCCTCGCCTTCGAGGGGCTCAACAACGCCGGCTCCTCCGGCTCGGATCTGGTCGTCGTGCTCAACGACAACCGCATGTCCATCGACCCTAACGTGGGCGCGCTCAACGAATACCTGGCCGGCATCACCTCGGGCAAGGCGTGGAATCACTTCCGCGACGACGTGTGGGGGCTGCTCCAGAAGATGCGCGGCAAAGGCGGCGGCACGCTTCAGCGGCTGGCCGCCAAGCTCGAAGAAGGCATCAAGGCCACGCTCACGCCGGGGGGCCTTTTCGAGGCGCTCGGCTTCCGGTATTTCGGCCCCGTCGATGGGCACGACATCGGCCTGCTCGTCGAGATGCTTTCCGACTTGCGCGCCCTCCACGGCCCGATTCTCCTGCACGCCGTGACCGTCAAGGGCAAAGGCTTCGCGCCGGCGGAGCAGGACCAGGTGAAGTGGCACGCCCAAAGCTCGCCCTTCGACAAGGTCACCGGCCTGAGCCTCAAGGGCAAGGCAGAGCCCGCCCCGAAGCGGCCGCCGCTCTGGCAGGACGTGTTCGGGCAGGCGCTCGTCGATCTGGCCCGCCGCGACGCGCGCATCGTGGGCATCACGGCGGCCATGCCCAGCGGCACCGGCGTCAAGCAGATGCTCGACGAGATGCCCGGCCGCGCCTTCGACGTAGGCATCGCCGAGATGCACGCCTCGGTGTTCGCCGCCGGCCTCGCCGCCCAGGGCTGCCGCCCGTTCCTCGCCATCTACTCCAGCTTCCTCCAGCGCGCCTACGACGGCGTCGTGCACGACATCGCCCTGCAAAACCTGCCCGTCGTGCTGTGCATGGACCGCGCGGGCATCGCCGGCTCGGACGGCCCCACACACCACGGCGCCCTCGACATTGCTTACCTGCGCTGCGTGCCCGGCCTGGTGCTCTCGGCCCCGATGGACGAACAGGACCTCGTGGACCTGATGTACACGGCCAGTCGCCACGACGCGCCGTTCGCCATCCGCTACCCGCGCGGGGCCGCCACCGGCGCCGCGCTCCGCCCCGACTTCACGGAGTTGCCCATAGGCCGGGGGCGCCGCATCCGCGAGGGCGAGCGCCTCGCCTTCCTGTCCTACGGCGCCATCGGGCAGCACGTCGTCGAGGCGTGCGCGCGGCTCCAGGCGCACGGCATCCGCGCGGCCCACTACGACCTGCGCTTCTGCAAACCGCTCGACGACGCGCTCCTGGAGGAGGTCGCCGGGGCGTTCTCGCACATCATCACCGTCGAGGACGGGGCCGCCCTGGGCGGCGCGGGCACGGCCGTGCTCGAATGGATGAGCGAGCGCGGCTACACGCCCCGGATCCGGCGCCTCGGCATCCCGGACGCTTTCGTAGAGCACGGCACGCAGGAAGAACTCTACGACCTCATCGGCCTCAGCCCCGCCGGCATCGCCGAGGCGGCCCTGGCGATGCTGCTTCCGGACGCCGCCGCCGAGCCGCAGGGGCTGCTTTCCGACTCCGTTGCATCCACCTGATTTCTTTGCCTTATGCCTGCTTCCCCTTCTGCCGACGCCGCCCGCTTCATGCCCACCCTGCCCGACGAGGCGCAGGTGTGGTGCCTCGCCTACGACCGGCCTTTGCCCGCCGACGTGCGCGCCCGCGCCGAGGAGCGGCTGCGGGCGTTCCTCGCGTCGTGGCATTGCCACGGCCACCCCGTCACGGCGGAACTGGCCGTGCTGCACGAGCGCCTGCTCGTCGTGGGCGCGTGGCTGGCGGAAGAGCGCGTCTCCGGCTGCGCCATCGACGGCCTCACGGGCGCCCTCGGCGAAGTCGCCCGCGAGGGCGGCTTCGGTTGGCACGACCCGCTGCACATAGCCTACCTCGACGCTGAGGGCGCGTTTCAGCTTGCCGGCCGCGCCGCCTTCAAGCAGCAGGCCCGCGCGGGCGCCGTCGATGCCGGCACGGTCGTCTTCGACCTCGGTGTGAGCACACTCGGGGCGGTGCGCCGGGGCGGGCTTACGGCCGCCGCCGGGCAGGCGTGGCACCGCGCCCTGCTGCCTGCCGAGACCGCCGCCTGAGGCCGCCCGCCGCCCGTTTACCAAAGTAGTCGCCGCCGGTCAGGAAATTGGCCGGCGGTTCCTATTTTAGGGCGTCGCCGCTGCGGCGGCCCCGAGCGGCGCAGCGGCGTAAACCTATGCCTGGTAACTAATTGGGCAACAAACGCCGGCGCCCCGGCGCGCAGCCCCGCCGCCAGAAACACGCAGGCATGTTTTTGGTGATACCGGACAGAAGCACTACCCCTGCCTTCACACGCCATACCCGATCATAGATATATGCGTTCACCGGCAACCCTTCGGTCGCTCTCGGCGGTCGCCGCCGCGCTCGTGCTGCTTCTGGCAGGCGCGGCCGCCCCGGCGCGGGCGCAGAGCTACATCAACCAAAGCGAGGTCGAGGAAGTCCTCTCGGCGCCCTCCGCCGCGGACCTGGAAGACTTGCCCGAGGTCTACTACGACTACTACGTCATCGACGACGAGTCCGGCAACACGGTCGTGGCGCGCAACAAGTTTTACAAAGCCCTCGGCGGAGACGACTCGAAGCTCGGCCATAAGCGCGCCAAGCTCGTCGAGATGCTCAACCGGCGGCTGATGGAGGAGGTGCAGATCGGCGACACGCTCGTGGCGCCGCAGGCCTTCGACCTGGATTTCCGCGCCTACAGCCCCTTCCCGAAGTACTACCCCGGCGCGCGCAACCTCGACAAGCTGTTCATCATCCACAAGTCGATCCAGGCCTTCGCCGCCTATGAGTACGGCAAGCTGGCCCGCTGGGGCATCGTCAACACCGGCGCTGAGGAGAGCCGCACGCCCAACGGCCGCTACAACTTCAACTGGAAGGTGCCCTACCGCGTCTCGACGCTCAGCCCGAGCGACGATGAGCCGTGGGAGATGTACTGGGTGTTTAACTTCCACAACATTCGCGGCATCCATATCCACCAGTACGCCATGCCGACCGGCGGCCCCACCAGCCACGGGTGCGTGCGCCTGATCGAACTCGACGCCAAGTGGATCTACGACTGGGCCACGCCCTGGAAGACGAACAAGGGCTACGGCGAGGAGTCGATGCAGGCGGCCGTGCAGGAGCTGGGCACGATGGTGCTCGTGCTCGGCGAGGACCCGCTCACGCATCCGCATCCGTTCGAGTACAAGAAGCGGTACCCCATTCTGACGAAGGTCTCGCTTCCGGAGGACCCCTACGAAGTCCCCCCCGGCACGGACTTGCAGAAACGCTTCGACGCGCGGCGGCTGAAGGCCTCGCGCTGATCTCCCCGGCTTCCTACAACGCAGAAAAGGCTCCGCATGGAGCCTTTTCTGCGTTCAGACGGCGCGCGGCCGCCGCTCAGTCGATGAGCTTGAAAAGGCGGTTGAAGCGCGGCAGGTGCGCCTCGGCGTCCCAGGAGAAGTACACGAGCAGCGCCCGGCCTACCACATGGTCCATCGGGACGAAGCCCCAGAAGCGGCTGTCCTCCGAGTTGTCGCGGTTGTCGCCCATGGCAAAGTAGTAATCCTGCTCGAAGGTGTAGCTTTCGGCGGGCTTGCCGTCGATCCGGAACGAGCCGTCGGCCAGTTGCACCGCCGAATGGCCTTCGTAGCGCGAGATCACCGCGCCATAAACCGGCCACGTTTCGTTGTTGAGCGGCGTCTGCATGCCCTTCTTCGGGATCAGGACCGGGCCGTAGTTGTCCGGGGTGTAGCCCCGCCCGGCGGGGTACATCTCGGCCCCGTAGCCCGCGTTCGGCGAGGCGATGTAGGGTTCCACCCGGTCGATGTAGGGCAAGGCGCGCACGTTCTGGATGCCCGACTCGGTGGCGCGCACCAGCACGAGGCTCGGGTCGGAGGTCTGGTGCGCCTCCTTGATGCCCAGCAGGCGCAGGCGCTCCTCGCTCAGGTGGACGTTGGGGTCGTTCTTGTAGACGGCCCACAGGTACTGCATCGTCGGCAGGAGCGGCTGCGGCTTGCCGTCGATGACGACGACCTTATCGCGCACCTCCAGGGTTTCGCCGGGCAAGCCCATGATGCGCTTGATGTAATGCTCCTTGCGGTCCACCGGCTTGTTTTCCGGCGGGTAGTTGAACACCACGGCGTCGCCGCGTTTCACCTTCGTGAAGCCCGGCAGGCGGGTATGCGGCAGGCGCACCCCTTCCACGAACAGCTTGGTGAAGGGCACCCCGAGCGTCACGGGGGTGCGCGTGCCGTAATGCAGCTTCGAGACGAACAGATAGTCGCCCGTAAGCAGGCTGTTCTCCATCGAGGGCGTCGGGATGCGGAACAGGTCGAACAGGAACGTCCGCACGATGAGCATCACGACGAGGGCGAAGATGAGCGCGTCGGCCCACTCGCGAAAGGCGCTCTTGGGGGGCTTGCCGCCCGCGCCCCGAGGGGCCTTGCCGTTGCCCGGGGTCGCCGTGGAAGGCCGCCCGTACGTGGTCGCGCTTCGGCGGCTTCCCGTGCTGGATCGAAGGTTCAACGTAATGGCTGTGTAAGGTGAGGGGGTCGGCGGGGCTAGCCCTGGTCGTCGTCGAGGCGCGGCCGGCCCCGGCTCAGGTCCGGAGGCGCGATGCGCTCCTGAAAGTAGCGCGCGCCGTTGAAGCCGGCGCGGTACCACTGCCGCTGGTCTTTGTTGAAGTAGTAGTCTACGTACGGCTCGGGGAATTGTTTTTTGAGCAGTTCCCGAAGCAGTTCCACCCGCAGATCGGGCAGCGCGTTGCGGTAACGCTGATCCGTCGCCACGACGAGGCCCCGGTCGAACGGGCCGTCTACGTCCATGACGAGCAGCGGGATCGAGTCGTTGGCAATGATCCAGTACTCGAACTGGATGTACTCCTCGGCGCCGCGCGCGCCGGGGCGTCGGCGGCTTTCGATGAGCGTCTGCGTAGGCGGGCCGAAGGCGGCTTCGAGGCGGCCGCGCAGCACGCGCGTCCAGCTCGTGTCGAGGCCCATGCGGGAGTTGTTGCCCGAGTACGACCAGCGCAGCCCGGGGAAGCGCCGCTCGAACCAGAAGCGTTCCAGGCGGCGCACCGGCCGCCAGGCCTCGACGCGGAAGGCCGCCGGAAGCGGCAGCGCCGGGGGCAGCTCCGGCTCCGGAAACAGGAGCGCGCGCCAGGCGCGGTGCTCCTCCGAGCGCGGCGGCAACTCCACGACCGGGCGCGGCGCCGCGCGCATGCCGTGCTTCTGGAAGTACGTGCGGGCCTGCGCGTTGAAATACGCCTTCTGATACAGCTCGATCAGGTCCTGCGCGCGGGCTTCGGCGCCCCATGCCGTCATCAGGGCGCACACCAGCAGACCGGAAAGCATACGTCGCATAGCGCGCGAAAAGTATCCAGCGTGTCGGGTTGAACTAGTCTTCCATGGAGAGCACCGCGAGGAAGGCTTCCTGCGGCAACTCGACGCGGCCCACCTGCTTCATGCGGCGCTTGCCCTCCTTCTGCTTCTCCAGCAGCTTGCGCTTGCGCGAGATGTCGCCGCCGTAGCACTTGGCCGTCACGT
>CBDTTW010000180.1:0-6462 GCA_965363675.1 uncultured Rhodothermaceae bacterium
GTGAGCGGCAGGCCGTGATGCCGGCCGCCGATGTCCATCGCCTGGGTGAGTTTGCCCGGCCCGTTCGTCAGGTCGATGCGGCGGCGCGCCCCTGGCCGGTGCAGGCGCATCAGCGCCTCGCCCTCCAGCGGCTCGACGGCCCGGATCAGCGCGGCCCCGCAGACGCCCTCCGGCTCCGTGACGACGTTGAGCAGCCAGTGGATGCCGTAGTTCAGGTACACATAGGCCGTGCCGGGGGCGCCGAAGAGCGCGTAGCCCCGCCGCGCCGGAGCCGCCGGCCCCCGGATGCCCCACGCGTGGCAAGCCGGGTCGTTCGCCGCGTACGCCTCGCACTCGACGATGCGCCCCGACAGGCGCCCGCGCGGATGCTCGTGCACGAGCACGCATCCCAAGAGCGCCCGCGCGACCTCGACCGAGGGCTGCGCAAAAAAGTCCGCCCCGAGCGCCCCGGCGCGCTTCAGCTTTCTGCGGCCCGCTCGACCGCCCCGGCCACCTGCGGGTTCTTGAGCTTCACAGGCCCTGCGCCCGGCGTGTTCTTGGACGACTTCAGATTGAGGGCTTCGACCAGCACCGAGAACGCCATGGCAAAGTAGATGTACCCCTTCGGAATGTGCTGCCCTAACCCTTCGGCGATCAGCATCACACCGATGAGCAGCAGGAAGCTCAGCGCCAGCATCTTGACCGTAGGGTGGCGATGCACGAAGTCCGAGATCACGTTCACGCTCAGCATCATGACGCCCACCGCGATGATGACCGCCGCCACCATAATGGCAAGCTCGTTCGCCATGCCGATGGCCGTGATTACGCTGTCGAGCGAGAACACGAGGTCCATGATGAGAATCTGGAAGATGACGCTGCTGAAGGAAACGGCTTTCTTGCCCGCGGCGGCGGCTTCCTCCTCGCCCTCCAGCCGGTTATGGATCTCGTGCGTGCTCTTGGCGATCAGGAACAGACCGCCGCCCAGCAGGATGAGATCGCGCCCGCTGATTTCCAGCCCGACGACGGTAAAGAGCGGCGCCGTAAGCCGCATGATGTACGTAATCGAAAAGAGCAGCAAGATGCGCGCGATCATGGCAATCGCCAGGCCCGTCAGCCGCGCCTTCTGCTGCTGATGCGCGGGCAGCTTGCCCGTCAGGATGGAGATGACGACGATGTTGTCGATGCCCAGTACGATTTCGAGGGCGGTAAGAGTGCCCAGGGCGATCCAACTCTGCGGGTCTGAAATCCACTCCATAGGGTGCGGGGTTCATGCTTGGGTTGAAGAGCCGCCGGGCCGCGCCCGAGAAACAAACGGCGCCGCGCCCCCTTTAGGGAGGCCGCGACGCCCAAGGATAATGCTGCGCGCGGTCGCCGCCCTTCATACACGGGCGGCGCCTGCGTGATTTTGCTTGCTCGTAACGCTCCGGCGCGTTTACACGTGCGCCGCTTGCGTTTTTTTGACGCACGCTTTCATGTGCGTGTCTACCCGGACGATGTGGTTGAGCACCCAGTCCGACACCTTCGTCTGCACCTCGATCACCGCCGAGATCGACGGCCCCTCGCGGGCGATGCGCTCGCTCAGCGCCGTGAAGGTTTCGAGGAACTGCGCATGGGCGGCCTTGTTCTTGGCCGTCATCGGGCACACCATGCGGTCCATACAGCGCTCCTCGTGGGCGAAGTGGCGCACGGCGTACTCTCCGAGGAACGCCACCATCTTTTCCACTTCCTGCCTTCCCCGGCCGGACTTCATGGCGTCCAGAAGCTGGTTCAGCCGGTTGAAAAGCTCTTTGTGTTGCTCGTCGATGTCCGCGTAGCCCGTGGACATCGTTTCGGGGTTGAAAACAATAGACATGGTCGGCAGCCGATTGGGGTGAATGCTCCACACAGGCGCGCGAAGCTGCCCCCAGTATCGGCTGCTTTCCGCCGTTCATAAGCCCGGCGGCATTTTTCCGATGCGGCGCGGGGAATGCGCCTATACCATCTCCAGCGCCAGCGCCGTGCCGCCGCCGGTGCCGTGGCAGATGGCGGCCATACCCCGCTGCGCGCCGATCTCGCGGAGGGCGTGCAGCAGCGTAACGGTGATGCGCGCGCCTGAAGCGCCGATGGGGTGCCCGAGCGCCACGGCTCCGCCGCGCACGTTGAGCACGGCGGGACTGACGCCGAGCTGCTCCGTGAACAGCACGTTGTTGAGCGCGAACGCCTCGTTGTTCTCGAACAACCCAAAGTCGGAGACGTCCAGCTCCAGCTTGTCTAGAAGCTTCCTTACGGCGGGGATCGGCGCCTCCGGAAAGCGCCACGTCGCGCCGGCCGACCAGGCGCTGCCGAGGATGACGGCCAGCGGCGCCGCGCCCAACCGCCGCAAGCCGGCCTCGCCTGCAAGCACGAGCGCAGCCGCGCCGTCGCTGATCTGGCTGCTGTTGCCCGCCGTCAGGACGCCTTGCGGCGCAAACGCCGGGCGGAGCGCCGCCAGCGACGCAGCCGTCGTATCCGGGCGGATGCCCTCGTCCGCCGCGACGAGCTGCGGCCCCTCGCGCTGCTTCACCTCGACGGGGATGATTTCGCCGGCGAAGTCGCCGCGCTGCGTGGCGGCGGCGGCGCGCTGGTGCGAGCGCGCCGCCGCCTCGTCGATGGCCGCGCGCGCGATGCCGTACTCGGCGGCCAGCCGCTCGGCCTGGATGCCCATGCCCTCGCCGCTGAACGGGTCGGTGAGACCGTCGGTCATCATGAGGTCGCCCAAGGGTTCGGGCGCCCCGGCGAGCATTTTGTAGCCCCACCGCGCCCGCGCGCTCAGGTGGAACCCCGCGTTGGACATGGACTCGACGCCGCCGGCCAGCATCACGTCTGCCTCGCCTGCCGCAATGAGGGCGGCGGCCGTCATGAGGCTCATCATGCCGGAGGAGCAGACCATATCCACGGCGAAGCCGTCTACGTGGTCGGGGATGCCCGCCCGGATGGCCGCCTGCCGGGGCACGAGCTGGCCGTGGCCGCCGCGCAACACGTTCCCGAAGGCGTAGCCGTCCAGATCGCCGCCGTCGATGCCGGCCGCTTCCAGAGCGCCGCGCAGGGCGGCCGCCCCCAGCTCCACCGGGCCGAGGCCCTTGAACACGCCGCCGAACCGGCCGATGGGCGTCCGGACGGCCGAAAGGATGTAGACGGGGTTGCGTTGAGGAGCGCTCATGGCTTTCAGGGTTGCGTGAGCAGGCGCGCGGCTTCCTGGGGGTCGGACGTGGGCGCCTGGCAGGCGTAGTTGCGACAGACGTAGACCGCGAGCCCCGCGCCTTCAGGATATTGCATCGCCGCCAGCGGCGCCAGGCGGTCGGCGGCTTCGGTGTCGGGCGTGCGCAGCAGCAACACCTTGTTGGGCGCAAACACTCCGTGGAGAACCGCCAGGCACGCCCGCACCTCGGCGTCGTAGGCGGGGGCGGTGATCACCACCTCGCTCGATGGCCCGGCCAGGAAATCCAAACCCAGCAGCGCGGCCGTATAGCCGGAAGGGTGCGCCGCCGCGACGGCGGCAAGGTGTTTGGCCTGGCGGTGCGCCTCGTCCGAGAACGCGTCGCGGCCGGTGAGCCGCCCGAGGCGCGCCAGGTTGAGCAGCATCACGGCGTTGCCCGACGGAAGGGCCCCGTCGTAGTACTCGGCGGGGCGGACGAGCAGCGGCTCGCCGTAGTCCGGGGTCAGGTAGAAGCCTCCGCCCTCGCGGCTGAAGTGCAGCAGCACATGCTCGGCGAGCGTCGCGGCCTGCTCCAGGTACGGCGTCTCGAAGGCGGCTTCGTACAGTTCGATGAGGCCCCATATGTAGAACGCGTAGTCGTCCAGCATGCCGTGGATGCCCGCCGCGCCGCGCCGCCACCGGTGCAGCAGATTGCCGCCGGCGTCCTGCAAGTGCTCGCGCACGAAGCGCGCCGCCCCGACGGCCGCCTCTAGGGCCGCCTCGTCGCCGAGCACGGCGCCGCAGCGGGCCAGGGCGGCGATCATGAGCCCGTTCCAGTCCGTCAGGATCTTGTCGTCCAGGCCGGGGCGTGGGCGCAGGGCGCGGCGCAGGAACAGGCGCCGCCGCCAGTCCTCCGGCGGCGGCGCGTCGGAGGCGGCGCGGCGCAGGATGTTCGCCCCCGTGCGCTCGCCCGTCGCCTCGTCCCGGAAGTTGCCCTCGGCCGTGGCGCCGAAAAACGCGGCGGCCGCCTCGGCCTGTTCGGCGCCGAGCACATCGGCCAGCTCCTGCGCCGTCCAGACGTAGAACTTGCCTTCCACGCCCTCGCTGTCGGCGTCCTCCGAGGCGTAGAAGCCGCCCTCGGGGCTGCGCAAATCCCGCAGCACATAGGCGGCTATTTGGCGCGCCGTCTCGGCAAACGAGGCGTCGCCGACGGCCTGGCGCCCCTCGGTATAGGCCAGGCACAGCATGGCCTGGTCGTACAGCATCTTCTCGAAATGCGGCGCGAGCCAGTGGGCGTCGGTGGCGTAACGGTGGAAGCCGTACCCGATCTGGTCGAAGATGCCGCCGCGCTGCATGGCCCGGAGCGTATGCGCCGCCATGTCCCGCGCCGCGTCGCCGCCGCTGCGCAAACCGTAGCGCAGCAGAAACATGAGGGTGTGCGGACTCGGGAACTTCGGGGCCGACCCGAAGCCTCCGTGCACGGCGTCGTATCGGCCGGCCAGTTGCCGGAAAGCCGCGTCCTCCAGCGGCAGGAAGTCCGCCTCGGCGGCGGCGGAGTGGCGCGCCTCGGCGGCAAGGCCGGCGGCGATATGGTCGGCGGAGGCGTAGATGCGGTCGCGTTCGGCGCGCCAGACCTGCCGGAGGCGCGGCGCGAGGTCGGCCATGCCCAGGCGCCCCTGCCGCGTGACGGGCGGAATGTAGGTGGCCGCGAAAAACGGCTTCGCCTCCGGCGTCATCACGATCGTGAGCGGCCAGCCGCCCGAGCCGGTAAGCGCCTGGCACACCGACATGTAAATGGCGTCCACGTCGGGGCGCTCCTCGCGGTCCACCTTGACGTTGATGAACGCCTCGTTCATGAGGCGCGCGATCTCCTCGTTCTCGAACGACTCGCGCTCCATGACGTGGCACCAGTGGCAGGCCGCATAGCCGATGGAGAGGAAAATCGGCTTGTCCTCCCGGCGGGCCGCTGCAAAGTCTTCCTCGCCCCACGGCCGCCAGTCCACCGGGTTGTGCTGGTGCTGAAGCAGATACGGGCTGTGCTCGCCGGCGAGCCGGTTCGTCGTCGTTGCCATGGGGTATGCCGTAGTCGAAAGGGGCGCGCGACGCGCTCAGCCCATGTTGGGCTGCCGGCGTCCGCTCAGCCAGCCTGCGCGCGGCGCGGGCCGCGACAGTTGCAGGTACTCGCAGGTGAGCAGCAGCAGCGAGAGCAGCGGCATCTTGCGGGCGGCCTTGCGCACCGCCAGCTCCGTGCGGGGCAACCCCTCCGCCTGGGGCGCGCCGCGCAGCAGCTCGACGCCTTGCACGTCCGTCACCGAGCAGGCGCCGCCGACAAGGCTCAGGGGCGCCGCGTGGAACACGAAACTCTCGTGCAGGATGATGACCTCGTGCGAGGCCGTCTCGCGGCGCACGCGGCCCACCAGCTTGCCGCGCTCGTAGATCAGGATGCCCTGGCCGCTTTCCTCTTGCTCCTCGAAGCGCCATAAGCCGTCGGCGGCGGCTCCGAGGGCTTCGCGCTGCGTCATGCCCCGGTAGCGCAGCGTCCCGACGACGCATTCGCCGGCCCACAACTCGTAAGCAGGGCGCAAAATGCTCGGCTGCAACCAGACGAGCTTGCGGGCGTTCGTCGCGCTCAGCGGCGTCAGCCCGTGCTCCAGCTCCCGAGGCGCCACGTAATCGGGCTGCAAAGGCGCACGGGTCCAACGCGGCATTCCAGTAGACATCGGATCTTCTCGGCTGTTTTGAGGGATGCCCTTCCAACGGCCGAGGCGTCCGGTTGGCTCCCCGCCGGCGCGCAGGTAGCAGCCTTATCACTTCCGACGCCTGCCGGCCGCCCCCGGCGCGCCCGTTTCACCGGCGCAGCAGCATCCCGAGGTCCATCACGTTGGTATGTGTGGCGCCGGTGTAGAAAAGCGTCCCGAGGCGGTCGAAGTAGCGGAAGGCGTCGTTGCGCGCCAGGGCCGCCGAGGCGTCGTAGCCGAGGGCGCGGGCCCGGCGGGCCTGCTCGGGCGTCAGCCACGCCCCGGCGGCGGGCGTTGAGCCGTCTTTGCCGTCCGTGCCGCAGCAGGCCATGAGCACATTGGCCCCCGAGGCGGCCAGCAGCGGCTCGGCGCCCAGCACCATCTCCTGGCAGCGCCCGCCCGAGCCGGAGCCCGTGACCGTCACGGTGGTCTCGCCGCCCCAGAGCAGGCATACCGGCGGGCCGCCCGGCGCCGCGCCCTTCAGGAAGCCGGCGGCCAAAGCCGCCCCCACCTCCCGCGCCTCGCCGGTCGCCGCCTCGGGCAGCATCTCGACGGCGTCGCCGCGCTCGGCCGCCGCCCGCGCCGCCGCCT
>CBDTTW010000181.1:0-6351 GCA_965363675.1 uncultured Rhodothermaceae bacterium
TCGGCAGTTGCAGCAGCTTGATGTACTGGATCTGCTGCGGCGAGAGCTTCTGCTGTAACGACTGTTTCTGCTGTAGATTCAGCATGAGCGGTTACCCGGGGAAGCGGCCGTTTCTACGGCGACGCCCAGATCGGCGCGCCGGGCCTCGACGATTTCCCGAAACGCGGCGTACCATGCGGGGCCGTACTTCCGGGTGAGCGGCGCTTCCAGAAAGTCGCTGAGCGCGATGCGGCTGCGGCATCCGTAGCGGCGCGCGCCCTCGCAGAGGTCGATCTGCTCGTAGTTGAGCACTTCGAGCGCGCCGTAGGTTTCGATGCGAATCGGGTAGAGATGGCAGGAGATCGGCTTCTCGAAGTCGATCTCGCCTTTCTGATACGCCATTTGCAAAGCGCAGCGCGTCACGCCGCGCTCGGCGCGGGCCAGCACGCATGCGCCGCCGCCGACGGTGCGCACGGCATAGGCGCCCGGGCCGGTTTCCTCCCACACGCCTTCGGCTTCGATGACGGCCAGCGCCTCCGGGGGCAAGCAGCGGGCTACGCGGGGGACGAGCCGTTCGAGCACGGCGCGCTCCTCCTCCAGCAGCGGCGCGCCGGAGTCGCCGACGACGCAGCACGCGCCTTTGCACGCGCTGAGGTCGCAGGCAAAGGCCGCCGTGAGCAAATCGTCAGAGATGAGTATATCGTCTACAGCAAACATAGTGCCTATAACGTATCGCCAAACCTATGCTTTGTCAACATGAGCCGAATCATTAGCTTATGAAATCCGCCGGCCCTTGGTGACACAAGTTTGTCACCCTATGTTTTTATTATGCTTGCCCCTGCCCGACGACTTTTCTTTTACCCTGGAGGTGCGGACACATGAAAGACTCGGCGCTCGCTGCGCGGAAATACGGCTCCGACGAAGACCTGGAAAAGGCGCTCCGACCCTCGCGGCTGGACGACTTCACGGGCCAGCAGAAAATCAAGGACAACCTGCGCGTGTTCATGACGGCCGCCCTGCAACGCGGCGAGACGCTCGACCATGTGCTGCTCTCGGGGCCGCCGGGGCTGGGAAAAACCACGCTTGCCTACATCATCGCTGAGGAGATGGGGGCCGGCATCAAAACCTCCAGCGGCCCCGTGCTCGACAAGCCCGCCAGCATCGCCGGCATCCTGACGAACCTCAACGAGGGCGACGTGCTCTTCATCGACGAGATCCACCGGCTTAGCTCGGTCGTCGAGGAGTACCTGTACTCGGCGATGGAGGACTACCACATCGACATCGTGATCGACTCGGGGCCGAACGCGCGCAGCCTGAAGATCAACCTGCCGCCGTTCACGCTCATCGGGGCCACCACGCGCAAGGGCCTGCTCACGGCTCCCTTGCGGGCGCGCTTCGGCATCGACTTCCGGTACGACTACTACACCGCCGACCTGCTCCAGCAAATCGTGCAGCGCTCGGCGGCGCTGCTGGGCGTCGAGATCAGCGACGACGGCGCCTTCGAGATTGCGCGCCGCAGCCGGGGCACCCCGCGCATCGCCAACCGCCTGCTGCGCCGCACCCGCGACTTCGCCGAGGTGCAGGGCGACGGCCGCGTCACGCGCGCGGTGGCGGACCACGCGCTCAACGCGCTCGACGTGGACGCGCTCGGGCTGGACGACATGGACACGCGCATCCTGCTCACGCTCATGGAGAAGTTCGCCGGCGGCCCCACCGGCCTCTCGAACCTTGCGGTCTCCGTCGGTGAGGACGCCGGCACCATCGAGGAGGTCTACGAGCCGTACCTGATCCAGGAGGGCTACCTGGAGCGCACCTCGCGCGGGCGCATCGCCACGGCGCGCTCCTACGCGCACTTCGGCCTGGAGCCGCCGGTGCGCACCGGCGATTTGTTCGAGGGCGGCGCGCGCGTCTAGGCCGGCATGGGCGCCGGGTTGCCGTGCAGCAGATGCTTGGCCGTCAGGATGTAGCGCGCCGTGGCGGTATTGGTCGCCAGGGGCACGTTGTGCACGTTGCACGCCCGCATGAGCGTCTGGATGTCGGGGTCGTGCGGGTGCTTGTCCAGCGGGTCCACGAAGAAGAACACCGCGTGGATCTCGCCGACGACCACGCGCGCCGCAATCTGCGCGTCGCCGCCGAGCGGCCCGGACAGATAGCGCCGCACCGGCAGGCCGGTTTTGTCCTCGATCAGCTTGCCGGTGGTGCCGGTGGCCACCAGGTTGAAATGCATCAGCAAGTCGCGGTTCTGAATGACAAAGGCGATCATGTCGGCCTTTTTGCCGTCGTGCGCGATCATCGCAATCGTGCGGCTGTGCTCCGTCATGGGGTAGGCGTCGGGGTTAGGAAACGGGGGCGCAGGGCCGGAGGCGGCCCGGCTGCTACGATACCACCGGCGGCGGCCAAAACCGCCCCGGCGCCTGTAAAAAACCCGACGTTGCAACTTGTTCTTGCGGTTCAAAAACACTTCCGCTACATTCGGAGCACTGTCCCCCGGAACACCGCACTCTGCCCATAGAGGTAAAGAACCATCATGCCTTACGTCGTTACCCAGCCCTGCATCAACTGCAAGTATACCGATTGCGTGGAAGTCTGCCCGGTGGACTGCTTTTACGAAGGGCCGAACTTCATCGCCATCCACCCCGACGAATGCATCGACTGCAACGCCTGCGTGCCCACCTGCCCGACGGAGGCCATCTTCGCCGATGACGAGCTTCCGGAGCAGTGGCAGCACTACGCGCAGTGGAACGCCTACCTGGCCGAGCAGTGGCGCAGCCAGGGCTACAACCGCACCGAGAAAGGCGAGCCCCTGCCCGAGGCCGAGGAGTGGCAATCGCGCGAGAAGACCGAGCAGGACATCCTGACGTGGGAAGCCTGAGCGCTCCCCGAGCCGCAAAAAGGCCGCTCCGAAGCTTCGGAGCGGCCTTTTTCATGGCGTTTCGGCGCAGGCTCAGGTGCCGGCCGAGTAGTCGGTGGCGTAGACCTCCTGCTCCTCGGTAAGCGCGTCGATGGCGATGCCCATCGTTTCGAGCTTGATCCGCGCGATCTCCTGATCGAGCGCTTCGGGCAGGTCGATCACGCGCGGGCTGAGGTCGCCGCCGGACTCGTGTAGACGCACCAGGTTCAGGTGCGCCATGAACTGGTTGGCGAAGCTCATGTCCATCACTTCGGAGGGGTGGCCCTCGGCCGCGGCCAGGTTCACGAGGCGGCCGTCGGCGAGCACGTATACCCGCTTGCCGTTGTCGAGCGTGTATTCGCGGTTGTTGTCGCGCACGGTGCGCACGTCGGACGCGACTTCGGCCAGCTCGCCGAGGTTGATTTCCACGTCGTAGTGGCCGGTGTTGCACACTACGGCGCCGTCCTTCATCGCCACGAAGTGGTGGCCGCGGATCACGTCGCGCATGCCGGTGGCCGTCACGAAGATGTCGCCCACGGCGGCCGCTTCGTCCATCGTCATGACGCGGCAGCCTTCGAGGGTGGCCTTGAGGGCCGCCGTCGGCTTGACCTCCGTCACGATGACGTTGGCGCCCATGCCCTTGGCGCGCATCGCCACGCCCCGGCCGCAGTGCCCGTAGCCGGCCACGACGAAGTTCTTGCCCGCCAGCAGCACCGAGGTGGCGCGCAGGATGCCGTCGAGGGTGCTCTGGCCGGTGCCGTACACGTTGTCGAAGTCCCACTTCGTCTCGGCGTCGTTGACGGCGTAGACCGGGTAAAGCAGCTTCCCGTCCGAGGCCATCGCGCGCAGGCGGTGCACCCCCGTCGTGGTTTCCTCGCTGCCGCCGATGATGTGGTCGGCCAGGTGCGCAAAGCGGCTATGCACCGTAAAGATCAGGTCGGCGCCGTCGTCGAGCGTCAGGTGCGGCGGCTGGTCGATGGTGCGCTCGATGCTCCAGTAGAAGTCCTCGACGGACTGCCCATGCCAGGCGTAAATCTCGATGCCGGCTTTGGCGAGCGCCGCCGCGACCTCGTCGTTGGTGCTGAGCGGGTTGCAGCCGCTCCAGGCCACCTGCGCGCCGCAGGCCGCCAGCGTCTCGATGAGCACGGCCGTTTCCTTGGTTACGTGCAGGCAGCCGGTGATCTTGTAGCCGGCGAACGGCTGCTCGGCGGCGTACTGCTCGCGCAGCCTCATCAGCACCGGCATGCGGCTCTCGGCCCATTCGATCTTGAGGCGGCCCTGCTCGGCCAGGCCCAGCTCGCGCACTTTGTAGGCGCCTTCCTTGTGGTCCATAGGGGTTCGTGTAGGTATGGGATCGTCTGAAAAAGTTCTATGCCGTCGCATCGGCGCTAGCGCATCAGCACCGCGCGTTCCGTCCGGATGCCTTCGTCGGTGCGCAGCCGGATGAAGTAGACGCCGCCGGCCAGCCCGTCGGCGCTCAGGGTAACCGTATGCGTGCCGGGCTGCCGCACCGCCGTCTCCAGCACGGCCACGCGCATGCCGAGCACGTTGTACAGCTCCAGGCTGACCTGCGACGTGCTTTCCAGGGTGTACATCACCGTCGTACGGTCGCTGAAGGGGTCCGGGAAGTTGGGATGCAGCGTCAGGCGGCGCTCGATTGTGAAGGATTGGTCAAACGTCGCCTGCACCCATTTGGCTCCCGTTATCCGCCAGAATTCATTGTTGCTTAACGGCCCTGCCGCCTCGACGCGCGCGCGCAGCCACACCTGCCGTCCGGCGGCCTCGGCCAGGTCGAAGACGGACGCCCCGTCGGAGGTCGCCGAGACGCCGCTGAAGGCTCCGGCGCCGTCGAGCGACGCCGGGTAGCCGCCCTCGGGCGTCAGCAGCGCCCACGTACGCCCGCCGTCGAGCGACATTTCCAGCCGCCCGCCTTTGCCCTCGCCGAGGTGGTAGCGGTGCTCCAGTTCCAGCAGCAGCCCTTCGGCGTTGGCGGGGGCCTCCATCAGGGTCCACACGAGCGTCGAGCCGTCGGCGGGCGCAGGGTCGGCGGGGCTGAGGTTCCAGCCGGTCGGCGCTTCCTGCCAGGCGCCGGTCGCTCGGGCGATTTGCAGCGCCTCGACGGCCGCCACGTTGCCTACCGGCGCCCGAAGCACATGCGTGGGCGCGTCGAACGGGAACGTCGCTTGGCCGGCGCCGGCGTCCGCAGCGGCGAAGTAGTAGCGCAGGTAGCCGGGCGCCGAAGGCTTCGGGATGACGGCCTCGTAGCGGTCCTCGCCGAGCGCCCGCATGGGCACGGGGCCGGACCAGGAAGCGCCGGGCGCCGGGCTCTGGTAGTAGAGCGCCGCCGAGGTCACCGGCAGCACGCCCCGTACGACCACCTGAAGGCGCAGGCTGCCCCCGACGGTCTCTACGTCGGCCTCGGGCGTATGCGCAATGGCCGGCCCGAACGCGCCGGCATCGGCCAGCCCGCGCGCCGCCAGCAGCGCCGCCAGTTGGCGCCGGTGCGCGCCGCCGTACAAATCCACGTCGGCCTGCACGAGCGCTTCGGCGGCGTCGCGAAAGGTGACCGGCACGCTGAGGTAGTGGTGCGAGGCGAGCGCGAGGCGGTCCGTAACGGATTTGCCGAGGGCCGTGTACACGTCCATCAAGGCGGCGGCCCAGAAAATGCCGTCGTCGTAGACCTGGCGCAGCGAGCAGCCGGTCGTAGCGTCGTCGCAGTGCGTATCGGCCGGGTACACGCCCCGGTGCTCTACGAAGCGTCCGTTCCAGGTCTCGTTGCCGTCCCAGAAGAACAGGCGCCGCCAGTCGCGCGGGGGTACGGCTCCGGACTCGATGAGGCCGCGCACGTACGAGGCCGCCCAGTAGTCGGCCCAGCCCTCATGCAGCGCCATGCCCTCGCTGGTGGTGCGCAAGCTGCGCGAGGCCGTCTCCAGGATCGCGTGCGCGTGCTCGTGCCAGATCACCCCGCCATCCTCGGCGTCGTCGATGCCGCCCGCCCCCATCTCGATCAGGAAGCGTTCGGGCAGAAACCACGAGTCGTCGGCCAAGCCCCGGCCGTGCGGGTTGATGCGCACGGGCGCGCGGTCGGGGGAAGGCGCGCCCAGAAACAGGAGGGAGTCGGCGTAGCGCTGGCTTTTGTCGGCGTGGTAGTAGACCATCACCCCCTCGAAGCGCTCGTCGTTGCGGTCGTAGCGAAAGGCGGCCGGGTCGGCTTCAGCGGGCGGGCTGTAGTTGGTCGCGCCGCCGGAGTTCTGGCCGACCACGCGCACGTACGGACCTTCGAGGCGGTACAGGCCGTCGCTGTCCCGCACGATCTCCCGCAGGACGACCGTTTTCATTTGGGCTTGCAGGGCGGCGCTCGGGCTGTCGCCGTTGTCCCGGAAAGCGCCGCCGTAGCCGGCGCCCGCGCTCGTGAGCGGGTCCGGATCGAAGACGAGACCCCGGCCATTTACCGCCGTTGGGGCGGAGGCCGCTTGCGGCGG
>CBDTTW010000182.1:0-6220 GCA_965363675.1 uncultured Rhodothermaceae bacterium
CCACGCCGTGCCGGCGGGCCTCGCCGCCGACCTGGCCGCCTCGCTCCTCGCCGTGTACGTCATCCGCCTGCTGTTCGGCTGAGGCGGGCGCAAAAAAGGGTCTCCCCCGGCCGGGGGAGACCCTCATCGCCGCGCGGCGGCTGCGCCTAGAGGTGGAGCAGCCCGTTTTCGCTGAAGTAGGGGTTGTGCGTATACCCGTCGGCCTGCTCGTCGTTGCGCCACTCCCTCTCGTCCACGAAATAGCGAAACTGGAAGCTGGCGCCTTTGTTCAGCGAGATGGTCGTGGACCAGACCTTGCCGGCCTTGTCGAGCTTCATCTTGTGCTTGCTCGTGCTCCAGTCGTTGAAATCCCCGGCCACTGCGACGCTCTTCTCCGCCACGTCGGACGGCAGTTCAAACTTGACCTTCACCGTCTTTCCCTTCGGCGTACTCTGTTTCTCGATCATAAACGTGATGGTTTTACGAGGTTCGCTTATGGGCGGAATATAGCCCAATACGCTCCGGCAGTTCTCAACAAACTGCCTTTGGAGCGCCGCAGACACATATAGCCATGTAACGGAAGCGTAAAAGCTGAGGCTCGAAGCGCCCCTGGAAAGCCGTCTTGGGGCTGGGGCTCTGCGGAGGCGCTAATACGCCAGCGTCCGCTCGACGGCCTCGCGCAGGCGCGCCGAGGCGCTGTACACGTCCCGTTCGAGCAGGCGGCCGAAGGGGATCGGCATGGCGGCTCCGGCGACGCGCGCCGGCGGGGCGTCGAGCAGGTGGAAGGCGCGCTCGGCGACGCGGGCCAGCACCTCGGCCCCGAAGCCGCACACGGCCGGGGCCTCGTGCAGGGCCAGCAGGCGGCTCGTGCGGCCCACCGAGGCCAGGATGGCGGCCTCGTCGAGCGGCGCAAGCGTGCGCAGATCCAGCACCTCGATGGAGCAGCCCCGGCTTTGCTGATATTCGGCTTCGGCGAGCGCCCAGTGCACCCCCATGCCGTAGGTTACTATCGTCAGGTCGCGCCCCGCCCGCGCCATGCGCGCCTGCCCGAGCGGCAGCATGTAGGGCGCCTCGGGCAGAGGCCCCTTGAGCGCGCGGTACAGCGCCTTGTGCTCGAAGAACAGCACCGGGTTGGGGTCGGCGATGGCGGCGGCCAGCAAACCCTTGGCTTCGTAGGGCGTCGAGGGGACGACGACCTTGAGGCCGGGAGTATGCGCGAACCACGCCTCCATCGACTGCGAGTGAAACGGCCCCGCCCCCACCCCACCGCCATAGGGCGCCCGGATCGTCAGGTTGAGGGCGGCGCCCCAGCGGTAGCGCGTCGTAGCGGCGTTGTTGACGATCTGGTTGAAGGCGCACGTAATGAAGTCGGCGTACTGCATCTCGACGACCGGCTTGAAGCCTTCGAGCGCGAGGCCGACGGCCGCCCCTACGACGCCGCTCTCGATGATGGGGGTGTTGCGCACGCGTTCGGGGCCGTAGCGCGCGGCGAGGCCTTCGGTGGCCTTGAAGACGCCCCCGTAGCCGGCGATGTCCTGCCCGAGCAGCAGCACGTCCGGGTCGGCGGCGAGGGCCTGATCCAGCGCCAGGGTGACGGCGTCGAGGAAGCGGCGTTCGGGGCCTTCGGGGGGCGGCGGCGCAGCGGCAGGGGCGGCGGGGGCGTATACGTCGGCCAACTCGGCCTCCAGGGTGCTTTCGGCCTCGGGCTGCCCGAGCGCCCATTCGGCGGCGGCCTCCACCTCGGCTTCGAGCGCCTCCCGGAGCGCCTGCACCCCCGCTTCGTCGGCGGCGCCCCGGCCGAGGAGCGCGCGCACGTACGCCTCGACGGGGTCGCGGGCGGCCCACGCCTCCAGCAGCGCGGGCGGCACGTACTTCACCCCCGAGGCTTCTTCGTGGCCGCGCATCCGGAAGGTGCGCATCTCGACGAGGCCGGCCCCCTCGCCCCGGCGCGCGCGGGCGGCGGCCTGCGCCACGGCCCCGATCACGGCCTCCAGGTCGTTGCCGTCCACGGTTTCGCCCCGGATGCCGTAGCCGGCGGCAGCCTCGGAAAGGTTCTCGACCGGGAGGGCCTCGGCCGAGGGCGTCGAGAGGCCGTAGCCGTTGCTCTCCACAACGACGATGAGCGGCAGCTTCCAGACGCCCGCCAAGCTCAGCGCTTCGTGGAAGTCGCCCTCGCGCGTGGCCCCGTCGCCGCAGAACGCCAGCGCTACGGCGTCCGAACGGCGCAGCCGGGCCGCCAGCGCCAAACCCGCGCCTACCGGCAGCATGGCCCCGAGGTGCGAGATCATGCCGATGATACGGCGGGCGGGCAGGCCGAAGTGAAACGTGCGGTCCCGGCCCTTCGTGAAGCCGCCGTCGCGCCCCATGAGCTGGCAGAACAGCGGCTTCAGGGGGACGCCGCGCGTCGTCCAGACGCCGAGGTTGCGGTGCAGCGGCAGGATGTAGTCCGACGGGCGCAGGGCCAGGGCGCAGCCCACGGCTACGGCTTCCTGACCGTAGCCGCTGAACCACTTGCTCAGCCGCCCCTGCCGGATCAGCCGCAGCATCTTCTCCTCGATGACGCGCGGCAGCAGCAAGGCGCGCAGCCGCTCGGCGGCCGCGCCCGAACGGCTCTCGCCCTCCTCCGGCTCCATGGCAGGGCCTCGCGTGCGCGCTAGCGGTGAGCGGCCCCGGCCTTCTCTGCGTTGTGGGCGACCGTGTCATCCTTGAACAAAAGCGCAAAGATGACGAAGATCACCGCGACGCAGGCCGCAGGGACCCACCAGAACGTTCCGAACTGCTCCAGCGTAAGCCGCGTGGCGTTGGGGTCGAGCAGCTTCGTCTCGTCGAGGAAGTTGTTGTAGATCCACCCGCCGATCTGCGAGCCCATCAGGAAGCCGAACCCGTAGGTGACCAGCACCAGGAAGCCCTGCGCCTGCCCCCGGATCTCCGGCGTCGAGCGCTTATCGACGTAGATCTGGAGCGTGACGAAGAAAAAGTCGAAGCTCACGCCGTGCAGCAGAATGCCGAGGATGATCATGCTCAGCATGGGGTTGCCGGTCATGGAGGCGGCCCCGGCGAAGAGGCTGTAGCGCACCACCCACGCGATCATACCGATGGCAAGCATCCACTTGACGCCCAGCCGGCGGAAGAACAGCGGCATGAGCAGCATGAAGACGACTTCGGACGCCTGCCCGAGCTTCTGCGTGGCGGCAATGGCGCCGATGCCGGCCGCGTCCATGTACAGGCCGAGGTAGTTGTAGTACGACGTGAGCGGCACCCACATCAGCATGGCGCACACGATGAGCACGAAGAACGAGCGGCTGCCGAGCTGAGCCAGCGCGTCCAGGCCGGCAATGCCCCGGAACGAGATGTCCTTGCCGCGCCCCTGCGGCGGCGTGTGCGGGAGCGTGAGCGCATAGCCCGCCAGCACGATGCCCGCCACGCCTGCCGTCGTGAGCGTGAGCGAGCTTTCTTCCGGCAGCAGCCCCGTGACCATGCGCCCGATGGCGAAGCTGATGAATAGCCCGGAGGCGATCCAGGCAATGGTGCCGAAGACGCGGATAATGGGGAACTGCCGCTCCTGATCGGTGATGTGGTGGAACGCAAGCGAGGTCGCCAGGGCCACGGTCGGCATATAGCAAAGGTTATAGGCCAGCAGCCCGGCCACGAAACCGACGCGGCTGCCGGCAAGGCTGGGGAGCCCCAGCATCACGAGGCCGCCGAGCAGGTGCAGCAGCGCCAGCACGCGCTCGGTCGGAAAGTAGCGGTCCGCGACCAGGCCCACAAAGAACGGGGCCACGATGGAGGCCACCGCGTACATCGTGTAGGGCCACTGCGTCAGGTCGGCCATGCCGTGCGCCGACATGAACAGCGGAATCGTGTCGAACCATGAGCCCCAGGCAAAGTATTGCAGGAACATCATGAGGCACAGGCGGACCATCATGGAGTACTTCATGCAGGACGCTCGGGGGGGTAGAGGTGAGGCGCCGGGGCGCGGGTGAAGGGCGGCGCAGCAATCGCCGGGGCGCTCCCCGAAAGCGGTTCCTGCCAACGTTGCGGTAATATCGAAAATCGCCGCGTCGAACCCAAGCCTCTAGCGCCCGCTTCCGCCTACGGCCGTGCGGAACGTGCGAAATAATATCTTCAGGTCCATGCGCAGGCTCATGTTTTCGATGTAGAACAGGTCGTACTTGACCTTCTGGCGCACGTCCTCCAGGCTCTCGTCGTATTTCCACTTGACCTGCGCCCACCCGGTGATGCCCGGCTTGACCCGGTGGCGGCGGCGGTAAAGCGGGATTTCCTCGGCGAGCTGCTCGACAAAGAACGGGCGCTCGGGGCGCGGCCCGACGAGGCTCATCTCGTTGCGCAGCACGTTCCAGAGCTGGGGCGCCTCGTCGAGGCGCGTCTTGCGCAGGAAGCGGCCGATGGGCGTGTAGCGCGGATCGTCCTCGCGCGCCCATACCGGACCGGTGGCGGCCTCGGCGTCGCGGCGCATCGTCCGGAACTTGTACATCGTAAACGTACGCCCGTGCTGCCCCACGCGCTGCTGCCGGTAAATGCTCGGCCCCGGCGACGTGAGCCGGATCAGCGCGGCCACGAACAACCACACCGGCAGACCGCCCAGCAGCACCACGGCCGAGAACAGCACGTCGAGCAGGCGCTTGGTGCTTTGCTCCCAGGCGGGCATCGGCTCGGGGAGCACCTCGATGAGCGGCAGGCCGTAAATATGCTCGGTGCGCGCCATGCCGCCGATGATGGTGTAGAAGTCCGGCACCAGCTTGAGCGAAACCGACTTGCCGTCGCAGAGGTGGAGCACCTGAAACAGGGCTTCGTGGTCCTCCGAGCCGAGCGCGATCAGCACGTCCTGCACGCCCAGCTCGTCGATGAGGCGGGGCAGCTCGGTGATCGACCGGGAGGCCGCCGTCGTGAGCGTGAGCACCGGGGCCGCGCCGCCGAAGGCGAGGCCGTCGCCCTCGGAGCCGGGGCGCAGGGTCCGCTCGGCGGCGGGGTCGTCGCGGTCCATGCGGATGGCCCCCACGACGTTTAGGCCCGCCTCGGGGTACTTTGATACGTCCTGATAAAGCTGCTCCACACGGTCGCCCCAGCCGACGATGAGGGCGCGGTGCGTGCCGTAGCCGCGCAGGATGAGAGCCTTCTGCACCGAGCGCACGAGGATGCGCCCGGCGGAAGCCACCAGCAGCACCGCCATCCAGTAGAACAGGATGTTCTCGCGGGTGCGGGTTTTGCCCGGCGCGTCCATGTTGTCGAAAAAGAGCAGCATGAACAGCACGAGGATGCCCACGGTCGCCGTTTTGAGCAGGGCTACCAGCTCGTCGAAGCGGCTCGTGGCGTAGCGCTCGCGGTACATGCCGAAAAAGAACATGACGAGCATCCAGTAGGCCGCCACCAGCAGGCTCGGCACGACGAGGTAAGCCGGCTCCGCCCCGCCGGCCCCCAGCAAATCCCACCGGAAGCGCGCGGCGTTGTAGAGCAGCGTCGCCAGGAAGAACGCGGCCGCGTCGGTGACCAGCAGCGCCGTCAGTTCGGTCCTACGGTACACGGGGCCTCTCGGGAAGTGTTTACGCGCCCCGCCTCGCCCGTCCGGGGGAGCGTCTGTGATGGCGCGTAAAATAAAGAATATACTTCCTCCCCGGGCATTCGCCTTGTGAGGGCTCTGCAAACTCGATGAATCGTTGCGACTCCGGGCGGGGCGGGCGCCGGAGGGCGCGTTGCGGGCCAGGCCGTTCTCCGGCGTCGTGGGGTTTGCGCGTGCGATCATGCCGGTTCGAGAAAGGTTCGGCGGCGGCGGGCTTCCGCCTGGGAGGCCGGAGAAACGCGCCCGTGCGCTTCGACCGTGGGTTCGCCGCCGGGATGATCCTATCTTAGCGGAGGCCGCGCCGCTCGAAAGACCGGCGGCGCCCCTCCCCGATTTCATCCCCGCCCTCGGCATGTGGACCCGAACGCTGTTTTTTCTATTCGTCGCGCTGCTGCCGGCGGCGGCTTACGCGCAGCGCGGGCGCATCCTTGCGGCCGAGGACCCGGCGTATTTCCTCATCGAGCGCCTCCAGCGGGCGGGCCTGCTGCTGGACCTCAACCCCACCGCCGCGCCCTACACCTACGGCGAGGTGCAGCGCGCCCTGGCCGCCGCCGCCGCCGACGACCTGCCTCCCCTGCGGCGCCTCTGGCTGGCCCGGCTCGCCCGGCGCGTCGGCCTGCCCGGCGAGGATGCGCCCCGCTACGGCGCCGAGGCGCAGGCGGG
>CBDTTW010000183.1:0-6165 GCA_965363675.1 uncultured Rhodothermaceae bacterium
TCCGCAGCCGCGAGGAGCTGCGCCGCGTGCCCCGCCTCGGGCCGAAAGCCTACGAGCAGGCCGCCGGCTTCCTGCGCATCCGCGACGGCGAAAACCTGCTCGACAACACCGCCGTGCATCCGGAGAGCTATGCGCTCGCGGCGCGCATCGCCGAGGCCGTCGGGGCGCCCGTGGCCGAGCTGGCGCGCCACGCCGAGGCGCTCGACCGCCTCGACCTGGCCCCCTTCACGACGCCCGAGGTCGGCCTGGCGACGCTCCGGGACATCGTCGGCGAGCTGAAGAAGCCCGGCCGCGACCCGCGCGCCGAGTTCACCTACGCGCGCTTCCGCGAGGACGTGAAGGAAGTCAAGGACTTGCAACCCGGCATGGCGCTCGAAGGCGTCGTGACAAACGTGGCGGACTTCGGGGCGTTCGTCGATCTCGGGGTGCACCGCGACGGCCTCGTGCACGTCTCGCAGATGGCGGCGCGCTACGTCCGCGACCCCCGCGAAGTGGTGCGCGTCGGTCAGGTGGTGCAGGTGCGCGTGCTGGAGGTCTCGGCGCGCCACGACCGCATCAGCCTGAGCATGCGGCCCGCCGAGGCGGCTTCGGCGCCGGGGACCGGCAAGCCCGCCGCGCCGAAGCCGCCGGGCGCGCCGCCGCGCCGCGCCGGAGGCCCTGCAACGCCTGCCCCCCGGGGCGGCAAGGCCGCGCCGCAGGCGCCGCGCCCCGAGGAACCGGGCGGTTATTCTCTGGAGGACCTCAAGCGAAAATTCAACACCCGCTAGAGGCCGCCGCCCTTCCGAACGGTTGACACCGGCCCGGCGGCGGCGCATCTTGCACCCTGCACCTTACAACCCCCCGCGCCTATGAGTGCTCGCTTCACGGAACGCCTGCTGGCCCTGCAAGCCGAGCGCCGCTCGGCGCTCTGCGTAGGGCTGGACCCGGACCCCGCCCACCTCCCGGCTGCGCTCCTGGAACGGCATCCGCTGCCCGAGGCCGTCTACGCCTTCAACGCCGCCGTCATCGAAGCCTGCTGGCGCGAGGCGTGCGCGTTCAAGGTAAACTTCGCTTTTTTCGAGGCGCTCGGCGTCGAGGGCTGGAGCGTGCTCAAACGGACGGTGCAGGCCGTCCCCGGCGGTACGCTCGTCATCGGCGACGCCAAGCGCGCCGACATCGGCAACTCGGCGCGCTTCTACGCCCGGGCCGTCTACGAGATCATCGGCTGCGACGCCTGCACGGTGGCTCCGTACATGGGCGAAGACTCGGTGCGGCCCTTCCTGGACTTCCCCGGCAAGGCCGCCTTTGTGCTGGCGCATACCTCCAACCCCGGCCGCCGCGACTTTCAGGAGCTGGAGACGCCCGGCGGCGAGCCGCTCTACGCGCGCGTCGCCCGCGAGGCGATGCGGTGGGCCGAGGGCGCCGCCGGCGAGGCGGGCCTGGTGGTGGGGGCCACCGATGCGGCGGCCCTCGGCGCCCTGCGCGCGCGCTGCCCCGGCGCGCCCTTCCTCGTGCCCGGCGTAGGCGCCCAAGGGGGCGACGCCGAGCAGGTCATGCGTCTGGGCGCGGGCGGCGGCCCGGTGCTCGTCAACAGCAGCCGCCAGATCCTCTACGCCTCCGCCGGCGCCGACTTCGCGGAGCGCGCCGGCGAGGCCGCCGCCCGGACGCGGCAGGCGCTTCAGGCCGCGGCGGAAGCCGCCTGACGCCGTGGAACCCGCCGCCGAAACGCCCCGAGACGCCTCGGCGCCGCTGCTCTACGGCGCCGGCGAGGACGTGTACGAAGTCCGGGTGCACGAGCCGGACGCCGCCCCGACGGCCGTCCCCGAGCGCATGGCGCAGGAGCTGTGGCGCGACCTGCGCTTCGAGCGCGCGGACCTGCGGACCACGGCCGGGGCGCGCCTCGAAATCCTGCAGCCCGGCGTCCCCAACGACCACCAGGGACCGGACTTCCTCGGGGCCAGGCTGCGCCTCGACGGGCAGGAGCAGACCGGCGACGTGGAGGTGCACCTGGTTTCGGCCGGGTGGACGCAGCACGGCCATCACCGCGACCCCCGTTATAACCGCGTCGTGCTGCACGTAACGCTCGCCGCTGACGCCGCCACCGGCGGGCTGCGGCGCCAGGACGGCGCGCTGCTGCCGGAACTCGTGCTCGGGCCGCGCCTCCGGCAGTCGGTCCGCAGCCTGCTCTACGACTTCCGGCTGCAACAGCCCGAGTCGCTGCCCTGCCATAGCCTGTGGCCGGAGCTTCCGGCGGCGGAGCAGCAGCGGTTTCTGCGGGCGCGCGCCGCCGAGCGCTGCGAGGCCCGCCGCGACGCCCTCGCCGGGGCCGTCCTGCGCGGCGCGGCGCTCGACGAGCTGCTGTACCAGGAGATGATGCATGCCCTCGGATTTGCGCCCAACGCAGAGGCCATGCGCGCGCTCGCCCGGCGCGCGCCGCTCGAACGGCTGCGTCGCCTCGACGCCGACGCCGATGCCGAAGCGCTGCTCTTCGGGGCGGCGGGCCTCCTCCCGACGCCCGAGGCGCTGCTCGGCGCCGACCGCCCGACCGTGGAGTACGCGCGCGCCCTCGCAGAACGGTATGCGGCGCTTCAGGCGCGCGAGCCCGTCCCCGAGATGCCCGGCGCGGCGTGGCAGTTCTTTCGGCTGCGCCCCTCCAACTTTCCGACGCTCCGCATCGCGCAGGCGTGCGCGCTCGTGCGAGGCGCAGGCTCCGCCTTCGGCGCGCCCGACGCCGCCGCCTGCTTCGCCGAGGCGTTCCGGAGCCCTGCGCCCGTGGCCGCGCTGCGCGCGCTCCTGCGGCGGCCGCCCGGGGCGTTCTGGCAGCGGCATTTACGCCTCGACCGCGCCTGCAAGCCGCACACGCCCACACTCGGGCAAGGGCGCGCCGACGCGCTCATCATCCACGCCGCCGCGCCGGCGGCGCTGCTGCTGGCGATGCAGCGCGACGACCTGGCGCTGGAGGCGGCCGTCTACGATACGCTCGCCCTCCTGCCGCCCGAGCAGGACGCCGTCACGCGGCTTTACGGCCGGCTGGGCCTGCGCCCCGCCTCCGCGCTCGACTCCCAGGGCATGCACGCGCTCTACCGCAGCTACTGTACGGCCCGGCGCTGCCCCGAGTGCGCCGTCGGGGCGCGCTGCTTCGCGCCGCCCGCCGCCTAGAACACGGGCACGGGTATTGCTATAGCCGTATGCAGTTCCGCCGGAGGACTCCGCTGTAAGGCCGTCGGGGTGCATCACCGCATCGTGATGCGCCCCGGCGAGAAAGTCGGATCTCCGGGGGAACGCCTGAACTTCTGCTATTCGAGCAGATTCAGGGGACAAACGGCTGCCTGCCGCCCCCCGGCGGCTCCTACATCAATGCTCACCAATATACCGGCTACCCGCTTCGAGGGCTCTCCGAACGTAGAGCTTCGCTACCCGCCGATCCCCCGGACCGTGCGGATCGTTACGGAACTACTCTCCTCGGATGCCGAGAACTTCCCCGACACGGCCCGTCTTGCAGAAATAGTCGCCATCGACCCCATCGTGTCGGCGGCGGTGCTCCAGCGGATCAACACCAACTACTTCGGGCTGCGGCGGCGCGTCTTCGACGTGCGCAAAACCGTATTCATGCTCGGCTTCCTCGACGTGATCAACGTCATCCTGACCGACGGCATGCTCCGGCTGCGCAGCATCGTCAAGACGGAGGAGCAGGTGCGGGTGTTCGAGGAAATCAGCCGTCACAGCATCGCGACGGCCGTGCTGAGCGGCGCCCTGGCCCGGGAGGCGGGCCTGGCGCAGCCGCACCTGGCCTACTCGGCCGGGCTGCTGCACGGCGTAGGGCGCTACCTGCTGCTTTACAACAAGCCTTCGGACTACGAAGCGCTCTGGATGTCTTTCGTCGGGCATACCCTCCCCGAAGCGGAGGACGAGCGCGCCATCTTCGGCGTGGACCACGTCGGCCTGAACCGCCTTGCCGCCGACGCCTGGTACCTGCCCGCCGACCTTGCCACGATCCTGGAGTGCTATGACCGCCCGGAGGAAGTCGGCGACCCGACGTTGCAAGCGCTCTGCGTCTGCGTCGATGCCGCCCGGGCCCTCGCCTCGCCGTACTGCCAGACGCCGGAAGCCGCCCTCGCCGAGGAGCCTGCCGAGCCTCTGGAACGGGCGGCGGCGTTCTTCGGCCTGCCGTCCGCGCGCCTCCGGGACGCCATGCGCCGCCGCGAAGCCGAGGTGCGGGCCGCCGTCGCGGACGTTTCCTGAAGCTCAGTCCATGATCCCCGCCGCCACGCCCACAATCCGGTCGGTGTGGACGCGCAGATCCGAGTAGTACACGAAGCCGATGTACTGCGCCTCGGAGCGCGGCGGCGCCGAGGCTTGCAGGGCCTGCAACCGCCCGTCGCGCGAGATGTAGCGGTACTCGTACTCGCCTTGCTTGAGCAGGCGTTCGCCCTCGTAACGGCCGTTCTCCGGCGTCCAGACAAGGCGCGTGGCCGTCGCCACGTCCCAGCCGTTGAAGGAGCCCAGCAGCAGCACCTCCGAGCCGAGCGGGGCTTCGTCCGGCGGCACGAAGCTGAACTGCGCCGTCACGTACTCGCCGCCGTGGTCCGGGTCCGCGACGCTGCGCACCGAGCCGGCCACCACGGTCTGCCCGTTGAGCACCGGGTCGATGCCCCCCGCCGGGAACTGCGCATAGTCCGGCTTGAGCAGCACCGTATAGGGGTTGGTGTCCATGCGGGTCGCCTCCACGTCGTCCGTGACGCGGATATCCGAAAGGTCGAGGTAGTATTCGCCCCCCGCCTGGCTGAAGGCTGCTTCGGGGCGAAGGTAGAACTGCAAGCTGGGCTGGGCGATCAGCGACGGCTGCTCGGAGCAGCGCGTGTTGGCGAGCGCGCCGTTGCGCACGAAGCACACGTCGTAGTCGTAGACGCTGGAGCCCTCGGAGGCCTGCGGCGTGAACTGAAGCACGGGCGAGACCGCCGGGAAGCCGTAGCCGCCCGCCATCATCCGCTCCAGACGCATGTCGATCGGCACGGTCTGCTCGGTGATGAAAAACGGCCGCTCGAACAGCACCGCCTCCTCATCGCCCTGCTCGGTCACGCGGAGAATGTAGTTGCCGCTGATCCGGAAGTCGATGGCGTTGTTGGGAAACGTGTAGCGGTAGTGGGTGTACGGAATCGAGCTGGCGAACGAGGCGCGGAAGTTGAGCAGCCCGTCCCGGTGGAAGCTGTCCATGTATTCCGAGGGCATCAGGTCGCGCTGCCAGCGGCGGTCGGCGTGGTAGAAGTACACGGAAAGCGGCCGCCCGGCGCGCGCCATCAGGTCGAACTCGAGCGTGATGATCTCGTTCGAGCCGAGCCGGATGATCGGCAGCCGGTCCTCGGCGGCGCCGGCATAGAGCTGCACGGTCTGGGCCTCGTCGGCCTGGCGGGCCAGCGCGATCTCGACGGGGCGGACGGCCGGGGCCGCGCGGCGGGGCGCGCGTTTGCGGGGCTCGCCTTTTTCCTCGCCCTCGCGGGGGGCGGCGCAGCCCGCCAGCAGCGTCAGGGTCAGCAGCAACGGTAGGAAGCGGCGGGCGAGAAGCGGCATAAGGCGGCGGCGATGAGCGTGCGGCGAGGGGAGCTAAAAACCCCTAACGTTCAACGTTTGAAACGGTTCGCAAAGGCCCGGCGGCTCTCGGGCCGGTGCTTCCAGCGCACGAACGCGGCCTCGTCCGCGACCGCAGCGGCGGCGGCCCGGTCCCCCCAGGCGCGGAAAGCGGCTTCGGCAAGGGCGGCGTGGGCCGCCGCGGCGCCCGGGCGGTCCTCGGCGGCGGCGGCCGCCATCCATAGGCGCCGCTGCGCCTCCAAGAGCGCCGCCTCCCCGGCGCGGAGGCCTTCCGGCGGGCCGGGGCCTCGGTCCAGGGCCGCATACGCTTGCTCGGCGGCGCCGGCATACAGCAGGCACGCCCCGGCGGCCGTGGACGCCCATCCGTGCAGCGCCGCCGGCACGCCGCCCCGGCCGTGCAGGCAGGCCGCGAACCACGGCTCCGCCGCCATCGCCCGGCGGAGCACGAGCAGCGCGCGCGCCTCGTGGCGGTGCAGCGCCTCGGCGTGGTACGCCTGCCCGTAATAGCGCCGCGCCAAATCGGGCCGCCGCACCTCCGCGAAGGCGTCGCCAAGGAGCGTGAGCGTCTGCGGGCCGCGCGCCTCCGGCGGGAACGCCAGC
>CBDTTW010000184.1:0-6161 GCA_965363675.1 uncultured Rhodothermaceae bacterium
CGAGGGCATGGCCTACGACGCCCTCGGCCGCCGCGACGAGGCCGCCCGCTGCTACCGCGACGTGCTCGCCATGCGCGCCTGGGGCGACGCCCGGCAGCGCGCCCGCCGCCTGCTGGCGGCGCAGCCGTAGCCGCGCCCGCCCCGGCAAAACGCGCGCGCCGCCGGGAACCGGCGCCCGCCTCCGCGCGGTTCAGTCGGTAACCAGCGCGGCGGAGGAGAGGGGATGCGGATACGATACTCGGAGTGGAACGACCAGCAGCACGGCGACGGCTCGGCCTTCGAACGCCTGCTCGACGTGTTCAAGCAGCTTCTGGAGCACACCGCCGGCGACGCCGCCGAAGCGCTGCGCTGGCTGACCGAACTCGACAAGCGCTATGGCCTTACCACGGAGGACATGGGCATCGGCGACTTCATCGAGGAGATGAAGCGCCAGGGCTACCTCCGGGAGGACGAAGCGGCCGGCCCGCGCATCACGGCGCGCACCGAGCGGGCTTTGCGCCGGCGCTCGCTGGAGGAGATGTTCTCGCACCTCCAGAAAAGCAGCCGCGGCCGCCACAAAACGCCCCATGCCGGCGCCGGCGATGAGCGCCTGCCCGAAACCCGCGCCTGGCAGTTCGGCGACGACGTGCACCTGCTCGACGTGACCGGCACGCTCGGCAACGCCTTCCGCCGCGCCGGCATCGAAGACTGGAGCCTCACCGAGGACGACTTCCAGGTCTACGACACGGACCACCACGCCACCGTGGCGACCGTGCTCATGATCGACCTCTCGCACTCGATGGTCCTTTACGGCGAGGACCGCATCACCCCGGCCCGCAAAACGGCCATGGCGCTCGCCGAACTCATCATGACGCGCTACCCCAAGGACAGCCTCGACATCGTCGCCTTCGGCAACGACGCCTGGGAAGTGTCGGTCAAGGACTTGCCCTACCTCCAGGTAGGCCCGTTCTACACCAACACGCGCGCCGGCCTCCAGCGCGCCCGCGACATTCTGCGCCGCCGCAAAAACCGCAACAAGCAGATCTTCATGATCACCGACGGCAAGCCGAGCTGCCACATCGAGTACGGGCGCATGTACCGCAACCCCTACGGCCTCGACCGTAAGATCGTGAACAAGGTGCTCGACGAGGCCACGGTCTGCCGCCGCGAGCACATCACGATCACGACGTTCATGATCGCGCACGACCCGTACCTGCAACAGTTCGTGCACGAGCTGACCGAGGCCAACCAGGGCCGCGCCTACTATGCGGGCCTCGACAACCTCGGGGAGTTCATTTTCGAGGACTACGTGCGCAACCGTCGTAAAAAGGTGCGCTAGGCGCCGCGCCGCCGCCGCCGGGGCGTACCTTGCGCCATCCCACGCGCAAGAGAAGGCTCCGGTGCCGCATCCGCTGACCCCCAAAAAAAGCCTCGGGCAGAACTTTCTGACCGACCCCAACACGGCGCGCAAAATCGTCGCGGCGCTGCGCGCGCCGGCCGAGGCGCACGTCGTCGAGATCGGCCCCGGCGCAGGAGCCCTGACCGGGCTCCTGCGCGAGCGCTTCGCCCGCCTGACCGCCGTCGAGGTGGACGCGCGCGCCGTGGCCCTGCTGCGCGAAGCCCTGCCCGGCCTCGACGTGCGCCATGCGGACGTGCTGGCCGTGGACTGGGCCGCCCTCGCCGCCGAGAAAGGCGGGCCGCTCTACGTGATCGGCAACCTGCCGTACTACCTGACGAGCGAGATCCTGTTCGGCCTGCTCGACGCGCGGGCGGCCCTCGCCGAGGCGGTCGTGATGATGCAGCTCGAAGTGGCCGAGCGCCTGACGGCGGCCCCCTCTACGAAGGCGTACGGCATCCTGAGCGTCAACACGCAGCTTTTCGCAGCCCCGGAGCTGCTGTTTCGGGTTTCGCCCAACGTGTTCTTCCCGCGCCCCGAGGTGACGAGCGCCGTGGTGCGGCTCGGCTTCGGAGGGCCGGCGCCCGCGCTCGGCCGGGCCGTCGTGGGGCCGGTGGTGCGCGCCGCCTTCGGCCAGCGGCGCAAGACCCTGCGCAACAGCCTGGCCGCCCGGCTGACCGGCGGCCTCCGGCTGCCCGAGCGCTGGGAGCGCAAGCGCGCCGAGGAACTTACGCCGTCCGAGTTCGTGGAGCTTGCCCGGTTCTTGCACACCCCGGAGCCGCAGCGCCCTGCGCCGCCGCCCCCCTGAGCGCATTCGTGTACGCATGGCTGACGTGAACAACATAGAGGAAGTCCCGCGCGGCGCCTTCGAGGTGGACGCCGTCCTGGCGGCCGACCTCTCGGAGCTGATCGACGCGGGCGAGCGCGGCATGGTGCTCAACCTGACGGCGGATTTGTACCCCGCCGACCTGGCGCGCCTGCTCGAACACCTCAGCCACGAACGCGCCCAGCTCGTCTTTTCCTGGCTCGGCGTGGAGCAGGCCAGCGAGGTGCTCACCGAACTCGACTCGGGCCTGCGCTCCCTGTTTCTCGAAGAAGCCCACCCCGAGCGTCTGACCGAGCTGATCGACGAGCTCGACACCGACGACGCCGTAGACATCCTCTCCGAGCTTCCCGAGGCCCTCGCCGAGCAGGTCATCCCCGGCCTGGAGGACGCCGCCGATGTGCGCGAGCTGCTGGCCTACGGCGAGGAAACCGCCGGCGGCATCATGGGCACCGAGTACGTGGCCGTGCCCGCCGGCGCCACCGTCGCCGAGGCCACCGAGGAGGTGCGCCGCCACGCCGAAACCGTCGAGCAGCTCTACGAACTCTACGTCGTGGACGCCGAGGGCCGCCTGACCGGGTGGGCGCCGCTGCACCGGCTGCTGCTGGCGCGCGCCGAGGCGCCCATCGCCTCGATCTCCGACGCCGACGTGCACGCCGTCACCCCCGGGGTCGACCAGGAGCAGGTGGCCCGCATCATGGAGCGCTATGACCTCGTATCTCTGCCCGTCGTGGACGAGGCCGGGCGCATGATCGGCCTGATCACCATCGACGACGTGGTGGACGTGATCCGCGACGAGGCCGAGGAAGACCTCCAGATCATGAGCGGCATCTCCACCGGCGACGAGGAGCACTCCGACTCGGTGTTCAGCATCAGCCGGGGCCGCCTGCCGTGGCTGCTGCTCGGGCTGGCCGGGGCGTTCCTCTCGGGCTCGGTCATCACCGGCTTTCAGGACGGCTTGCAGCGCGCGTGGGTGCTGGCCGTGTTCATCCCCGTGGTCACGGCCATGGGCGGCAACGCAGCCGTCCAGAGCGCCGCCATCGCCGTGCAGGGCCTCATCTCGGACGACGTATGGACGGGCGAGCTGCTGCGCCGCATGGCGAAGGAGCTGACCGTCGCCCTGGCAAACGGGCTCGTGCTCTCGTCGCTGCTCGGGGCGGCCGTGGTGGGCGTCTCGTTCGTCTTCCCGCACGTGCTCCAGATGAGCAGCGGCGTCGAAGGGCTGCGGTTGGCCGCCACCGTGGGGCTTTCGCTCTTCACCGTCATCGTCGTCGCCACGACGAACGGGGCGTTCATGCCGTTTCTGCTGCGCCACTTCGGCGTAGACCCCGCCAGCGCCATGGGCCCTTTCGTGACGACCCTCAACGACATTATCGGCCTGTCGATCTACTTCTTCGTCGCCAAGCTCATGTACCTCTGACGCCCTATAACGCGGCCGCAGGCGCTTCGGCCGCCGGAGGGCCCGCAGCGCGGGCCGGCTGCGTCTCCAGGCCGCGCGCGTCGTTGTACTTCGAGGGGCACTTGACGAGGATGTGTTCGGCCACGAACACGTCGCCCTTCGCGTAGCCGTCCACGACCACCTTCTCGGCGTCCTCGAAGTTGGCGGGCTTCGGGTTGTAGTACTCCACCCGGCGGATGGCGCCCTGCTCGTCCTTCATGTAAAAGCTGAAGACGTTCCGGCTGCGGTCGTACTCGAAGGGGCGCTCCTTGACCCACTGCCCGACGACGTGCGCCTTCGAGCCGGCGGCCTGCGCCTGCTCGAAAGCCATGTAGCCGCCGACCTGTTGGCCGAAGCTCATGAACAGCAGCGTGGTGAAGCCGGCGATGAGGGCCAGGCCGATGAGCGTCTTGGGTTTCATGCGGGGATGCCGTTTCCGTTCACTCGGTAGGGGGTGGTATGCGCTCGGCCAGGTTGCGTTCCAGCCGGCTCAGCTTTTGGTCGGTCCGCAGGATGAACCACGCGAGGCCCGCCCAGATGATGAGCACCACGGCCAGCACGACGAACAGCTTGTCCTCGGCGAGCATCGTGCGCTCCAGGCCCACGGGGGCGGCCTCTTCGGGGGCGGTTTGCGCCCACACGCTGTCGTAGGCGGCGCCGCCGGGCTGCTGCGCCCCGGCGAAGGTCATTTTGATGGGGGAAGGCATGGGCGTCATAACGTCTCGGGCTCGGCCGCCTCGCGGAGCACGGCGGCGCGCACGCGCTGCGTGTAAAGGATCCAGAACAGGCCGATGAAGCCGATGATGGCCGGGTAGAACACCAGCCGCATGATCGGGTGCGTGATTTCGCTGAAGGCGGGGTTGCCGTCGGCGCCGGGGTGGAGGCTTTCCATCTGGCGCGGCAGCACGTACAGCAGAAACGGCAGCGTGGCGAAGGCGAACAGGTTGTAGACCGCCGCGATGCGCGCGCGCTTCTCCGGGTCGTCGAGCGAGGAGCGCAGCACGAAGTAGCCGCCGAAGATCAGCACCTCCACGGCCGCCATAGACTGCTTGGGGTCGAAGTTCCACCACAGGCCCGTGCCGACGTACCACGTAAAGCGCGCCCACACCATGCCCGTCAGCAGCCCGAGCACGCCGAAGAAAATCGCCAGGCGCGCCGCCTCGGCCGCCCGCACGTCGCTCAGGAGGTTCCCCTTCGCCAGCACGCGCCGGCTATGAAACGCCGAGACGGCGGCGGCGGCCATCATCGTAAACCACATCGGCACGTGGAAGTACAGGTTGCGCGCCGTGTGTTCGAGGATGTTGATGCGCGGGATGTGCAGCAGGAACGCGCCCAGCAGCACCACGGTCATCCAGCCGAGGATGAGGTTGCGCAGGAGCGTGTAACGCGCCGGGTAAGCGGCGGGGTGCGGAAACGCCATGAGCGAAAGCGGTCAGTCGGTCCAGATGTAGTCGAACAGGAGGGCGCCCGCCGTGATGACGACGCCCGCGTAGCCCGCCAGCGCCAGCAGCTCGTCGGCCGCCTCGGCCCAGCCGCGCCCGGTGAGCGCAATTTCGGTGCTGCGCACGACCGAGAGCAACAGCGGGGCCAGCACCGGGAAAAGCAGCACCGGCAAGAGCGGCCCCCGCCCGGAGGCGCGCGCAATGACGGCGGCGATGAACGTCGTGGCCCCCGAAAGCCCCAGCCCCCCCAGCACGAACGTCGCCGCGAGCAGCAGCGGCATGGCGACGGGCAGCCCCAGCAGCACCAGAAACGCGCCGGTCGTGAGCAGGTTCAGCAGCAGCACCAGCCCGAAGGTAAACGCCAGCTTGCCCGCGAAGACCATCCCCGGCCGCGCGTTGAGTTGCAGCAGCAGCACCGTGCCGCCTTCCTCCTCCGAGAGGAAGGCATGCCCCAGCCCCACCGCCGCCGAAAACAGCACGACGACCCACAGCAGCCCCGCCTGCATGCGCGCCTCCAGCGCGTCGCGGTCGGCGGCGAAGAGCATCAGCAGAATCGCGCCCGCCGCGAAGAGCAGCAGCATGTTGAAGGCGTAGCGGCTGCGCAGCTCCAGGCGGGCGTCCTTCTCCAGGACGGCCCAGGCGCCGCGCAGCCACGCCTGCGCCGGAGAAACGGGAGTGCGTGGAGTCATGCCGCGAAGTTAACGCGAAGGCGCCCCGTTGCCCACACCTGCGGCGGCCCCGGCGTCGTATCTTTGCGCCCCTCCGCCGTTGCACTCGCATTTTTACCGCTCATGACACGCGATCAGGTTCGGGGCGCCCTCCTCGGGGCCGCCGTCGGCGAGGCCCTCGGCATGCCGGCCGAAGGGCTCAGCCACGCCAACGTCCGCATGTACTACCGGGGCATCTCGGGCTACGCCGCCGACGAAAAGCGCCGCGACTTCTCGGCGGGCCAGTGGACCGGGGGCGCGCAGGCGACGTTCGCTGTGGCGCGGGCGCTGCGCCGGGGCTGCCCGGACGCCGCCGCGCTTGCGGCGGAGCTGGCGGCGGTGCTGCCCGAGGCGCGCCGCTGGACCCCCGCCGAGC
>CBDTTW010000185.1:0-6146 GCA_965363675.1 uncultured Rhodothermaceae bacterium
TTCCGATCGTCTACACCTCCGCCGATTCGGTTTTCCAGATCGCCGCGCACGAAGAAACCATTCCCCTGCCCGAGCTGTACCGGCTCTGCGACGTCGCCCGCCGCGAGGTGTGCGCCGGCGCGCACGCCGTGGGGCGCGTCATCGCGCGGCCGTTCGTAGGCCGCCCCGGCGCCTACACCCGCATCGGCGCCCACCGCCGCGACTACGCGCTCCGGCCGCCGCAGCGCGCCCTCCCGGAAGTCCTGGAGGCCGCCGGCGTGCATACGGTGAGCATCGGTAAGGTGGCCGAGCTGTTCGCCGGGGCCGGGTTTGCCGCCTCGCACAAAACGCGCTCGAACGCCGAAGGCGTAGCCGCCATCCTGGAGCAGCTCGCTCGCTACGACGGCCGCCCCACCTACCTGTGGGCCAACCTCGTCGACTTCGACCAGGAGTACGGCCACCGCAACGACGTGCCGGGGTTCGCCCGGGCGCTCGAAGCCTTCGACGAGGCCCTGCCGTCCCTCCTCGTGGCCCTTCCCGAGGCGGCGCAGCTCGTCATCACGGCCGACCACGGCAACGACCCGCACACCCCGAGCACCGACCACAGCCGCGAGTACGCGCCGGTGCTGCACTACGGGCGGCGCCTGCCCCCGGCGCCGCTGGGCCTCCGCGCCACGTTCGCCGACCACGCCGCCACGGTCGCGGCCTACTTCGGCGCGTCGTTCCCCGAAGCCGCCGCCGAGCCTTTCCCGGGGGCGGCGCCTCAGGAGTAGCCGCCCCCGCCCTCGCCGATGAGCGGCACGAAGCGAAACGTGTGCGTTTGCTCGCGCTCATACTCCGCAGGGCCCGTGCGCCGGATGCGGTTCATGACCTGGCCGCTCTCGTCGCCGATAGGAATGACGAGGCAGCCGCCCGGAAGCTCGCCCTCGGGGGCGCGAAGCTGTTCGAGGAGCGGGCGCGGCGCCTCGGCGGCGCCCGCCGTAACGATGATGCGGTCGTAGGGGGCGAACGTGGGCCAGCCCTGGGTGCCGTCGCCGTGCCGCAGCAGCACGCGGTAACCGAGCTGCTCCAGCAGCGCGCCGGTGCGGTCGAGCAGCGGCTTGTGGCGCTCGACGGAGAACATCCGCACCCCAAGTTCGCAGAGGACGGCCGCCTGGTAGCCGCTGCCGGCGCCGATTTCGAGCACGCGGTCGTTCCGGGAGGGGGCCAGCAGCATCGTCTGATAGGCCACCGTGAAGGGCTGCGAGATCGTCTGGCTCAGCCCGATGGGCAGGGCTTCGTCCAGGTAGGCGCGCTCGCGCAGCGCCGGCTCGATGAACAGGTGGCGCGGCACGGCCGCTATGGCTTCCAGCACCCGCTCGTCGGTGATGCCTTTCTCCCGCAGCTCGCCCACCAGGCGGAGGCGTTTCTGCTTGTATTTCCAGTCGTCCGAGGCGCTCATGGGATAGCCGTGGTAAGGTCAGGCGCGCTCCGCCGAAAGCGGGGCAGGGGCGCGGTTGGCAAGCGCCTCTTGCAACTGAGTCTGCAACTCGGCGGCCGAAAGCTGGGGGTAGAGCTGCCCGTTGACGGCCGCCGAGACGTGCCCGGTTTCTTCGGAGACTACAATCACGAAGGCGTCGCTTTGTTCGGCCAGCCCTACGGCGGCGCGGTGGCGCAGGCCGAAGTTGCTCGAAAGCTTCATGCTCGTCGAGACCGGCAAGATGCAGCGCGCCGCCTCGATGCGCCGGTTGTGGATGATCACGGCGCCGTCGTGCAGGGGGTTCTGCGAAAAGAAAATGGTGATGAGCAGGTCGCGGCTCACCTGCGCCTGAAGCAGCGCGCCCGTCTCGATGTAGCTGCGCAGCCCGGCCGAGCGCTCGAAGGCGATGAGCGCCCCGATGCGGTTGCGGCTCATCTCGGCGACGGCGGCCAGCACCTGCTCGGCGATATCGCTCTGGCCGGAGGGCTGCACGTAGCGGCTGATCAGCGGGTTCTGCCCGATGAGCAAGAGCAGCCGCCGGATCTCGGGCTGAAACAGGATGATGACGGCGATGACGAACACCTCCGAGATCGAACTGAACAGCACCCGCAGCATCGTCATGTCGGCCGCCGTGACGATCACCTGCATCAGGTAAAGCGCCATCAAGCCGAAGAAGATCTGCACCGCAATGGTGCCCCGCATGAGCAGGTACAACTTGTACAGGATATAGGCGACGATGCCGATTTCCAGCAAGTCCACGATGCGCACGGGAATCGCGCCGAAAAGCTCCAGGGCCAGGGGGATCACGCGAGCGCCTCCGTCAGTGCAAGTGCGAGGGATCGAGCGCGGCGGCCAGCACCCGCAGCATCTCGACGGTAGGCCCGACATCGTGGGTGCGCACGAGCGTGGCGCCGCGCAGCACGGCCACGGCCGTCGCCCCGAGCGTCCCGAACAGACGCGCCTCGACGGGGGCGGGCGCCCCGACCGCGCCGAGCGCCGCGCCGATGGTGCTTTTGCGCGAGAGGCCCACCATCACCGGCCGCCCGAGGCTCGCCAGCTCGCCGAGGCGGCCGACAAGTTCCAGGTTCTGCGCCGGCGTCTTGCCGAAGCCGAAGCCGGGGTCGAGGATGATCTGGTCGGCGCCCATCTGCTGCGCCCGCTGCGCCGCCTCGGCCAGCGCCGCGCGCACCTCGGTCGTCGCGTCGGGGCTGCGCCAGGCAGGCGCGGGCGCCCCCGGCGGCCCCTGGGAGTGCATCAGGATAAGCGGCGCCCCAAAGGCGGCCGCCACGCCCGGCATCTCGGGCAGGAAGCGCGCCCCGGTGATGTCGTTGACGAGGTGCGCCCCCGCTTCGAGCGCCCGCCGGGCCACCTCGGGCTTGTACGTGTCGATGGAAAGCAGCGCCTCCGGAAACCGCTCCGCCAGCGCCGCTACGATGGGCAGCACGCGCCGCAGCTCCTCGTCGGCGGGCGTCGGCGTCGCCCCGGCGCCGTAGACGCTTCCGGCCGGACGCGTAGACTCGCCGCCCACGTCGATCACGGCCGCGCCCTCGGCCAGCATCTCCTCGGCGCGCCGGAGCGCCGCGTCCGGGTCGAGATAGCGGCCGCCGTCGGAGAACGAGTCCGGCGTTGCGTTGAGCACGCCCACGACCACGGCGCCGCCGGGCCTGCCGGGGCGGCAGTCCAGCACGCGCCCACGGCAGTGCAACAGGTAGCGAGAGGCGATGCCGGCGTTTGAAAAGGTAGACATAGCGCGAACACGTGCGGCGGGAAGCGCGCGGCGCGCCGCGCGGCCGGGGAGGCCGGCGTGGACAAACTACTGATTCCGGGCGCCGCGTCAAACCGCCCCGGCCGCGCCTCTCGCCTGCCGGCGCCGATTCCGCATGAAACCTTCGCAGGATTCGCCGGAGCAAACCGCCTTGCAACGTCGTTATGCAAGCCGTCTTTCGCACGCCGGCCCTACCGGCTCCTTCCGCAAACCAGCCTCAGAGGCATGGCTTCCGACACCGCGCTCGGCCGCGCGCTGCGCAGCATCCCCGCCGGACCGCTGCGCCGCGTGCGCCGCTTCGAGGCCGACCCCGCCGCCGCGCAGCGCCGCCTGCTGGCCGGGCTGCTCCGCCGCGCCGCCGACACCGAGTGGGGGCGGCGCTTCCGCTTCCGCGAACTGCTTGCCGCGCCGGACGTAGTGCGGGCCTACCAGCAAGCCGTGCCGCTGGCCGAGTTCGAGGCGTTCCGCGCGGATTTTGACCGCGTCCGCCTCGGCGCCTCCGATGTCGTGTGGCCCGGGCGCCTCAACCGTTTTGCCGTTTCGAGCGGCACCGCCTCGGCGGGCAAGGTGCTGCCCCTCTCGCACGAGATGCTCACGGCCAACCGCGGCTTCAGCATCGGCGTGGCGCTGAACTACCTCGCCGCCTCGGGCAACCCTTCGTTCCTCGGCGGCAGGCACCTCACCCTTCCGGGCCGCATCGAGCCGGACCCGCTCATGCCGGGCTCCCGCGTCGGCGAGGTCAGCGGCTTGCAAGCCGAGTACGCCCCCGGCTTTTTCAAGCGCCTTTACCAGGCCGTGCCCAACGACATGGCGTTTCTGCCCAACTGGGAGCAGAAGCTGGAGGCCATCGTCGCGCACACGCTCCGGCAGGACATCCGCATGATCGCCATGGTGCCCTCGTGGGCGCTCACGTTCTCGCGGATGGTCATCGAGCGATGCCGGCAGGAAACCGGGCGCAACGTGCAGACGGTGGGGGAGGTGTGGCCCCGCCTGCAAGTGTTCATCTCCGGCGGCGTGGCGCTCAGCTCCTACAAGTCGCTTCTGGACGACCTCATCGGGCTGCCCCGCATGGACTACGTCGAGACCTACGGCGCCTCCGAGGGGTTCTTCGCCTTCCAGTCCGACCCCGACGACCCGGCGCTGCTGCTGCACCTCGACAACGGCGTCTTCTTCGAGTTCGTGCGCATGGACGAGCACCAGCAGCCGGGGGCGCGCCGTTATACCATCGCCGACGTGGAACCGGACGTGCGCTACACGTTATACGTAACCACATGCAGCGGCCTCTGGTCCTACAACGTGCGCGACGTGGTGCGTTTCACGAGCACGCGCCCCCACAAGATCGTCGTGGCGGGCCGTTCGAGCGAGATGATCGACAACTACGGCGAGGCCGTTTTCGGAGAAGAAGCCGCCGAGGCCCTGCGCGAGGCGTGCGAGGTCACCGGCGCGCGTGTGGCGAGCTTCCACGTGGCGCCCCGGCCCCCGGCCTCAGCCGCAGAACTGCCGACGCACCAGTGGATCATCGAGTTCGAGCGGGCGCCCGAGAGCCTGGAAGCCTTCGCCCGGGCCATCGATGCGCGGCTGCAACGGGTCAACCGGCACTACCAGATCCGCCGGGAAGCCCGCGCCTTCGGGCTCGTCGAGGTGACGGCGGCGCCGCCGGGAACGTTCTACGCCTGGCTCAAGCGCACCCGCCGCAGCGTCAGCGGCCAGACGAAAATCCCCCGCATGAGCGAGGACCGCACGATCGCCGACGCGCTGCTATCCGCCGACGGCGCAAAACAATAGGGTACGCATCAACATTGGGCGAATAATTGAAGTTTATGGAACATCGGAGGCCGCCCGTGCGTGCCTTGCCCTGTGAAACCCGCAGCGGTCCGAGCGGGGCCGCAGGCGCCGCCCGCCCCGACGGGCCAACCCGCGAACCCGGCCCGCTCGAACTTCCGGCATTCAACAAAACTGATTGAAAGGCTTATGTACGTTCCGCGTCAACAACGGATGCTCGACCAGTACCTCCAGGAGATCGGGCAGATTCCGCTGCTCACTCCGAACGAGGAGGTGGAGCTTGCGCGCTGCATCAGGCAGGGCGACCAGGAGTCGCTGCACCGCCTCACGCGCGCCAACCTCCGGTTTGTGGTGTCCGTTGCCAAAAAGTACCAGGGACAGGGGCTTAGCCTCGCGGACCTGATCAACGAGGGGAACTACGGCCTGATCAAGGCGGCGCAGCGCTTCGACGAGACGCGCGGCTTCAAGTTCATCTCCTACGCCGTCTGGTGGATCCGGCAGGCCATTCTGCAAGCGCTCGCCGAGCAGAGCCGCGTCGTGCGCTTGCCGCTCAACCGCATCGGCACGATCTCCAAGATCCGCAAGACCAGCGCCCGGCTGGCCCAGTCCCACGAGCGCGCCCCGAACATCGAGGAACTGGCCAAGGAGCTTGACATCGACGTAGAGAAGGTGCGCGAGGCCATGCAGCATACCGGCCGCCACCTCTCGATGGACGCGCCGTTCAACGACGACGACGATAACAGCCTGCTCGACGTGCTCGCCAACGACGACGACACGGCGCCCGACGAGATCCTGCTGGACGAGTCGCTCAAGATCGATATCGAGCGCGCCCTGAGCATGCTGCACCCGCGCGAGGCGGAAATCACGCGCCTGTACTTCGGCATCGGCCGCGAGCATCCGCTGACGCTCGAAGAAATCGGCCAGCGCTTCGGCCTGACCCGCGAGCGGGTGCGCCAGATCAAGGAAAAAGCCCTCCGCAAGCTGCGCCAGAAGCACCGCCGCGAAGAGTTGCAAATGCACATCGGCTGAGGCCGGCGCGCCGCAAGCAAAAAAGGGGAGGTCCATTCGGGCTTCCCCTTTTGCATTTACGCCGTCCGTGGCGGGCCGCCTTCGCCTGCTTCGCTTCCGGAAGGCTCGCCGGCGTTCGCTGAAGCGCCCTAG
>CBDTTW010000186.1:0-6110 GCA_965363675.1 uncultured Rhodothermaceae bacterium
CGCCCGTGCGTTGGGCTTGCGCCGCCGGCGCCGCAGCGGCGGCCGCGACGAGGAACAGAGCGAGCCGGCCCAAGCGAAGAAGCTGCGGGCGTCGCGTGAAGTCGGCGGTAGGCAAAGCTTTACAGGGTGAGATTCAGAGAGGCCAAGGTATGGCATCAACGAAGATGCGCCTTGTTTAGTTTTGTGCCGGAAAAGGATAGCGGCAGTAATTCATCGGTTGTGCATGTGTGGCCGCCGCCGTGCAGGACAACCGGGATGCCTGGAAGCTGCTCGGCCAGGAGCTGGCGGCAGGCCCCGCAAGGCGAGCCGCCGGGGTCGCGGACGCAGAGCAGGTGCACGCGCCGCACTTCGGGGGTGAGGCCGTAGCTGCATGCCGCGCCGAGCGCGTTGCGCTCGGCGCAAACGATGTGCTGCCATTCCGGGTGCTCGACGTTTACCCCCGGGATGCAGCGGCCGTCGGAGAGTTCGAGCAGGGCGGCGACGGGAAAGTCGGACTCGGGGGTATAGGCGCGCGCGGAAAGCCGCTGAAGACGCTCCGAGAAGTCGCCGGCGTCGCCCGCGTCGCAATACGGCGAGAGGCGCCCGCCGAGCGGAGGCAGGGCTGCGTCCGAAGCGAGGCGGTAGAGGCGCGGTTCGGCCCGGACGAAGCGCCCGAACGGCGTTGCTTCGAGGTACGCCGCTTCGGTGGGGCCGGGCGTGTGCGCGAAGGCGACGGCCACGGCGTCGCGGCGCCCGGCGGCGACGGCCAGGCCGACGGCGCTGTTCAGGGGGGGCAGCGTGAGTCCGAACGAGGCGCTTTCGAGGCGCACGCCGGGCGCCCACGCGCCGTCGGAGAAGAGCAGCACGACGGCCTCACGCCGGGCGCCGTAAGGGGCGCAGCGTACTTCGACGGCGGCTTCGGCGGCCGCGAGGAGGGTTCGGGAGGCGTCGGACATGGAAGCGGCAGAGGCGAAATGAGGATATCGAATTCGAATATTCCGTTATTGAAAAACAAAAGCGTAAAAACGAAAAATCAAAAAAATGGCTACGCGCCGTCATGCCGCGCGCAGGCATAAGGTATGAACGCCTCTGAGCGCGGCGCCGTTTCAAAAGCCTGCTTACGGGCTTCTTCTCGCGTTTGCACACAGCATGCAGTGATTATTGCCTTTGCCTGCGTATACGTTAGTATCCATGTCGGCGTTTTGAAGGGTAGGTAGGCGGGCGTTTTGCCTTGGGCAAGCGCTTCTGCCCGGCCGCGCGGCCCTCTCCGGGGTGCGCCGGAAGTACCATGCAGAATTGGTCTACTACTCAGCAATAAGTGTGTAGATTGCAACTCGAATTTCCGATAGGCATTTCTTTTTTCTGCCTTCTCCGGCAGGCCCCCCATGATGGAGCTTCTTGACGCCGCATCTTCGCCTGCGCTGACCGGGCTGCTGGAGCAGGCCGGCGTCGGTGTGGCGCTGGTGAGCGCCGAAGGGAAGATCCTTGCGGTCAACCGGATGCTTCAGGAAATCGCCGCCGAGGCGGCGCCCTCGCTTTCGGGGGACGGCTGCGGCCCCGTGGCTGTGCTCGACCGGCTGGTGTTCGGGCTGCCCGACTCGCACGGCGTGTTGTGGTGCGAGACGGCCGAAGGGCGCAAGGCGTTCAGCCGCTGCATGATTCCTCTAGCCGAGGGGCCGCACGCGGGCGGGCATCTGGCGCTCCTGCCCCCGACGGCCGCCCCCGAGGCGCCGCCGCATTCCTGGCATGCCGCCGTGCTGGACGCCGGGCCCGATGCCCTCGTCGTCGTGGACGCAGAGAACTGCATCGTTTATGTGAACCGGCAGGCGCAGATGCTGCTGGGCTATGCCCCCGGCGCGCTCCTCGGAGCGCCGCTCTCGCAGATCATTCCGCAGCGCCACCAGGGGGCGCACCGCCTGCACGTCGCAACGTACCGCGCGCAGCCGGAGCCGCGCCTCATGGGCGCACACCGCCGCCTGAGCGTCCTGCGGGCCGATGGATCCGAGGCGCCGGTGGAAATCAGCCTCAGCCCCATCGAGCAGGAAGGCCGCCTGTACGTGGCGGCGGCCCTCCGGGACATGGGGGAGCGCTTGCAAATGGAGGCGGCGCTCGAACGCCGGGGCGCGACGCTGGAGGCCATTGCGTTCATGGCGCAGCAGTTCCTGGGCTCGTGGGCCATCGAGCGCCACCTCGGCGCGGCCTGCCGCCGGCTCGGCCTCGCCGCCGAGGCGCAGCGCGTCTACATCGTCGAGGGAGGGCAGTTGGCCTCGGGGGCGCCGGGGTTTTTCGTGCGCGCGGAGTGGGCGGCGCCCGGCCAGGCGAAGATGCACCCTCCGGAGGGCGCGGCGCTCACGCCGGCGGAGGCGCTTACGCCGCTCTGGCAGGGGCTGCTCCGCCTGGGGCGGCTCGTGCAGGCCGACCGCGCGACGGCGGCTCCGCCGGAGCGAGAGCGGCTGGACGCCCGCGAGGCTACGCGCATGCTGCTGGCCCCGATTCGGTGCGGCATGGCGTGGTGGGGGTACCTGGGCCTGGATCTCGGAGGCTCCGGGCGTGCATGGTCGGAGCCGGAAACGGACGCCTTGCTCACGGCCGCCGCCATCCTGGGCGCCGCCGCCGAAAACAGCCAGTCGCGCGGGCGCGTAAGCCGCCTGGCGGCCATTATCGAGAGCACCGGCGACGCGGTCATCGGCAAGAATGCCGAGGGGATTATCGTAAGCTGGAACAAGGCGGCCGAGCGGCTCTACGGCTACCGCGACGAAGAGATCATCGGGCGCCCGGCGGGTATTCTGCTGCCGGTAGAAGACCGCCCGGCCATCGCGAACTACATCGAAGCCGTGGCGAGCGGCCGGCTGCCGGCCCGCGAGGAGACCGACCACGTCACGCGCGACGGGCGGCGCATCCACGTATCGCTGACGCGGTCCATCGTCCGCGACGCAGGCGACGAGCGCATCGGCGTCTCGACGATCGTGCGCGACGTAACGGACCGCACGCGCACCCTCCGCCAGATGGCTCGGCTGGCGGCCGTCGAGCAGCGGCAAATCGGCCACGAGTTGCACGAGGACCTGGCGCAGCGCCTTGCCAGCGCGGCCCTGCTGACGGGCGTGCTGGTCCAGAAGCTCGACCGCGACTGCCCCGCGCATGCCGCGGCCTCGCGCAAAATCTCGGAGGTGGTGGCCAACGCCGTTTCGTTCGCGCGCGAGCTTTCGCGGCGCGTCTCGCCGGTGGATATCCACGCCGAGGGGCTGATGTACGCGCTGCGCGCGCTCGCCGAGGAAACGGAGGAGACCCTGAGCGTGCCGTGCTTCTTCGAGGCCGCCGAGCCGGTGCTGGTGCCGGACCGCGATGCGGCGCTGTACCTGTACCGCCTTACGAGCGAGTTCGTCAACGCGGCCGCCGACCGGGGCGGCGTCGGGAGCATCAGCATCATGCTAAGCCACCGGGGCGACGACGGCGTGCTGACGATAGAAGTGGAGACGGCTCCGGAGGCCCCGCCGCCGAGCGCCGAGCAGCCGCCGGAGTACCAGTTGCTGCGCTATCAGGCCGGTCTCATCGAGGCGACTACGCGCTTCGAGCCGGTCGATGAGCGGACGCGGCGCGTCGAGGTGCGTTTCAAGCTGTAGCGCGCCGCCGAGCGCGCCGTGAACAAGGGCCTGCGACTAAGGATCGCAGGCCCTTGTTTTCAAGGTACCGAGAGCGGGATTCGAACCCGCACGGGAGTCGCCTCCCAGCGGATTTTAAGTCCGCAGCGTCTACCGTTCCGCCATCCCGGCCTGTTCCGGCGCAGGCAAGGTACGGCATCGGCGCAGAGGCTTCAAACACCCTGGGCGCCGCCGGAGGTTACACGGAGTGCGCTTCGGGCAAGTCGAACATGGCGTCCGAGGCGCTCATGAGCTTGCGACACGTCTCGGCGTATTTGTCGTAGAGCGCGCGGTGCTCGTCGAGCATCATGTTGCTCAGGCGGATCTGGTTCTGGAGCGCGAGCGAAGCTTCGTTGAAGAACCGTTCGAGGCGCTCGTTTTCCTCGCGCAGCCGCTCGATCTCGTCGAGGGCAAAATGCAAATCGGGGCCGGCCGCCGCGAAGGCCTGGGCGGTGGCCTCGGAAATCCGGTCGCCGTCGGTGCGGTTGAACGGCGGCACGATGCAGAGCGTCTGGTCGCCGTCGAGGCGGACGGTGTAGGCGACGTAGGGGGCGTTGCGGTCGCCCTGGTTGATCGCCTTGACGCCGGCGCGGCCGCGCGCGGCAAAGTCCGGGTCGCGCGGATCGAGGTCGTTGCAGAGCAGCTTCGCAGCGGCGCGCATCCGGGCGAGGCGTTCGGTCGAGGCGTCGGGCATGGCAGGCTGAAAAAAAGAGGAAGAGCGCCAAACTGGAGTAGGTATCGGCGGGACTGTTTTTTTCTGAAGCGGCGGCGCAGAGATCGCGCAAACGCGCAAAAAAACCGTCGGCGCGCCGGGGCCAGGGTTGCAGGGCGCATGGGGTGGAGCGCGGGTGGTCAAGTTGTTGATAAGTGGCGCACGGGCTGTTACGAAATCGTTATGCGCAGATGCATGTGTCGGCAGGCTGAGAACGTTCATTCCGGTTCGGTAGCGGCCTTGTCAAGCGTGTGCGCCCCCGACTTTTCCACCGGGGTATGCACAGTCCGGCGCGCCGGTGTGGATAAGGCGGGGCGGTCGCCGGGCGGAGGGTGTGGAGAAGTGGTGGGCCTATAGTGCTTGCACGCGGATCGGCGCGTGGGTAGAATAGCACCGCGGGCATCACCCCCGCGCTCCACGCCGCCGAACCTCAGGTAGTCGCCATGCACGCTCTAGCCGTACAAACCGTCTGGTCCGCCAGTCTGGACGCCATCGCCGAAGTCATTTCGCCGCAGTCGTTCCAGACGTGGTTCTACCCGTTGAAGCCGGTCACCTTCATGGAGGACACCGACGCCGCCGAGCTGGTGGTAGAGGTTCCGAGCCCGTTTCACGGCGAATGGCTCTCCGAGCGCTACAGCCCGCTGCTCGACGCGGCGCTGACGCGCAACACCGGCAAGCCGGCGCGCGTGTGCTTCCGGGCGCGCGAAGGGCGCGAGATCCCGGCCGAGGAAGAGGCGCCGGCGCGGCCCGCCCCGCGCGCGCCGGAGGCCCGCCCGGCCGCCGCCCCGGAGCAGACGGCGGCCGCGCGCCGCGAGTCGTACCTGAACGCGCGGTACACGTTCGCCAACTACATCGTAGGCGACTGCAACCGGCTCGCCTGGAGCGCCGCCGAAGCCATCGCGGCCAAGCCGGGGGCGACGAGCTTCAACCCGCTGGTTATATATGGCGGCGTGGGTCTGGGCAAGACGCACCTTGCGCAGGCTATCGGCAACGCGGTGCTGGAGACGCGCCCCGAGCTGGTGGTGCGCTACCGCCCCTGCGACCAGTTCATCTCGGAGTTCGTCAGCTCGGTGCAGCAGAACAAGGTGGGCGAGTTTGCGGCCTACTACCGCAATACCGACGTGCTCATCGTGGACGACATCCAGTTCCTGGCGGGCAAGGAAAAGACCCAGGAGGGATTCTTCCACATCTTCAACGATCTGCACCAGCGCGGCAAGCAGATCGTGCTGTGCGCCGACCGCTCGCCGAAGGACATCAAGGGCATCGAGGAGCGGCTGCTTTCGCGGTTCATGTGGGGCCTGAGCGCCGAGCTTCAGGCGCCGGACTACCTGACGCGCACGGCGATCCTAAAGCAGCGCGCCGAGGCGGAAGGCATGGCGCTTCCGGATGAGGTGGTCTCGTTCGTGGCGGGCTACATCAACCGCAACGTGCGCGAGGTCGAAGGGGCCTTTACGCGTCTCGTGGCGCATGCCCGGATCAGCAAAGGCCAACTCACGCTGGAGTCGGTGAAGGTGCTGCTGGCGGATCTGCTGCCCTCGGGGGCCTCGGCGGCGCTTCGCGTGGACGACATCCGCGACGCAGTCAGCCGGATCTACAACCTGCCGCCCGAGGCGCTGCTGGGCCGCAGCCGCAAGCGCGACGTGGTCAATGCGCGCCAGGTGGCGATGTTTCTGAGCAAGGAGCTGACGACGCATACGCTGGCCGTGATCGGGTCGCACTTCGGCGGGCGCGACCATTCGACGGTGGTGCATGCCTGCGCCGCCGTGCAGGACCGGCTCGAC
>CBDTTW010000187.1:0-6068 GCA_965363675.1 uncultured Rhodothermaceae bacterium
CGCCGGCGGCGTCGAGCCGATGCTGCGCCGGGGCGCGGCGGACGTAGCCCTCGTGCTGCCGGAGTCGTTCGGGCGGCGCTTTGAAGCGGGCGCGGCCGAGGTGCTCGTGCTCAGCGACGGCATAAACGCCAACTACGCCGCCACCGCCGAGTCGTACGTGCGCACGCTCGTCGAGGCGTGGGCGGCCGGGGCAGGCAGCCGCACCCCGCGCGTCGAGGCGGCCGTGCGGATGCGCTTCAACCCGACCCTCGCCAGCGAGAACCTGTTCGTGCCGGGGCTGCTGGCCTTCGTGCTGACGATGGTCTCGGCCCTCATGACGGCGCTCTCGCTGGCGCGCGAAAAGGAGATGGGTACGATGGAGGTGCTGCTGGTCTCGCCGCTGCGGCCGCTTCAGATCGTGGTGGGCAAGCTGGCGCCGTACCTCGGGCTGGCGTTTCTAAACGCCGTGACGGCGCTGGGGCTGGCGCGGGTGGTCTTCGGGGTGCCCGTGCGCGGCAGTCTGGCCTTGCTTCTGGGCGCCTCGCTGCTCTACGTGCTCGTCATGCTGGCGCTCGGCGTCGTCATCTCCTCGCGCGCGCCGACGCAGCGCGCCGCCATGATGGCGACCCTGCTGGGCCTGCTCATCCCGACGCTCACCCTGACGGGGTTCATCTTCCCCATCGCCTCGCTGCCCCCGTGGCTCCGGCCGCTGACGAACGTCGTGCCGGCGACCTGGTTCGTCCTCGTGGCGCGCGGCGTGATGCTCAAGGGCGCCGGGGCCGCCCTGCTCTGGAAGGAACTGCTCGTGCTCGGCGGCATGGCGGCGCTGCTCGTGGCCGCCGGCGCACGCGCCTTCAACGACCGGCTGGACTGACCCGGAGGCCCTATGCGCACCGTCCTGTTCCTGATCCAGAAGGAGACGCTGCATGTGCTGCGGGACCGGATCATGCTCATCCAGATCCTCGTGCCGCCGGTGCTGCAACTCATGGTGCTCGCGCACGCCATGACGTTCGAGGTGCGGCGCGTCGATCTGGCGCTCGTGGACCTCGACGGCTCGCCCGCGTCGCAGCGGCTGACCGAGCAGTTCCTTTCGACGGGGCGCTTCCGCGTCGCCGTGCGCACCGCCTCCGGCGACCGCGCCGACGCCGCCCTGCTGGCGCGCGAGGCGAACGTGGTGCTGCGCATCGCCTCGGACTTCAGCCGCCGCCTCGACCGGGGGCAGGCCCCGCGCGTGCAGCTCATCCTGAACGCCGAGGACGGCGCCGCCGCGGGCGTGGTGCAGGCCCAGGCCGTGCAGATCCTGGCCGGCTTTGCCCGCGCCGAGGCCGCCGCCCGGCGCGCCGGGGGCGGCCCGGCCCTCTCCGTCCAGACGCGCACGCTCTACAACCCGCAGCGCGCGTACCTCGGCTTCATGGCTATCGGCATGCTCTCGACGCTCATGACGCTCGTAGGCGTGCTGCTGGCGGCGCAGAACATCGCCCGCGAAAAGGAAGTCGGCACGCTCGAACAGCTCAACGTGACGCCGATCACACGAGCGCAGTTCATCGCAGGCAAGCTCATCCCGTTCCTCGGCTTCGGCCTCGTCGAGCTGACTCTGGGGCTGGGCATCATCCGGTGGGTGCACGGCGTGCCGTTTGCCGGAGCGGTGGGGTGGGTGTACGCCGGGGCGTTCGTGTACCTGCTGGCGGCGCTCGGGCTGGGCCTGCTCATCTCGACGGCCGTCCAAACGCAGCAGCAGGCGCAGTTCATCACGTTTTTCGTCGTCGTGACGTTCATCTTCCTGGGCGGCATCTTCACGCCCGTAGCGTCCATGCCTGGGTGGGCGCAGCAACTGGCGGCGCTCAACCCGATCAAGCACTTCGTTTTCCTGATGCGCACCGTCCTCATGAAGGGCGGCGGCTGGGCGGAGATCCGCGCGCCGCTCGGGGCGATGGCGATTTTCGCGGCCCTCGCGCTCGGCATAGCCGTGGCGCGGTATCGCAAGACGACGGCATAAAGGCGCGCCCCACCTTAACGCAATTTCAGGCAGGGCTAAGGCTGCCTAAAGGCGCGCAGCGGCATCTTGGGGCCGTTCCCCGTCTTTCTCCTCGCCGAACGCCCCAAACGTGCCGAGACTTTTCGTTTTCTGGATGCTGCTGCTCCTCGGGGCGGCGCCCGTGGGCGCGGCGTGGGCGCGCCAGGCCCCGCCTGCGCACGCCTCCATGACGCTTCAGGAAGTGCTCGCCGGCGTGCGCGCGGGCAGCCCCAGCCTGGCCGCAGCGGCGGCGCGCGTCGAGGCGGCGCGGGCGCGCGTCTCCGGCGGCAGGGCGTGGATGGCCCCGATGGCGGGCGTCTCGGCGATGAACGTGCCGGTGGGCCGTCTCAACCCGCTGGAGGCGCAGATGGGCATCCGGTTCATGCTCAGCCAGACGATTCCGTGGCCGGGCAAGCAGGCTCCCGGCGTCGCGGCGCTCGAAGAAGCCGCTCTGGGCAGCGAGGCGGCGCGGGCGGCGCAGCAGCGCACGCTGGAGGCGCAGGCCGTGACGGCCTACAGCCGCCTTGCGCGCCTGGAGCGCTCGGCGCGCCTTCTGGAGCAGCAGCAGCGGCTGGCCGGAGAGTTGGCCGATTTGGCCCTGCGCCGCTACGGCGTGGGCGCGGGCAGCCAGCAGGACGTGCTGCGCGCCGGCCTCGAAACAACGCGCCTCAGCGGTCGCCGCGCCCTGCTCGCTCCGGCCCTGGCCGAGGCCGCCGAGGAGCTGCGCCGCCTGCTCGGCGCGGCCGCCCCCGATACGCTCGCCGCCGCCGACGCGCTCGAAGCGCTCGCGGCGGCGGCAAGCCCGCCCGCAGACGTAGACGCCGACGAAGCGCTGCGCCGACGCCCCGAGTTCGCGCAGCTCGCCGCGCGCCGCCGGGGCATCGAGGCGCGCCTGCTGGGCCTGGAGCGCGCCCGCCGCCCCGACCTCACCCTGAGCGCCGAATACGCATGGGTGCGCGCCGACGAGGCCGCCCCCGCCGCCGACCCGATGGACGCCGCGGCGACGGCGCCGGCCATGAACGCCATGTCCGGACGGGACACCTGGTCGGTGGGCCTCTCGGTGACCCTCCCGACGGCGCCCTGGAGCCGCCGGGGCCTTACCTCGGAGGAGGAAGCCTGGCGGGCCGAGGCGCGCGGCCTGGAGCAGGAGACCGAAGCCCTGCGGCAAGCCATCCGGAGCGAGCTGCGGACGGCGCGCGCGCAGATCGCCGCCGCCGAGGAGCTGCTGCGCCTCTACCGCACCGAAACGCTCCCCCAGGCGCGCGCCGCCTACGACGCCGCTCTCCGCGCCTACGAAGGCGGGGCGGGCGGGCTGACCGCTCTGCTCGAAGCCTGGCAGGCGTGGTACGAGATCGACCAGGCCATCGCCGACGCCCAGGCCGGGCTGGTGCAGGCGCATGCCGCCTACCGGCTGAGCGCGGGCCTGCCGGCGGCGTTCTGAGCGATGAGAATCGAGAGGAGACCCCTTATGTCACGTTGCATCGGGAGCGGAATGTTGGGCCGCAAGACGGTTTCGTTGGGAATGTCGAAGCGCGGTTCTACACTGTGGAATCCGCGCAGAAATCTCTGCGGAACCTCAAACGAAACAGGGACATCTCATGAACGGCTCCTCGCGCCCACGGGGGTGGACGCTCCTCCCGCCTCCGATGCTCTTCGCCCTTCCGCTCGTCTTTGGCCTCTTCCTGCACCGCCGGTTTCCCTTAGCCCCGGTCTCGGCGCCGGTCGCGACGGGGCTCCGGTGGCTCGGAGCCGCGCTGATAGCGGCCGGAGTCGCGCACACGCTTTCCAGCGCCGCCCTGTTTGCCCGGTCGCGGACCACGATTGTGCCGCACCGCCGGGCCTCCGTGTTCGTGACGCGCGGGGCCTACCGCTGGACGCGCAACCCGATGTACCTCGGGCTGACGTTGATCTACCTCGGGGTCGCGGCGCTCGGCGCGGCCGTATGGCCGCTGCTCTTCCTGCCGCTGCCGGTGCTCGTGATGGATCGCCGGGCGATCCCGATGGAGGAGCGGCAGATGGAGGAGACGTTCGGGCCGGAGTATACCGCCTACAAAGCCCGGGTGCGGCGGTGGTTGTAGCCCGGCGGCCGCCGCCTTCAGCGGTCCGTAACCTCATGAAGCATCAAACGATCTCATCGCCATGCATGCGCACCTGAAGCGCCGAATCCTGTGGAGCGCCGCAATCGCCGTCGCGGTTGCGGCCGGGCCGGCCCTCTGGCTCGGCCGGGGCGGCGCGCCCGAGCAGGCCGCCGCCGACGCCTCGGTGTACTACACCTGCCCCATGCACCCCACGGTCATCCAGGATCACCCCGGCGACTGCCCGATCTGCGGCATGCACCTCATCCGCAAGACGCGGCAGCCCGCCGCCGATCCGCACGCCGGGCATGCCGCCGTGGACTCGGGGCTGGCGCGCATTGCGCTCAGCCCGACGCAGCGCGTGATGGCGAACATCGAAACGGTGGCCGTCGGCAGCGGCTCCGTGGCGGCGTCGCTGGAGGCGGTCGGGCGCATCGCCTTTCCCGAGAGCATGGTGCGCACGGTGGCCGCCCCCATGGCCGGGCGCGTCGAGGACCTGGCCGTTGCGTTCACGGGGCAGGCGGTCCGGCGCGGCGCGGCCATGATGCGCCTGTACTCGCCCGAACTGCTGGCGGCCGAGGAAGAATACCTGGCGGCCCGGCGGCTCGCCCCCGACGTAGAGGCCGCCGGCCCCGAGACGCGCGCGCGCGCCGAGGCGCTGGCGGCGGCGGCGGCCCAACGTCTCCGGCTGCTCGGGCTCTCGGCGGCGCAGCTCGACGCGCTCGCCGCGCGCGGCGCCGCCGGCACGGCCACCGTCATCCCGGCGCCGTTCTCGGGCACGGTCGTCGAGCGCTTCGTGCAGACCGGCCAGTACGTCAGCCAGGGGCAGCCGCTCTTCACGGTGGCTCCCACCGACCCGCTGTGGGTGCTTGTGGACGTGTACGAGCAGGATTTGGCGCATGTGCGCGTCGGGGGAATGCTCTCGGTGTCGGCGGAGGGCCTCGCCGGCGACGGCCGCCTCGCGGCCCGCATCACGTTCGTCAGCCCCACCGTCGATCCGGCCACGCGCACGGCGACCGTGCGGGCCGTACTGCCCAATCCCGGCGGAGGGCTCAAGCCGGGCATGTTCGTGCGGGCGCAGGTGCTCGGGGCCGCCGCCGGTGCGCCCGAAGGCGTGGTCGTGCCCGCCTCGGCCGTGCTCGAAACCGGCTACGACGCCACCGTCTGGGTCGAGACGGCCCCCAACACGTTCGAGCCGCGCGCCGTGGCCCTGGGCAACCGCTCCGCCGACGCCGTCGTCGTCCGCAGCGGCTTGCGCCCCGGCGATCGCGTGGCCGTCTCCGGCGCCTTCCTGCTCGACAGCGAGGCGCAGCTTCGCCGGGGCGCGAGCGCTCACCGCCATGAGGAAGCCGCTCCGTAAGCCCGCGCCGTCCATGATCGAAAAAACCATTCAGTGGATCGTAGCGAACCGCGTGTTCGCCTTCCTCGGCGCCCTCGCCCTCGTGGCCTGGGGCATCGCGGCGGCCGGGCGCATCCACCTCGACGCCATCCCCGACCTCTCGGAGAACCAGGTCATCGTCATGACCGACTACCCGGGGCGCGGCCCGATGATCGTCGAGGAGCAGGTCACCTACCCCGTCACGACGGCGCTGCGCGGGCTGCCCGGCATGCGGACCGTGCGCGGCCAGAGCATGTTCGGGCTGAGCATGGTGTTCGCCATCTTCGAGGACGACGTGGACGTGTACTGGGCGCGCACGCGCGTCCTGGAGCGCCTGCAAACGCTCGGCGGGCAGCTTCCGCCCGGCGTGCAGCCGATGATGGGCCCCGACGGCACCGGCATCGGGCATGTGTACTGGTACTACCTGCGCAGCGATACGCACGACCTGGCCGCCCTGCGCTCGGTCCAGGACTGGTACCTCAAGCCGGCGCTCTCGGCGGTGGAGGGCGTCGCCGAGGCGGCCTCGATCGGCGGTTATGTGCGGCAGTATCAGGTGAACCTGCTCCCCGAGCGCATGGCCGCCGCGGGCGTCTCGGTCGATCAGGTGGTGGCGGCCGTGCGG
>CBDTTW010000188.1:0-5941 GCA_965363675.1 uncultured Rhodothermaceae bacterium
CCCCGCCTCAGCCTCCAGCGCAACACCTCCGAGAACGCCCTGGTTGGCCTGAACATGCTCCCCGGCGGCGCCCTCCTGAGCAGCGCCGGCAACCAGTACCGCAACCGCGGCCTCGGCTACACCTCCTCCACGAGCCTGCTCGTGCGCCGCCGCCTCGGCAAGCCCGGCCGCACCGTCTCTACCAACCTCAGCCTCGCCCTCGACGGTCGCCGCAGCCGCGCCCGCCAGGGCATCGAAAGCCTGTTCTACGAACCCCTCGCCCCCGGCGAACCCGACTCGACCGACGCCTACGACCGCCGCACCGAAAACGACGGCCTCGGGCGCACCCTCTCGGCCAACGTCGCCTACACCGAGCCGCTCGGCGCGCGCGCGCAGCTTCAGCTTACCCTCGCCCCGGCGCTCGCCCGCGCCCGCGCCGACCGCGACGCCCACCGCCTCGACCCCGCCACGGGCGCCTACACCGCCCCCGACCTCGCCTACGGCAGCGCCTCCGAGCAGCAAGTCGCCACGGCGCGCACGGGCCTGAGCCTTCGCTACCGCACCGAGCGCCTGAGCGCTTCCGCCGGCGCCGACCTCCAGGCCGAAGAGCTGCGCTACAAGCAGGGCGGGCTGCGCCCCTTCGCCGTCGAGCGCGGCTACCTCAACCTGCTGCCCTCCGCCGATCTCCGCCTGCGCCCCGCCCCCCAAGCCCACCTCAGCCTTTCGTACCGTCCCGGCACGAACACCCCCGGCGCCGCCCAGCTCCGCACCCTCCTCGACGACGACAACCCGCTGTTCCTCAGCACCGGCAACCCGGACCTCAGGACCAGCCGCTCCGAGCGCGTCGAGATGCGCGCCTCCGCCGCCCGGCCCTCCGGCGGCCACAGCGCTTCGGTCTACGCCGGCTACACCGCCGTCCGCCGCTACATCGGCGCCTACACGCTGCTCGCCCGCGCCGATACGCTCCTGCCGACGGGCGTGCGCCTGCTGCCCGGCGCCCGGTTTTCCCGCCCCGTCAACCTCGACGGCTACCGCAACGCGCGCCTTTCGCTCAGCTACAGCCTGCCGGTCGGCCTGCTCCGCAGCAACCTCAGCGCAAGCGCCGGGCTAGGCTACACCCGCACCCCCGGCATCCTCAACGACGCGCGGCTGCATACCGCCGCCCTCCAGTCCGACGCCCGCCTTTTCCTCGGCGGCAACCTCAGCGAACGCCTCGACTTCTCGCTCTCCTACAACCTCAGCCGCACCACCGTCCGCGGCGGCGCAGCGGCCTTCTCCGACGGCGACTACCTGCGCCACCGGGGCGGCTTTGCGTTTAACTGGCTGCCGTGGGGCGGCCTGACCTTCGTCTCCGACATCGACCTCTCGGCCTACACCGGCCTCTCGTCGGCCGTCGATCCCACGAACCTTCTCTGGAACGCCGCCGTCGGCTACAAATTCCTGCGCAACGACCTGGCCGAGGTCCGCCTGGCCGTCATCGACCTGCTCGGCCGCAGCAGCGCCGCCGGGCGCGCCGTCACCGGCCTCTACGTCGAGGACGCGCAGTCCAACACCCTCGGCCGCTATCTGATGCTCAACCTGACGTACCGCCTGCGCGCCTTCGGCCAGGCGCCCGCCCCCCGCCCCGGCCGTTCCGGCCGCCGCTAAAGCTCCTCGCCGTTAGGCGCGCGGTAGCGGTAGCGCGCGGCGGCCGCGTGCAAGTCGCCCCCGCGCAGGTAGTGCACCCAGAGCTGCGCGTTGAGCAGTTGCTGCCGCAGCGTCCCCGTCTCCAGAAAGCGCCGCGCCGAGGTCGTCACGGCCGCCGGCAGAAACCGGAAGCCCCCACGCGCGTGCAGCCGCCGCACCATCTCCAGGTCCTCGAAGATCGGCGCCTCCGGAAACCCTCCCACCGCCTCGAACACCTCGCGCCGGACGAACAGGCCCCGGTCCCCGAAGCAGATCCACCGCAGCGGCAGGCGCGTGCACCAGCCGTAGAACCGCAGCGCCGGCGAGGACGCATCGAAGCGCAGCCGGAACGCCCCCGCCTCGGCCTCCGGCGCCGCCAGGCAGCGCTGCACCTGCCCGAGCGCCTCCGGCGGCAAAAACGTGTCGGCGTGCAGAAACAGCAGCACGTCGCCCCGCGCCGCCGCCGCCCCGGCGTTCATCTGCCGCGCCCGCCCGCGCGGCGCCGCCACCACGCGCGCATACGGGGCCGCCAGCGCCGCCGTGCCGTCCGCCGAGCCGCCGTCCGCCACGATCACCTCCACCCCCGAAGGCAGCGCCCGCAGCGCCGCCACGATGCCCTCGGCCTCGTTGAGCGCCGGAATCACGACCGAGATCATGCGCGCCCCCCTCTACGAGATGGCCCCGCCGCACGAGCTGCCCGCCCCCGCCGTGCAGCCGTAGCAGTGCCGCTCCGTCCGGATCGTGTGCGCCGCCCACGCCTCCGGCGAAAAGTCGCGCACGTGCGGGCGCGCCCCGCCCGGCAGCGCCGCCTCCAGGTCGAGCTGCTGGTTGAAGTCGCAGTCGAAGAGCCGCCCGTCCCACCCCACCGAAAGCGTGTTGCGGCACATCAGCCCCCCGAGCGTGGCCGGGTTGAACGCGTTTACCAGCCGCTCCAGGTACCTCTCCAGCAACCCCTTCTCCAGCAGCCACTCCAGGTACCGCGCAATCGGCATGTTGTTGAGCGCAAACAGCCGGTCAAACGTCACCCCCTGATGGCGTCGCAGCGCCTCCTTCCACTCGGCCTCCAGCGACGCCTGCGCCCCCGCCGGAAACGCCCCCGAGGGGTTCGTCACGAGCGTCAGCACGCGCCGGGGGTCGCCCTGGCCGTAGCCCGCCGCGTTGAGGCGCCGCAGCGCTTCTATCGAGCGCTCATACGTTCCCTCGCCCCGCTGCGCGTCGGCCCCCGGCCTTCGGTAGTGCGGCAGCGAGCACACCATCTCCACCCCCCGCTCGGCAAACCACTCCGGCAGATGGCGGTATCGCTGCGTCAGCAGAATCGTCAGGTTGCACCGGTCGATGACGTGCTTGCCGCGCCCGACGCACGCCTCCACGAGGTAGGCGAAATGCGGGTTCAGCTCCGGCGCGCCCCCCGTCAGGTCCACCGTGTGCGCCTCCGTCCGGTCGAGCGCCCGCAGGCAATCCTCGACCGTCTCGAAATCCATGTTCTCCTCGGTGCGGTCCGGCCCGGCATCCACGTGGCAGTGCCGGCACGTCATGTTGCACAGCTTGCCCAGGTTGATCTGGAAAATTTCGAGGGCCGCCGGCCGGAGCGCCGGCCACCCCGAGGCCGCCGCGTCGGCCCGGAAGTCGGCTTGCCCCGAAGGGCCGCCCTGCACCTGCGCCTCCCGGAAGGCGCGGATCTGCGCCTCCGGAGCCGCCAGCGGCGCCCGGCGCGCATGCAGGCTGGAGGTCGGCGCCGCCCCGATCACGTCGAGCGGCAGAAAGTCGGTGCGCTCAGGCAAAACGAAACCTCAGAGTCAAGCAGGGGAGGAAGGGGGCTACATCGTTTGTTTGCGTACGTGCTCCAGCATCTGCGTCGCGTGCACCAGCGAGGCCCCGCCGCGTATCGCCGCCGCCACATGCACCGCCTCGGTCATCTGCTCCAGGTCCGACCCCTTCTGCAAGCTCTCCGACGTGTACGCGTCGATGCAGTACGGGCACTGCACCGCATGCGCCACGGCCAGCGCAATCAGCGCCTTCTCGCGCGCCGAGAGGGCGCCGTCCTCGAACACCTTGCCGTAATACGAGAAAAAGGCGTCCGCAAGGCCCTTGCTGCCCTCGGCAATGCTTCCGAACTGCGGCAAGTGCTCGGGCTTGTAGTACGTATCCATGAAACCACACGAAAAAGAAATAGAAGAGGGGAGAGGTTGATACGAAGCCCACCCGAACGAAGTTCTTCATCCCCGCCGGCTCGCCGTGCGGCTACGGCGCTCCGGTCGTCATCTTCTCCACCAGCCGCAGCAGCCGGCGCTGCTCCGGCAGCGGCGCCGCCAGCCCGCGCAGCGCCTCGGCCAGCGGCGCCAGGTCCTCCGCCCGGTCCACGTCGCGCAGCTCCCCGACCTCCCGCAGCGCTCCCTGCCCGGCCACGAGGTCGCGCAGCGTACGGTAGGTGTCCGCATGGCTGTAGGGGACGGCTTGCCAGAGCGACGCCGCCAGCGGCGCGTTGCCCCCGAACAGCCAGAAGCCCCCATCCTCGGCGCGCCCCAGCACGAAGCGCGGCCCGGCGCCTTCCCCAAGCCACGCCGCCGCCGCGCAAAGCGTCTCCGCCTCCAGTTGCGGCGCGTCCGCCCCCAGCAGCAGCCCGTAGTCGTGCCGCCCGAGCAGCGCGGCGTACACCGCGTGCAGCCGGTCGCCGAGCGCTCCCGCGCCCTGCCCGAGGCGCGGCAGCCCCTGCCACGCCGCCGCCGCCAGACCCTCCGGCTCGGCCACGGCAAAGTACGCGTGCAGCGGCGCCCGCCGCCCCGCCGCCCGCGCCGCCGCCGCCGACGCCTCGGCCGCCGCGACGTAAAACCGCTCCGCCGCCGCCGCCCCCACGCCTGCCGCCAGCCGCGTCTTCACCGGCGAGAGCCCCGGCGTCTTGACGAAGATAGCCGCTCCGCCGCTCCCACGCGTCCCCACGAAAAACCCTCCCTGTAAATGCACGCCGCCCAATGTAGCCGTCCCCGCCCGGCCTCTCCAAGCCCTGCCGGGGCGCGGGGCGCCCCCGCATGCTCTGCGGCATAGTTTTGCGCCCCCTTGACCGGCCCCCGCCCCGGCGCCCTATCCTTCAGCCGCCCCCGAGCTTCCCCCGACGCCTGCATCCTCATGGACAACGTCACGCACACCCTTGCCGGCCTGCTGCTCGCCGAGTCGGCGGTGCGGCTGCGCGCGCGCCGCACCGGCCGCGAGCCCGCCCCGCGCCTGCGCGCCGTCGCGGCCGTCGCCTCGGTCGTGGCCGCCAACCTCCCCGACGCCGACCTCCTGTACACCGGCATCGGCGCCGACCGCCTGGCCTACATGCTCCACCACCGGGGGCACACGCACACCGTGGTCATCGCCCTCCTCGGGGGGCTGCTGCTCTGGGGCGCCGCCGCGCTCTTTTGGCGCCTGCGCGCCCGCGCGCCGCTCGGGCGCGGCCCGTCCCTCTGGCTCCTCGGGCTGCTCACCGCCGCCGCGCTCAGCCACATCCTGCTCGACTGGACCAACAGCTACGGCGTCCACCCGTTCTGGCCGTTCTACAACGGCTGGCTCTACGGCGATGCCGTCTTCATCATCGAGCCGTGGCTTTGGGTCGCCGCCGTCCCCGCGCTTGCCCTTGCCGCCCCGAGCCGCCTCGGGCGCGCGCTCCTGTGGCTCGTGCTCGCGGCCGGTCTGGCCCTTGCATGGGTCGTGCCGCTCGTGCCTGCAGGCGCGGCCGCCGCCCTCAGCGCCGGGGCCGCGCTCTCGGTCGCGCTCGCGCGGGCGCTGCGCCCCGGCCCGCGCGCGGCGGCCGCGCTCGGCCTGTGGGTCGCCGTCACGCTCGTCATGGCCGCCGGCGCCGCCGGCGCCGCCGAGGCCGCGCGCCGGGCCGCCCCCGCCGCCCACGTCCTCGACGTGGTTGTGACGCCCATGCCCGCCAACCCGCTGTGCCACACGGTCATCCTCCTGGAGCGCTCCGGACCCCTCTACCGGGTGACGACCGGCCGCGCCGCCGGGCTCGCCGCCCTCGTCCCCGCCGCGCGCTGCCCCTCCGAGAGCCGCTTCGATCTGTCCGCCCCCGCCTCGGCCCGCCCTCCGAGCCCGGCTGTCGTGTGGAGCGCCGAGTGGAGCGCCCCCCACGCCGAGCTGCGAGCGCTCGCCCGCGAGAGCTGCCCGGCCCGCGCCGCCCTTCAGTTCATCCGCGCCCCGGTCTGGCGCGCCGCCGAAGGCGGCGCCGTCGTGCTCGGCGACGCCCGCTTCGGCGGCGCCGCCCCCGGCGCCATGTTCACCGTTGCCGCGCCGCGCCGCTCCGACGCCTGCC
>CBDTTW010000189.1:0-5902 GCA_965363675.1 uncultured Rhodothermaceae bacterium
CCCCGCCGAAACGTGAGGATGTTGTCGGCGGGGAAGCAAGATCGCCGCACGCGCTTATAAGCCCGTCATACGCCGATATGGACGCCGTAAATCACCCGCCCGAGGGGGGCACGAACGCTTTGGAACCGACGATGCAAGGATCCCGCAGAATCTGGCTGACGCTGATCGAAGAACAATCACCCGCGGAGCATCCCCGGATCATGTCGCTCTCCAGCGAGGGGTGGAGCATTTGCCACAGCCCCGAGTACCGCCGCCTGCCCGGCTCGTCCGAGCGCCGGTTGTGCATCGTGCGCCTGGAGCGCCGCAACGGAGCCTCTGCGACCTAAGCGGCGCCCGCCATACGGCAACCAAAAACGGGAAAGCTCTCCGCAAAAGGAGGGCTTTCCCGTTTTGGGCTATCCCGCGCGCCGGCATGCGGGCAGGTAGGGCTAGTTCACGTCGGCGTAGAACCTGAAACGCTTCTCCTCGACCTGCGGCAGCTTCACCGGCATCTTGTTCACCGCCCAGGCCGGACGCCGCGCCCCCACCATCGACTGCTCGCTGTAAAAATGACGCGTCTTGCCGTCGAACGGCCGCACCGTCGTGTCGGCCCAGGCCACGCGCCGCGCGATCCCGACGGCCGCCTTCCACCCGGCCGAACTGTCCTGCGGACGCAGGCTCATGTAGAAGCCCCGCACGGGCGAGTCGCTGTTGAAGGCGCTGAACTGCTGCGGGTCGAGCACCACGTCGTGGTAGTTGCCCCGGCCCCGGTACTCGGTCTCGACGCGGTTGCGGATGACCCAGGCCACCAGTTCCTGCTCGTGCGGCTGCTTGGTCTCGGAGTAGATGCCGCGCGCCAGCCAGAGCACGTCTTCCTCGGTGGGCACGTAGACCGGGCGGCGCGTGGCCTCGACGGTGACTTCTTCGAGAGCCCGCGGTCCGACGGCGGCGCCGGCGAGCACGGCCGGGGCGCGGCGGCTCTGGAAGAAGACGGCCATGCCGGCCAGGAGCATCAGCGCGATCAGACCCAAGGCGCGCCGGTCGCGGGGGCGGGCATTTTGGAGGAGGCGGCGAGCGGGCGTCAGCAGAGAGGCGGCGGGTCGCAGAAGCGTCATGGGCGGCAGGGGGTGGTTGCGGTGAGGTTACGAGCATGATACAGGTTTGTAACCAACTTGTTTCCAAGATCAACAAACATAGATAGATGCCCCTGTAATCCCGCAAAGCGTCTTCGTAAAAGCCCTTTTTTGCTTGTCGCCAAGACTCCCGTAAGTTCAATATTTAGCCGTCGCCGGAGGGGCGACACGAAAAAACGGCCTGCCTCCGAATAGGAGGCAGGCCGCTGCTCAGGAACCGGAGGATACGCGTTAGTGGCGCGCGCTGCCCTGGGCGTGCATCCACTGCACGGCGAACGAGAGCAGCTCGCCGGTGGTCGAGAGGCCGAGCTTGTCGCGCGCGCTGCGGCGGTGGTGCTCGACGGTTTTGCGGGCCAGGTGCAGGCGGTCAGAGATTTCGTCCACCGTAAAGCCTTCGCCGAGCATCTGGAAGACGGCCATCTCGCGGTCGCTGAGAGCGCCGACGCCCTCGACGGTGGAGGCGGCGCGCCCGCTGACGAGGTTGTTGAGCATCCGCGAGGCCATGCGGTTGCTCAGGTACACGTCGCCGCGCAGGACCGTACGTAGGGCATCGACGACGGAGGCCGTCGATTCGCTTTTCATGAGGTACCCCGAGGCTCCTGCGCGCAGGGCGCGCTCGGCGTAGACGCTTTCGTCGTACATCGAGAACACGATGATGACGGTGTGCGGGTGCTCGGCGCGCATCGTCTCGACGAGGTCCAGGCCGTGCACGTCTTCGAGCGACACGTCCACGACGGCGGCGTCGGGCCGGAGGCTGCGCAAGAGCGCAAGCGCTTCGCCGCCGGAGCCGGCCTCGCCGCAAACGCTCAGGTCGAGCGAGCCGTTGATCGTGTTGATGATCGCCATGCGCACGGCGGGATGGTCGTCCACGACGAGGATGCGCTTGCGGCTTTTATGCTCGTTGGGGGTTGCCATAGCCGTGCTTCTTGGAGGGGAGGGGCGCACGCCGTGGGTTGTCATGGCCGGCTGGAGCTTGGGGGCGTCTCGGAGAATGTGCATGAATATAGAAGAGCCTTAAGAAACAGTCCTATACCTTCACATAGAATCCCCACGGGAGGGGGCGCCAGGCATACATTTGCGCCTTGGCCTTGCCGTTTTGCATCGTATCGGCTTTTTTCGGTGGTTATTAAGTCGGTGCGCGGCAATATAGCGGCGGCCTCAAGGGGGCCGGGCGCCTGCGGACACGCCGGCCCCGGCGGCGGCGCAACGGGCAAATGCAAAAAGCGCCTGCCGGGTCAGGGCAGGCGCCGCGCGCCGGCATGCGGGCAGGTAGGGCTAGTTCACGTCGGCGTAGAACCTGAAACGCTTCTCCTCGACCTGCGGCAGCTTCACCGGCATCTTGTTCACCGCCCAGGCCGGACGCCGCGCCCCCACCATCGACTGCTCGCTGTAAAAATGACGCGTCTTGCCGTCGAACGGCCGCACCGTCGTGTCGGCCCAGGCCACGCGCCGCGCGATCCCGACGGCCGCCTTCCACCCGGCCGAACTGTCCTGCGGACGCAGGCTCATGTAGAAGCCCCGCACGGGCGAGTCGCTGTTGAAGGCGCTGAACTGCTGCGGGTCGAGCACCACGTCGTGGTAGTTGCCCCGGCCCCGGTACTCGGTCTCGACGCGGTTGCGGATGACCCAGGCCACCAGTTCCTGCTCGTGCGGCTGCTTGGTCTCGGAGTAGATGCCGCGCGCCAGCCAGAGCACGTCTTCCTCGGTGGGCACGTAGACCGGGCGGCGCGTGGCCTCGACGGTGACTTCTTCGAGAGCCCGCGGTCCGACGGCGGCGCCGGCGAGCACGGCCGGGGCGCGGCGGCTCTGGAAGAAGACGGCCATGCCGGCCAGGAGCATCAGCGCGATCAGACCCAAGGCGCGCCGGTCACGGGGGCGCGGAAGGGCAGCAGTAATCGTTTTGTGTAGGGTCGTCTTGTTCATGCGGGGCGTTGCGGTTTGGTTACAATAATGAAACGGGTTTGTAACCGTATTGTTCCGCAAGCGTAACAAAAATAATAACTTAGCTCATGTATTTATATGCTTGTCCCTGCTTTGGGGGTCTAAGCTGTCACGGGGCCGGGGGGCTGAGGAAACCCGCCGCCGCGAGCACGTCGGGCTCAGGCAGCCAGTTGACCTGAAGCGGAAAGCCTGCCGAGAAGAAGCCATACCCGTTGCGCACGTTCGTCATGATCGTCGGATCGACGAGCACCTCGTGGTCGAAGACGCCGCCGGGCGGATTCCACTCCTCGTTTGCCACGACGGCGCGCAGTTCGAGGTCGTGCAGGGTTACGTCGAGCGGGTAGTTCTCGTCGGTGAAGGCGATCTGGATGTAATAGCGGTCGCGGCCGAGGTCGATGGGAATGCGCCAGCCGGCGGCGGTGCGCGCCTGGTCGCGGTAGAGGAGCGTAAAGCGCGAGCGCACGGGACGCTCGCCCGGAAGCTGCGTCGTGATGTCGTAGGTGACCTCGACCTTGAGCAGGTAGTTGGCCTTGGTGCTGATGACCACCGGCGCCCAGATGGAGTACACGCCCGGCACGATGGGCTCCGTGGCGATGGAGGCGAACGGCGGGATGCGCGTGCGCGAGGCGCTTTCGGCGCCGTCGCTGCGGCGAACGCTCAGGCTGTACTCGGCGTCGAAGCGCGGCCGGAAGGCCGCCCAGTAGCCGTGTACGATGTCGCCGCGCCAGTCCTGGTAGGTGCGCTCGGTCCAGGTTTGCTGCGCTCCGGTGGCCGCCTCCGTCGTCGTGACGGCGGCGTCGAGGGGGGCTTTGCTGGGCTGCTGGAGTCGGCGGTCCACGGGGTAGACGAACACCCACTGGGTATCGGCCATCGGGTTGAGCGTGCCGTAGAGCGTAAACGGCTTCTCGCTCGGGGGCGCTTCGGAGACCGTTTCGGAGCACCCGGCGAGCAGCAGGCACGCAAGGCACAGGCCCGGCAGCAGTCGTTTCATAGGGCCACCTTCAGGGCGAGCGACGGGATGAGCGGAAGCTGATCGACGCGCTCGTAGGTGAAGGCGTCGATGTAGAAGATGTTGGCGCGGTTGTAGGCGTTGATGACGCTGCCCTGCACGGTCACGTCGGCGTTTTGGAGCCGGAAGCTGCGCGCGAGCGAGAAGTCCAGGCGGTGGTAGGCCGGCAGCACCCCCCGGTAGGGCGCCTCGTAGAGCACGCGCCGGCTGGACTTGAGGGCGTCCGGGTCGAGCACGTCGTCCATGAGGATGAAGCCGTCGAAGCCGATGGGGCGGGTAAAAGGCAGCCCGGAGCCCAGTTCCCAGCGCGCGCTCAGGTCGAAGCCGCCGAGATCGAGGTTGCCCAGCAAGTTTACCTGGTGGCGGCGGTCGTGCGGCGGCCGGAAGCGCAGGCGGTCGGCGCCGTACCAGAGCAGCAGCGACTGCTGGCGCGCTTCGTAGCGCGTCGAGGAGAAGCCGTAGGTCGCCAGGCCGTAGAGGCGTTCGCCGCGCATTTCCAGGCGCGCCTCGGCCCCGTAGCTCTGGCCGTCGGCCTTCTGCAGGCGCGTCGTGAAGCGCGGGAAGGCCGTCCACTCGGAGATAAACAGGTTTTTGAGCTGCTTGTAGTAGCCCTCGACGGCCACGTCCATCCAGGGGCGGGGGCTGAAGCGGTAGCCGGCGAGGGCGTGGCGCGCCTGCTGAATATGGTTGCGCAGCACCTCGTTCGTGATCTCATTATCGCGCGGCAGGTCGCGGAGCTTGTCGTAGCGGCCGGGCACGTTGGCCCAGGCCGTAAAGACGCTGGCGGCGTCGCGGCGGTCGGTCAGCCCCACAAGTTCCTGCTTGTAGAGGCCCACGGCCGCGCTCATCTCGTGGCGTCCGTGCTCGAAGACGAGCCGGATGCGCGGTTCGATGGAGGGGTTGATGCTGATGTTATAAAACTGCATGCGCACGCTCGGCCGGATCATGAGGCCCCAGCCGGTGTGGATGCGCGGGTCGGCGTAGAGCGCGAACGAGTTCAGGCCGGCGCGGCTTGCGTCGAGGTTCTGGTACCAGCCGCTGAGCAGGCTTTCGAGGCGCATGAATTGGATGACCATGCCGGCGTCCACGTCGGTGCGGTCGCCGTAGACGGTGGCTTCGAGGGCGAACTTGAGGCTTTCGATCTCGGACCGCCGCGAGGGGTCGGCGGGGTCGCCCTGGTCGGTGTCGAGCCGCGAGTAGGAGAGGTGCGCCTCGGCGGCCGTGTTGAGCGCGCGCGGGATGAAGACATAGCGCGCTCCAACGGCGGTGTTCGAGAAGCGCAGCTCCTCGGCCGGGCGCGAGTACGTCTCCTCGGCGAGGATGCCTTTGTCGTAGCTGTAGAGGCCCGTCAGCGAGAGGCGCCCGCTTTCGCTCGTGCGCACGTTGGACTTGAGCAGGAAGTCTCCGAAAGTGAACGGCAAGTCGCGCCCGACGATTTGCTCGATGCCGCCCCGGATGAGCGACTGGCGGGCGCTTGCCAGGAACGAGGCGCGTCCCTTGAGGATGGGGCCTTCGAGCGTGGTCGAGCTGACAAAGGGCGAGGCCGTAAAGTCGGCCGCGAAGCGCTGGTTGTTGCCGTTGCGCGTCCAGATGTCGATCACCGAGGAGGTGCGCTCGCCGAAGCGGCTGCCGAAGCCTCCGGCGTACACGTCGGCGCGGCTGAGCACTTCGGTGGGCACCGACGAGTAAAAGCCGAGCAGGTGGAACGGCTGGTAGAGCGTGATGCCGTCGATCTGGACGAGGTTTTGCGAGGGCTCGCCGCCGCGCACGAAAAGCTGTCCGCCGCGGTCGCCCGAGGAGACGATGCCGGGGATGGTGGTCAGGTAGCTCGCCAGGTCGC
>CBDTTW010000190.1:0-5782 GCA_965363675.1 uncultured Rhodothermaceae bacterium
GCGGGCGGCGAGCACGTCGCTCGGCATGGCCGCCCCGACCGAGAGCCGGTTTTGCGCGTCGGCCAGGTGCGCCTCGACGTAGGCCAGCGCTGACTCCAGCGCCTGCAGGACGGCGCGGGCTTCGTAGAGCCGCCAGTAGGCCTGGCGCGTCTCGAAGGCCACGTCGGCCTCGGCGGCCTGCCGGTCCTGCCGGGCGGCGTCGGCGCGGAAGCGGGCGCTCCGGATGGCGGCGGCCGTACGCCCGCCGTTGTAAAGCGGCTGGTCGGCGCTCAGTTGCAGATGGTAGCGGTTCAGCTCGACCGGCGCGAGCGTGAACGCCTGCGTATCCACGCCGGGGATCGGTGGAATCTCGAAGTCGATCTGAGGGATGTTGCCGCTCAGGCGCGTATAGGCGGCGTAGGTCTCAAATGCCGGGCGGCGCTCGGCGCGGGCGCGGCGCAGCGCGGCCTCCTGCACGGACGTGCGCGCGGCGGCGGCGGCCACCGAGGCGCTGGCCTCGAGCGCGCGCGCGACGGCCTCCTCGGCCGAGAGCGGAAGCGGCGCCTGCGCCCGGCCGGTCGCCGGCGCGAGCAGAATCAGGGCAAGGGCAAACGCAGCGAGGCGCATGGCGTGCAAAACGGCAAAACCGAAAGCAGCGGACCCGGAGGCCGATGCGGAGAGGCTGATACCGGCGCCCCCTCGGCAGTTTAGACGCCGCCGCCCGAAAAGTCAACCGGCCTCCACGCCGGATTCGGCGGGCGCAGGAAAGCCGCCTGCTTGACTCTGCGGCGGCGGCGGCGTTACTTGGCGCTACGGACGCATCCCCCAAAGGTTATGGTCTACCGCATAGTTTTAGCGCTGGCGCTGCTCACGCCCCTTGTCGCGGCGGCGCAGCCGCAGCGGCCCAACATCGTGCTCATCTACGCCGACGACATCGGCTACGGCGACCTGGGCAGCTATGGGGCCGCGCACGCCCTCACGCCCGCCGTAGACCGGCTGGCGCAGCAGGGGCTGCGCTTCACGCACGCCCACGCGCCGTCGGCGACCTGCACGCCCTCGCGCTACGCCCTCTTGACGGGCGAGTACGCGTGGCGCAAGCCGGGCACCGGCATTTTGCCGGGCGACGCGGCGCTCATCATCGCGCCGGGGCGGCCGACGCTGCCGGCCATGCTGCGCGCGCAGGGCTACGCCACGGGGGCCGTGGGGAAGTGGCACCTGGGGCTGGGGACGCCGGAGGACGGGCCGAACTGGAACGGCGTCATCGCGCCGGGGCCGCTCGAAATCGGCTTCGACGAGGCGTTCCTCGTGCCTGCCACCGGCGACCGCGTGCCCACCGTCTACCTGGAGAACCACCGCATCGTCCGGCTCGACCCCGCCGACCCCATCCGGGTCAGCTTCGGCGACCCCATCGGCGACGAGCCGACCGGCCGCGAACACCCGGAACTGCTCAAGCTGCACCCCAGCCACGGCCACGACATGACCATCGTCAACGGCGTCAGCCGCATCGGCTACCTCAGCGGCGGCAAGGCGGCCCGCTGGGTCGATGAGGACATGGCCGACACGCTGGCGGCGCGGGCCGTAGACTTCATCGCGCGCCGCCGCTCCGAGCCGTTTTTTCTTTACTTCGCCACGCACGACATCCATGTGCCCCGGATGCCGCACCCGCGTTTCCAGGGCAAAAGCGGCATGGGCGCGCGCGGCGACGCCCTGATGCAGTTCGATGCGACCGTGGGGGCGATCCTGGAGGCGCTCGACCGCCTGGGGCTGGCCGAGAACACCCTGGTGATCCTCTCCAGCGACAACGGGCCCGTCGTGGACGACGGCTACCGCGACGAGGCCGTGGAGAAGCTGGGCGCGCACCGACCGGCGGGGCCGCTGCGGGGCGGTAAGTACAGCGCCTTCGAGGGCGGCACGCGCGTGCCTTTCCTGGTGCGCTGGCCGGCCCGGGTGTCGCCGGGCGTCTCGGAGGCGCTGCTTTCGCACGTCGATCTGTACGCCTCGCTGGCGGCGCTCACCGGCGCGCGGCTCGAACCGGAGGCCGCCCCCGACAGCTTCGACCTGCTCGCGGCGCTCACGGGGCGCTCGGGGCAGGGCCGCGAATGGCTCGTGGGGCACGGCGCCTCGTTCATGATCGAGCGCGGCGACTGGAAGTACATCCTCCCGAGCAAGACGGCGGCCGTGCAAACGACGACCAACACCGAGACGGGCGGCGACCCGGCGCCGCAGATCTACAACCTGCGCGACGACCCCGGCGAGCGGCGCAACCTGGCTGAGGAGCATCCCGAGCGCGTGCAGGAGCTGCGCGCCCTTCTGGAGCGCATCCGGGGCGCCGCCCGCACGCGGCCGTAGCCCACCCTCTAGCCGACGATGCCGCTGATGTCCACGAGGTGCATCTGGCGCCCGAGGCCGTTGTGCGGCGCATCGACGCAGACCGTGCGGCCGTCCGGGCTGGAGCGGGGGTGCAAATCGCAGCGCCACTCGCCGGCGTAGGGCGGCGGCGCGGCGAAATACCCGAGCACGACTTTGCGGCGGGTGGGCGTGTGGTACAGGTACAGCTCCTGGCGTCGGTACTCTCCCTTGCCCTGGGGGTAGGTGTCGTTCAGCACCCACTCGGCGCCGGGAATCGGCAGGTAGGTGTTGTGGCCGTTGGCCGTCATGATGCCTTCGCCGAGCGGCTCGACCTGGTCGGTGCGGTCGCGGTAAAGGTAGAAGCCGTCGGGGCTGCCCTTGGGGCGCGTCCAGGCGGCGATGTGCTCGGGGTCGCGCCAGATGAAGTGCGACGTGTAGCCTGAGGGGTCGAGCAAGTGCAAATCGCCGCCGTCGATGCCGACGGTGAACATGCGCGTGTAGAAGCCGCCGGTATCCTGCGCGGCGGGGGCTTTGCGCCAGCGGTGCAGGAAGATGAAGCGGCGGCTGTCCGGGCTGACGAGCAGGTGGTTGAACCAGTGGTGCATGTCCGAGAGCACACGGCCCTCGTGCGGGATGGCCGCCATGTCCGCGATGCTAAGGATCTCGCGCACGTCGCCCGTGGTCAGGTCCATCCGGTAGAGGCCCACGTCCTTGGGCGCGTGCACGCCGAGCGTGGGGTCCTCGACGCCCTGGTAGCCGTAGCCGGGGCGCATGTTTTGCAGCCGCGCAAAGTCCGTCCCAACGGCGAAGCGGCCGTCCGGGCTGAGGGCGTAGATGGGGCGGGGCAGGGTGCGGCGCGCGCCGGTGTGCACATCGAGGATGCGGCTGACGAAGCGGCCGTCCTCGCGGTCGTTCCAGATGATTTCGCGGTCGGAGCCGGGGCGCCACTGGAGCATGCAGCCCTGCTGCCAGCCCCACGCGCGGCTCTCGCCGAGCGTCGTCCAGGCGTCGCCGTGTTGCGTGTTGACCATGCCGATCTGGAGGGCGTCGGCGGCGGTGGGCGTGCGGTGCTCGAAGTTGACGCTCGCGCCGAGCACGTAGCGGCCCGTAGGGTCGAACTGGAGCTTGTCGTAGTAGCCGAACCAGTGATGCTCCGGCCCCGTCGTGATGGTGCGCACGGGCGCAAGGCGGGGCTGGGCTTTCAGCAGGCCCGGAGCACAGGCCAGAGCGGCCGCGCCGGCGGCGGCGCCCTGAAGGAACGAGCGGCGGGAAAGAGACATGGCAGGAGTAACCGGTTACGTTGCTCCCAAGATACCACATGCCGGGGCGGGCGCGGCGGCTGCGCGATTTTTTCGCCGGGCGCTACTGCGCGCTTTTGGGCGGCGCCCACTCAGCGATGAACTTCCGCAGCGCAGCCTCGCTGTACGACTTGCCTTCTTCGAGGTCGCCGGTGCCCTGCGAATGCAGGAACGCGCCGTCCGTGTCGAGCACGAAGAGGTGCGGGTAGCCGGGGACCTCGGGGTAGGCCGCCAGAAACGCCTCGTTCTTGTTGTCCTCGCTGTAGTTCACCTTCAGCACTACGAAGGCCGCGTCCAGCGGCTCCGCGACGGCGGGGGTGGCCTTGATGTACTTTTCGAGCGCGTGGCACCACGAGCACCAGTCGCCGCCGACTTCGAGCAAAATGCGCTTGCCCGAACGCTGGGCCAGGGCGACGGCCGCCTGCAAGTCCACGGCGGGGTCGCGCGAGGGGTCATACCAGTGCGGCAGGCTGGGCTGCCCGTGAACCGTACGGGCGGGCTGCGGGGCGTCCTGGGCGCGCCCGGCGAGCGGCAGGGCGAAGGCGGCGATCAGCAGAAAAGCGGCGGTGCGCATGGGGCGGAGGATAAAGATAAAAGAGAGCTAAGGCGAACAAAATAAGAACAGTGGGCCTCCTGAAACGCTGCGACCCGGCGCAGGTTGCAGCCGCCGGGCTAGGGCTGCCGGGGGCCGGGCAGGTTCATGCCGTTCTGGTGCAGCACGAGTCCGGTCGTCCGCCCGTCGGTCTGCTCGAACGTGATCGAGGCGGGGACGATTTTCAGGTAAAACTCGGTGGGGCTGCGCGGGTACAGGTCCACGGCGGGCTGGCCGGTGGCCTGCAACTTCAGCCCGTCGCCCTCGCGCCAGATGCGCAGCACGAAGCCCGGCGCGAGGGCATAGCTGCCCGTCACGGCGTCGAGCTGGGCGGGGGAGAGCACGGCGTCGGTGGAAGGCGGCAGCGCGCCGATGCGTTCGAGCACGGCGCGCGCGTTTTGGTTGGCCGGGTTCATGGCGTACGCCTTCAGGTAGTTCTCGGCGGCGCCCGCCGTGTCGCGGGCGGCCAGCAACGCCTCGCCGAGGCTGTCGTAGGGGTTGGCCTCGCCGGGGAACGCCTCCACGTTGGCCCGGAACAGCGCCACGGCGTCGGCGGTGCGCTGCTGCCGGAGCAGGGCGTAGCCGAGCTGGTTGAGGTCGTCGTGCCCGACGATCATGCCCTCCGGGGGGCGCTCGTGCAGGGCGCGGAAGCGCGCGATGGCCGCCTCGGCGCCGCCGGCCGCGAGGGCCTGGCTTACCGGCATGAGCGCGGTGCGGGTCGGCATCGGCGGCGTCTCGCCGAGCAGCAGCGCCCCGATGCTGCGCGCGAGCGGGGCGGGCGCGAGGTTTCCGTTGTCCGTCACCACGACGACGTAGCCTTCCGCCGGGTAGCGGTCGAAGGCCGTCAGGAAGCCGCTCAGCCCGCCGCCGTGCGAGATGCGCACGCGGGGGCCTGCGGCGGTGCGCACCGTGTCCACGAAAACGCCATAGCCGTAGAAATCAGCCCCGCCGACAGGGACGTGCGGGGTCTCCATGAGGCGCCGCAGATCGGGCGGCAGGATGCGCCCGTCGCGGAGCGCGGCGTCCCAGGCGACGAGGTCGCGGGGGCGCGCCAGGATGGCCCCGGCGCCGTGCGCGTTCGACATGACCCATGCCGGGGCGGGCGCCTACGAGCACCACATCCCGGCTGCGGTGTGGGAGCCGCGAAGGCGCCGGCGAGCAGGTGGCCGGCGGCGATGCCTGCTCCGGCGCCCGCCGTCGAGCCGCCGTAGAGCGCAGCCGTCGTCATGCCGGCCGGGCCGAACAAGCGCTCCTGCATGAGCGCGGCCAGGTCCTTGCCGCCGGCGCGCTCGGCGATGGCCGCGGCGAGCAAATAGCCCGAATTGTTGTAGGCCCACCGCGATCCGGGCGCGAAGGCGAGGTCCTCGCGGGCGATGCCTTCCAGGATTTCGCGGAGCGTGTGGTCGCGCCCGACGAACTCCGGAAAGTCCGGCCGGTCGGTATAGCTCGGGATGCCGGAAGTATGCGTGAGCAGTTGGTGCAGCGTGACGCGGGCGGCGGCGGGGTAGGCCGGCTCCGGCAGCAGCTCCGAGAGCGGCGCGTCCCGCCGCAGCTTGCCCTCGCC
>CBDTTW010000191.1:0-5771 GCA_965363675.1 uncultured Rhodothermaceae bacterium
GTCGACGTCGGCGACGGTGCCGCACGGTGCCGTCTGCACCTGCGGCGCGATCTTCTTCACGAGCCCCGCGAGCACGGTGCCCGGCCCCATCTCCACGAACAGCGCATCCGGGTGCGCGGCGGCGAGCGCCTCGCCCACGGCGATCCAGCGCACGGGGCTCGTGAGCTGCGCGAGCAGCAGCCGGCGCGCGTCGGCCGCCGTGCGCACCGCGCTCGCATCCACGTTCGCCACCACCGGGAACGCCGGATCGGTCATCGCCGCGCCCTCGAGCGCCGCGCCCAGGCCCGCGACCGCCGGCTGCATGAGCGGCGAGTGGAAGGCGCCGCTCACGGCGAGCGCCATCGCGCGCTTCGCGCCGGCCTCCTTGCAGAGCGCCATGCCGCGCTCGACGCCCGCCTCGTCGCCCGAGATCACGATCTGGCCGGGCGCGTTGTAGTTGGCCGGCACGACGACGCCGCCCGAGGCCGCCGAGGCTTCCTCGCACAGGGTTTGCAGCGGCGCGTCGTCCAGGCCGAGCACGGCGGCCATGGCGCCGGGGCGGCGCTTGCCGGCCTCCGCCATCTCCAGGCCGCGCAGGCGCACCAGGCGCAAGCCCTCGGCGAAGCTGAGCGCTCCGGCGGCGGCCAGGGCGCTATACTCGCCGAGGCTGTGGCCGGCGGCCATATGGGCGCGCAGGCCGGTTTCTTCGAGCGCCTTCATGGCGGCCAGGCTGTGCAGGTACAGGGCCGGCTGCGTCACCTCGGTCTGGCGCAGGGCCTCGGCGGCCTCGGCCTCGGGCAGGCCCTCGCCGGACATGACGCCGCTCAGGTTGAAGCCGAGCCGGTCATCGGCTTCGTCGAAAAGGCGGCGGATCTCGGGGTAGGCTGCGGCCAGGTCGCGGCCCATGCCGGGGTGCTGCGCCCCCTGGCCGGGGAACAGAAACGCTGTCTTCATGAACGTGCGAAAGGAGAACGGAAGCGGAGGGCTTTAGCGCCGGAACATCTGCTCCAGCGTGACCATTTCTTCGTCGCGCTCGACGCGCTGGCTGAGCGAGCCGTCGTAGCCCCACTTGACGTAGGCGGCGCCCCAGGTGAAGCCGGCGCCGAAGGCGGCCAGCACCAGGTTGTCGCCCTGGCGCAGCTCGCGCTCCCAGTCGTAGAGGCAAAGCGGGATGGTGGCCGCCGTGGTGTTGCCGTAGCGCTCGATGTTGAGCATCACCTTGTCCGTCGAGATGCCCATGCGGCGGGCGGTCGCGTCGATGATGCGCAAATTGGCCTGGTGCGGCACGAGGTACCGGATGTCGTCGGCGGTCATCTCGTTGCGCTCCATGATCTCGGCGGCCACCCCGGCCATGCCTTCCACGGCGTACTTGAACACGTGGCGGCCGTCCTGTTGGAGGTAGTGCATCTTGCGCTCGATGGTCTCGTGCGTGGGCGGGTGCAGGCTGCCGCCGCCGCGCATGCACAAAAGCTCCCAGTTGGAGGCATCGACGTGCTTGACCGAGTCGATGACGCCGTAGCCCTCGGTGTTGGCCTCCAGGATGACCGCGCCGGCGGCGTCGCCGAAGAGGACGCAGGTGTTGCGGTCGGTGTAGTCGATGACGGTGCTCATCTTGTCGGCGCCGATGACGAGCACGCGGCTATGACGGCCGCTTTCGATGAAGTGGGCGCCCGTCGTGAGGGCGAACAGGAAGCCGCTGCACGCCGCCGAGAGGTCGAAGCCCCAGGCGTTCTTGGCCCCGATGGCCTCGGCGACGAGGCACGCCGTCGAGGGGAAGAGCATGTCCGGGGTGATGGTCGCCACGATGACGACCTCGATGTCCATCGGGTCCATGCCGCGCTTTTCGAGCGCTTCGCGGGCCGCCTCGGCCGCCATGAACGAGGTCGCCTTGTCGGGGTCCCAGAGGATGCGGCGCTCGCGGATGCCGGTGCGCGTGAGCACCCATTCGTCGCTGGTTTCTACCAGGCGCTCCAGGTCGGCGTTCGTCAGGCGATCTTCGGGAAGAAAGCGCCCGACCGAGGTGATGGCAGCACGTATCATGGAGGTTGCAGTTGAATGGTAAGAACGAGGGCCGCAGCCTAGCGGTTGATCAGCTCGGCGATGCCGCCCGAGACGTTTTGCTCCACCAGGTCGGCGGCGGCCGTAACCAGGCGCTCGATGGCGCGCGCCGAGGATCCGCCATGTCCGATCAGCACGTTTCCATTGACTCCGAGCAGCGGAGCCCCGCCGTACTCCTCATAGTCGAATCGTTTGTGTACGCTTCCGGCCGCGCCGAGCAGCGCGCTGCGCTGGTCTTCCGGAAGCTCGCCGCCCTCGAAGGCGCGTTCGAGCATCTGGTGCAGCGCGGTGGCGATGCTTTCTCCAAACTTGAGCAGGGCGTTTCCTACAAACCCGTCGCACACAACCACATCGGCGCCGTGGTGTAACACGTCACGCCCTTCGATGTTGCCGACGAATTGAACGCCGTCCAGGCTTTCGAGCAGTTCATAGGCGGCTTTGACCGACTCGGAGCCTTTTCCGGGTTCTTCGCCGACGTTGAGCAGGGCCACCGTGGGCTCGGGGCGGCGCATGATGGTGCGGGCGTAGACGGCCCCCATCTGCGCAAACCGCACCAAGTGCTCGGGCTTGCAGTCCATATTGGCGCCTACGTCGAGCGCGATGCAGTAGCTCCGGGTGGTGGGGAAGAACCCCAGCACCGCCGGGCGGCTCACGTTTTCGAGGCGGCCGAGGATGAAAAGCGAGGCCGCCATGACGGCGCCCGTGTTGCCGGCGCTGATGAACGCATCGGCCAGGCCGCGCTGGTGCGCGCCCAGCCCGAGGTGTATGGACGAGCGCTGCTTTTGCTTGACGGCCGTGGCGGGCGCCTCGGCCATCGAGATGACCTCGGGGGCGTGCAGCACGGCGCAGTCGGGGCGGTCTTCGGCGCCGAGGCGGGCCAGCTCGGCGCGCACGGCGGCTTCGTCCCCGACGAGCAGCGTGTGGATGCGTCCACCCGAGGCGGCGGCGGCGCGCACGGCGCCCTCCACCACAACACCGGGGGCGTGGTCTCCCCCCATCGCATCTACCGCAACTCGTATCGCCATAGGTTGGATATGCCTTGTCCGCCGAAGGCCGGAAGAACCGCAGATTGGGTCAGTAGGCGGCTATGTTACGAAATTTTTGGATTGCGCCGCCGCAAAAAATCATCGCGCCCCGGCTCGGCGCCTGCTTTGGTTCGCAGGCGGGCCAAGCCGGGGCGGCGCGTCGCTTCTACCCGGGGAGCAGAGGCGGCGTCAGACGCTCTCCTTGGTCTCGATCATTTTGCGGCCGCGGTAGTGGCCGCAGTTGGGGCAGGCGTGGTGCATCTGCTGGGCATTGCCGCAGTTGGGGCACTCGACAAGCTGGGGCTGCTGGGCGCTGTTGAGGTACTGCGAGCGGCGCATGGCCGTCCGCGACTTGGAGAATTTCTTTTTAGGGTTAGGCATGGGTTCGGCTCGGGATGCGTAGGGTCATGAAATAGGAAAACAGGCGCGAAGCGCCTTCGGGTTCCGTTCTAGGGGCCAGGGTCTGGGCCCGGTTCGCGCAGGGTGCGCAGTTTCTCCCAGCGGGGATCGAGGCGCTCCTGCCCTTCGGCCTCCGAGCCGAAGCGCAGCGGCAGCTCGGCCGCCTCGGCGCCCGGAGCGATGCAGCGCGCCGGCACGGCCAGCAGCAGCGTGTCGCGCACCGGCTCGGTCAGGTCGATCTCCTGATCGGCCGGCAGCAGCGGGCGCACGTCGTCGTGCGCGCTTTCGGCGGCGCGCAGGTGCTCGGGCGGCGCAAACAGCACCGTGTAGGAGCCTTCGAGGCGCTGGTCGAACAGGGCCAGCGTGCGGTCGCATTCGAGCCGCGCCAGCGCCGAGGCGTCGAAGCGGACGAGGATGCGGTCCGTGCTGCGCTCCAGGCGCAGGCGCACCTCGGCCTCGGAGAACCGCTCGGGGTCAAGCCCGAGGTCCTCGGCCGTGGGGTGCAGCTCGAAGGTGTGCACCCCCAAGCCCAGCGGTGTGATCTTGATGCTCAGCATACGGCGCGGCGGCGCGGACTTGCGCAAGTCCGCATTTACCTAAACGTCAGAATGGTTAAAATACGAAAGTCGCCGCCGGATGCAATACGCGCGCCGTACGGGCGGCGCCCCTGCGAAAACGCCTTCGGCTAAAATCCACGATTATAATTTGCGTTCGGGGCCGTGGCGCCGCTTGATGTTATACCGGCGGCACGTTACCATATTCATCACCAGGGCAACGGCGCGCCGCCCGGCATCCCGGCGCCTCTACGCTTGCCACAAGCCTCGATTTCAGGGTTGAGGCTTTATTTGTCTCTGCCGCCCGGCCCTCCGGCAGCCGCGCAGAAACCGCGACGGCGCCGCACACGCATGGAACAGTCCGCACAAGAAGCATGGAAGCAGTGTCTCGATCTCATTCGGGACAGCATCCCGCGCCAGAGCTACAAAACCTGGTTTGAGCCGCTGCGCGTGCTCAAGCTGGAGCAGGACGACGAGCAGACGCGGCTGACCGTGCAGCTTCCGAGCCGGTTCTACTTCGAGTGGCTGGAGGAACACTACTTCAGCCTGCTGCGCCGCACCATCACGAAGGTGCTCGGGCCGCAGGGGCGGCTTTACTACGACATCGCGGTGGAGCGGACCGCCCCGCCGATGCCGGCGCGCCGCGCCGAGCCGGCGCCTACGCCCGCCGGCATGCTGCGGCCGTTCGCCGACGAGGAGCGCCCCGCCGAGCGGCCGGCGGCCGAGCCGCGCCCGGAGCGCGCCGCCCACGCGCCCGACCGGCCCCCCGCCGAGGCCCGCCCCCCCGCCGAGAGCCGCCCGGCGCCGCCGGTCCGCGCCGAAAGCCTGCTCAACCCGTCGTACACCTTCGAGCGCCACATCGAGGGCGACTGCAACCGCCTCGCGCGGAGCGCCTCGCTGGCTATCGCCGAGCAACCGGGGGCCACCAGCTTCAACCCGTTCCTGATCTACGGCGGCGTAGGGCTGGGCAAGACCCACCTCATCCAGGCCATCGGCAACTACGCCCGGATGTACAACAAGGTCGGCTCGGTGCTCTACGTCTCGAGCGAGCGCTTCACGAACGACTTCGTGCAGTCGATCCAGCACAACCGCGTGAGCGACTTTTCGATGTACTACCGCCAGATCGACCTGATCATCGTGGACGACATCCAGTTTTTCAGCGGCAAGGAGAAAACGCAGGAGGAGTTCTTCCACATCTTCAACGCGCTCCACCAGTCGGGCAAGCAGATCGTGCTCTCGGCCGACCGGCCGCCGCGCGAGATCCAGGGCATCGAGGAGCGGCTGCTCTCGCGCTTCCAGTGGGGCCTCTCGGCCGACGTGCAGCCGCCCGAGCTGGAGACGCGCATCGCCATCTTGCAGCGCAAGGCCGAGGACGACGGCATCGAGATGCCCCCCGACGTGATCGACTTCGTGGCGCACAACGTCAAGAGCAACATCCGCGAACTCGAAGGCGCCATGATCCGCCTGCTCGCCCAGGCCACGCTTTACAAGCGCGAGATCGACCTGATGCTCGCCAAGGAGGTGCTGCGCGACTTGCTCAAGGACGTGCGCGTCAACCTGAGCATCGAGGACATCCAGCGAGCCACCTGCGAGTACTTCAACATCTCCGAAAACCAGGTGCGGGACAAAACCCGCAAGCGCGAGGTGGTGCAGGCCCGCCAGGTCGCCATGTACTTCAGCAAACAGCTCACGCAGCACTCGCTCAAGACGATCGGGCTGCACTTCGGCGGGCGCGACCACTCGACGGTGATCCACG
>CBDTTW010000192.1:0-5762 GCA_965363675.1 uncultured Rhodothermaceae bacterium
AGCAGCAGCGCGTCGCCATCGCGCGCGCCATCGCCAAGCGCCCCGCCGTGCTCCTTTGCGACGAGCCTACCGGCGCGCTCGACTCCAAAACGGGCGTCGTCGTCCTCGACGCCATCGAGCGCGTCAACCGCGAGCTGGGCGCCGCCACGGTCGTCATTACGCACAACGCCGCCCAGGCCGAGATCGCCCGGCGCATCATCCACCTCTCGGACGGGCGCATCTCCGAGGTCGTGGAGAACGCGCGCCCGCGCCCGGCCGCCGAACTGGTGTGGTGACGCATGAAGGCCATCGACCGCAAAGTGCTTCGGGACCTGAAGGAAATGCGCGGCCAGGCGCTCGCCATTTTCTTCGTGATCTTCTCGGCCGTGGCCGCCTTCATCACGTTTCAATCCACGATGGACTCGCTCGAACGCACGCTCAGGCGCTACTACGCCGACGCGGCGTTTGCGGACGTGTTCGCCTCGGCCAAGCGCGCGCCGCAACGTCTGGAAGCCTCGCTGCGCGCGCTGCCCGGCGTCAACCAGGTCTACACGCGCGTGCAAGCGCCCGTCAACCTGGAAGTCGCCGGCTTCGAGGAGCCTATCTCGGGCCTTATCATCTCGGTGCCTGCCGCGAGCGCGCCGCCGCTGAACAAGCTCGTCGTGCAGGAAGGCCGCAGCGTGCGCCCGTTTGCCGAAACGGAAGTAGTGCTGAACGAGATTTTCGCCGAAGCCCACGGCCTGCGCCCCGGCAGCCGCCTCGTGGGCATCCTGAACGGCCGCCGGAAAACGCTCGACGTAGTGGGTGTGGGCGTCTCGCCGGAGCACCTGATCCAGCTTCAGCCCGGCTCCATGTTCCCCGACCCGGCGCGCTACGGCGTCGTGTGGATGTCGCGCGATGCCCTGGCGGCCGCCTACGACCTGGAGGGCGCCTTCAACAGCGCGGCGCTCTCGCTCGCGCCCGGCGCCGACGCACTGCGCGTGCTGGCCGGCGTGGACGACGTGCTCAAGCCCTACGGGGCCCAGGGGGCCATTTTGCGCAAGGATCAGCTCTCGCACTTCTACATCACCGAGGAGTTCGGGCAGCTCCGCGTCAACGCGACGATCCTGCCGGGCATTCTGCTGGCTGTGGCGGCCTTCCTGCTCCACATGACCGTCAGCCGCCTGATCGCTACCCAACGCGAGCAGATCGCCGTGCTCAAGGCGTTCGGCTATGCCGACGCAGCCATCGGGCTGCACTACGCCAAGCTGGTGCTGCTCATCGCCGCCGCCGCGACGCTGGCCGGCGGCCTGGCGGGCATGTGGTTCGGGCGCTCCATGTCGGAGCTGTACCTGACGTACTACCGCTTCCCTTACCTCGACTTTGCGGTGCGCCCGGCCGTCGTGCTCTCGGCTGCCGGCCTGACGACCCTGGCGGCGCTGGCGGGCGTGGCCCAGGCCGTCCGGCGGGCCGTCCACCTTCCGCCGGCAGCGGCCATGCGCCCGGCGGCGCCGCCCACGTACCGCCCCACCTGGATCGAGCGCGTCGGGCTCGGGCGGCGCCTCGACCAGCCCACCCGCATGATTGCGCGGCACATCGAGCGGCAGCCGGTCAAGGCCCTGCTCACGGTCGTCGGGGTCGCCTTCTCCGTGGCGATTCTCATCATGGGGTTGTTCTTCAACGATTCGTTCAACTACATCATCGCCGTGCAGTACGGGTTTGCCCAGCGCGAGGACCTCACGGTGACGTTCACCGAGCCGACCTCGACGGCCGCCCTCTACGAGATCGCGGCGCTGCCGGGGGTGCTCCATGCCGAGCCGTTCCGCAACGTGCCCGTGCGCCTGCGCGCCGGCGTGCGCCGCCGCGACACGGCCATCGAAGGCATCCCGCAGGACGCGTTTCTGCGCCGCATCCTCAACGCCGACCTTCAGCCGACGCCCCCGCCGCCCGAGGGCCTGATGCTGAGCGCGCACCTGGCCGAACAGCTCGGCGTAGGCCCCGGCGACGCGCTCGACGTGGAAATCCTGGAGGGCAGCCGGCGGCGGCGGCGCGTGCCCGTAGTCAGCCTCTCGGAGCAGTTCCTGGGCTCCTCGGCCGTCATGGCGCTGGAGGCCGCAACCCGCCTCACCGGCGACGGGCAGTCGCTCTCGGGCGTGCTGCTGAGCATCCACCCCGATTACGAACGCCGCCTCGTGGCCGAGCTGCGGCGGCGCCCGCGCGTGGCCGGCATCGTCTCGCAGGAGCGCGCCATCGCCGCCTTCAGCCAGTCGTCGGCGCAGACGATGCTGACGTTCACCTTTTTCCTGACGCTTTTCTCGGCCGTCATCGCCTTCGGGGTCATCTACAACAGCATGCGCATCTCGCTCGCCGAGCGCACCCGCGAGCTGGCGAGCCTGCGCGTGCTGGGCTTCACACGGGGCGAGATCGCCTATGTGCTCCTGGGGGAGTTGGGGGCGCTCACGCTGCTGGCGATTCCCGTAGGCTTCGCCCTCGGCGCGGGCCTTGCCGCGATGCTCGTCGAGGCGCTCCAGACCGATTTGTACCGCCTGCCCGTCGTCCTGGAGCCGCCCACGTTCGCCCTGGCCGCCTGCGTGGTGCTGGCGTGCTCGGCGCTCTCGGGGCTGGTGATGCGCCGCCGCCTGAACGCGCTCGATCTTGTCGAAGTCCTGAAAACCCGTGAATAACATGACCTCCTTTTTTACGCGCAAACGTCTGCTCTTCGGGTTGGGCGCCCTGGTCCTGGTCGTGATGCTGGCGCTCGGCTTCATGCCGCGCCCGACCGAGGTGGAAGTGGTCCGCCCGACGCTCGGGCCGATGCAGGTCGTCATCGAGGAGGAGGGCGTCACCGAGGTGCGCGACCGCTACACCCTCTCGCCGGCGACGCCCGGCTATCTGCGGCGCATCACCCTCGAAGTCGGCGACTCGGTGCAGGCCGGGCAGCCGGTGGCGGTTCTGGAGGCGCCGCGCGCCGCTGCGCTCGACCCGCGCACGCGCGCGCAGCACACCGCCGCCGTCGGGGCGGCTCAGGCGACGCTGAACCAGGCCGTAGAGCAGGCCGCCGCCGCCGAGGCCGCCGCCGAGGCCGCCCGCGCCGAGCGCGGCCGCGCCGAGCGCCTGCTGGAGCTGAACTCCACGACGCGGCAATCGGTCGAGTCGGCGGTGGCCGCCGAGCGGCAGGCGGCGGCGGGCCTCGCCGCCGCCCGCGAGGCCGTTGCGGCGGCGCGCGCGCAGTTGCAGCTTGCGCGCGCCGCCCTCGGCGAGGGCTCCGGCGGCGGCGGGGTCGTCGAGACGCTGCGCGCGCCGGCGCCCGGCCGTGTGCTGGCCGTGCGCCGGCGCAGCGAGGGCATGGCGCAGCCCGGCGAGGCGCTGCGCGAGATCGGCGCGGTCGGCGGGGCCTTGCAGGTGCGCGCGGACGTGCTCTCGCAGGACGCCGTGCGCATCGCCCCCGGCGCGCCTGTCGAGATCGACCAGTGGGGCGGCTCCGCGCCGCTCGACGCGCGCGTCGAGCGCATCGAGCCGGTGGGCCGCACCACCGTCTCGTCGCTCGGCGTCGAGGAGCAGCGCGTGGGCGTCGTGGCGGCGATCACCTCGCCGGTGGACCAGTGGGGGCGCCTCGGCTCGGGCTACCGGGTGCTGGCGCGCTTCGTGGTGTGGCAAAGCCCGCGCGTGCTGCAAATCCCAACGGGGGCTTTGTTCCGGCAGGACGACGGCTGGAGCGTCTTTGCCGTCGAGGACGGCGCGGCGCGCCTGCGCCGGGTGCAAATCGGCCACCAGACCGGCCTGACGACCGAGATCACCGGCGGCCTGAAGCCCGAGGACGAGGTCATCGCGCACCCTCCGAGCGACCTTGCGGAGGGCGGCCGCGTGCGGGCGCGCTAACGCCGGCGGCGCGGCGCGCGCTCGGCGGGAGGCCGCGCAGGCCCCGGCGGGCGGCGGCTCATGCGGTACACCCGGAAAAACAGCCACGCCCCCACCGCCGCCGGCATCACGCCGAGCAGCCAGGCGCTCCAGTGCGCATGGTCCCCGGCGCGGCTCACGGCCAGATAGCTCAGCAGCGCGCCGAACAGAAACACCGTGAGGCCCAACCGGAGCAGAGACGCTTTGCGACGCATGGCGAACAGAGGAGGATGCAGGAGCGGGCTATATTACGCAAACCCGTCCCCAAACGCACGCCCTCCCTACCGGCGCGCGGACGCACGCCAGGCCGCCGGCGCCCGCCCCGGCCCAAACGCACGTAGGGCCGCCAGTCCGAGCAGCCCGAATGCAAGCGCCCATGCCGCCTCCGCCGCCCCCCCTGCCCCCGGCGCCAGAAAGCGCATGAGCAGGCCGTTGAGCAGCGAGAGCGTCAGCAGCAGCGCAAGCGCAAAGGGGCGAAGCGTGTGGGTGAGCATGGAGACCTCCGGCAGATTTCCCGTTCGCTACGGGCGCGCGCGCTGCGTGTTGCAACCCTAAGCCGGCCCCGCCGGGTCGTAGCCGTTTCGTCACGCCGTGGGCAGGGGCGCATATTCTTTTAGCGCCGCGCCGGGGTGTGCGCCGTATCTTGCACCGGCTTCTCGAAAGGCTCCGCCGCCGGTCACGCTACGGATCATGCAAACAACGGAACGTCCCCGCAGCCTGGGCTTTTGGCGCTCGTGGGCCCTGGTCGTCGGAGCCATGATCGGCTCGGGCGTGTTCATGCTGCCGGCCGTGCTGGCCCCCTACGGCGGCCTGAGCCTGGCCGGTTGGCTGATCTCGGGCGGCGGCACGCTGGCCGTGGCGCTCATGCTGGGCCTGCTGGCCCGGCGCGTCGTGAGCGCGGGCGGCCCCTACGCCTACTGCCGCGCCGCCTTCGGCGACCTCACGAGCTTCCTGATCGCCTGGGGCTACTGGCTCTCGCTCGGAAGCAGCATCGCGGCCATTGCCGTAGGCATCTCGGGCTATCTCTCGGCGTTCCTGCCCGCCATCGACGCGCAGCCGCTCTGGGGCGCCGCGTGCACACTTGGGCTGATCTGGCTGTTCACCGGCGTCAACATCCTGGGCGTGCGCGAGGCAGGCATCGTCGGGCTGGTGATCACGGTGCTCAAGCTGCTGCCCCTGTTGCTCGTAGCCGGGGCGGGGCTTTTCCTCGGCGACGTGGCCGGTGCGCTCACGCCCCTCAACCCGGAGCGCGTAGCCCTGCCGCTGCTGCTGGCGCAGATCGCCATGCTGACCATGTGGGCCTACGTCGGCGTCGAGGCGGCCACGGTGCCCTCGGAAGACGTGGTGACGCCGGAGCGCACCATCCCGCGCGCGCTCGTGACGGGCACGCTCACGGCCACCGCCGTCTACATGGTCGCCACGCTCGGCGTGATGGCCCTCGTGCCGGCCGAGCGCCTGGCGAACTCCGCCTCGCCGTTCGCCGACGCGGCGGGGCTGATCTTCGGGCAGGCGGGCGGCTTGCTCATTGCCTTCGGGGCGGTCGTCTCCATCGGCGGCACGCTCAACGCCATCCTGCTCCTGGCTGGGCAGGTGCCGCGCGCGGCCGCCCTCGACGGCCTTTTCCCGCAATGGTTCGCCCCGCTGAACCGCCGCGGCGCCCCGGCGCGGGCGCTCGTAGCCTCGTCGCTCATCGCCACGGCGCTCATCCTGATGAACTACACGCGCGGCCTGGTCGGAGCGTATGAGGCCATCATTCTCATCTCGACGCTCATGACGCTCGTGCCCTACGCCGCCTCCGCGCTGGCCGAGCTGAAGCTGCAACGCGCCGCGCCGCTGCGCGCTTGGGCGCGCCCCGTGGCGGCGCTCGCCCTCGCCTTCTCCGCTTTCATCATCCTCGGCTCCGGCCT
>CBDTTW010000193.1:0-5667 GCA_965363675.1 uncultured Rhodothermaceae bacterium
CGCGGCTTTGCTCGGGGCCGCCGATACGCTCGGCTTGCCCGTCTGGACGATTTACGAAGCGGCCTCGACGGGCGGCGCCCTGGGGCTGCCCGATCCGACGAAGCTGGCCGCCGCCCATTCGGAGGACCTGGCCTTCGCCGCCGGACGCGTGCTGGCCGAGGAAGCGCGCGCTCGCGGCATCGACTTCGTGCTGCTCGCGGCCGCGCAGCTTGCCCTGGCGGCGGGCGACGCCGACACGCCCGACCTGGTCGCCGCAGACGCCTCGGGGGAGGCGCCGGGACTCGGGGCGGCGCGCGCGCTCGTGGCGGGGCTGCACGCCGGGGCCGTGAGCGCGGCGCTGGCGCCGGGAGTCGCGCCGCCGGGGCCCCGACGGTTTGCGCCGTGGGCCGCCCCCCCGGCGCGCGCGCCCGCGCGCCGCCTGGCGCTGGCCGTCGGCGCCGACGCGGTGCTTCAGGAAGCCCCCGAGCGCCCCGCCGGACCTTGGGCCCCCGGCGAGCCGGTCCGCATCGTGGCGGTAGGCGGCGCCGAGGCGGTGCGCGAGGCCGTCGAGGCGGTGCGCGCCGGGGGGCCGCTGCTGCTTGCGCCGGAGCGCGCCGGGGCGCTGCACGCCGGGCTGCTGCGAGCCGCGCGGCGGGGCGCCCTCCCTGTGGAAACGCTCGACCGGGCGCTGCGCCTGACCTTGGGCCGCAAGGAGTTGCGCGCCCGCGCCTCCGCCCGCCCTACCCCGCTCCGAGGGGCAGGATTCCGGCCGCTGCTCGACCAGACGATTGCGCGCCAGGCCGTAACGCTCCTCCACAACCACGGCGACGTGCTGCCGCTCACGAGCCTGCGCGACACAACGCTGCTCGTCACGCTCGGCCCCGATTCCACAGGCGCGGTCTTCGTCGGGCGGTGGCGGGCGTACGCGCCGGCGGCGCATCTGGCGGCAGGCGCTGCTTTCGAGCGCCGCCGCTTCGAGCAAAGCCTGCGGGGCGCGCGGCGCCTCGTCGTGCTGGACCCCTGCGCGCCCTCGGCTGCGGGCTCCGCCGCCGACTCGGCGCTGGCCCTGGCGGCGCAGCGCCGCCTGCCGACGGTGTACGTAGCCGCCTGCGACCGCGTGCTGCCCATCGCCCGCGACGCCGACGCCTACCTGCTCAGTTTCGACGCCTCCCCGGCTTCGCAAATCGCCGCCGCCGATGCCGTGCTCGGCTTCCAGGCTATCGGCGGGCGGCTGCCGGCGCCCGGTGGGCGCGGCGTGGGGATCGGCATTGCGCAGCAGCGCCCACGCATCGGGCCGCCCGAGTCCATCGGCATGAGCGCCGCCCGCCTCGGGCGCATCGAAGCCCTGCTGACGGAAGCCATCGAGAACCACGCGTTTCCGGGCGCCGCCGTCGCGGTGGGGCGCAAGGGCGTCATCACATACCTGCGCGGCTTCGGCGCGTTCACCTACTCGGCGCGCCAGCCCGTCACGCCCGGCGCCGTCTACGACATCGCCTCGATCACGAAGGTCGTCTCGACGACCACCCTTGCGATGCTCCTCGTCGAGCAGAACCAGCTTTCGCTGGACCGGACGGTGACTTCGTACCTGCCCGAGTTCACCGGGGGCGACAAAAGCAAGGTGACCGTGCGCCAACTGCTGCTGCATGAGAGCGGTTTGCCCGCCGCCGCGCCCTACACCCGCGAGGCGGTGGGCGCCCCCGAGCAGATGGCGCGCCTCCTCATCGAGACGCCCCTCGAAACGGCCCCCGGCCGCGAAGCCCGCTACAGCGACGTAGGCATGGCCGTGCTCGGCTTCGTGATCGAGCGCATCGCCGGCGAGCCGCTGCCGACCCTCGCCGAGCGCCTCGTCTTCCGCCCCCTGGAGATGAACCACACCGGCTTCCGGCCGGCTACGGGAATCTCGGACACGACCATCGTCCCGACGGAGCTGGACCGGACGTTCCGCAGGCGCATCGTGCAGGGCGAGGTGCACGACGAAGTGGCGTACCTGCTCGGCGGCGCGGCGGGGCATGCCGGGCTGTTCTCGACAGCGGTGGACCTCTCGGCGTTCTGCTTCCTCATGCTCAACGGCGGCGAGGCGGCCGGGCGGCGCCTTCTGCGCCCCGAAACCATCGAGCAGTTCACGACGCGCCCCGCGCCGGGAGCCGCGCGTGCGCTCGGCTGGGATTTGCGCAGTCCGTCGGGCTTCAGCACCGCCGGCAGCTTCTTCGGGGCCAAAAGCTACGGCCATACCGGATTCACGGGAAGCTCGCTCTGGATCGACCCGGAGACCGGACTGTTTGTCATACTCCTGACGAATCGCATCTTCCCGAGCCGCTACAACCAGCGCCACCAGGCGGTGCGGGCGCAACTGGCCGACTTGGCCTATCAGGCTATAGAGGGCCCGCCCGCGCCCCTGCTTCCCAGGCCGCCCAGGCAGTCTGCTCGCAGGTAATCTGCCCGGCCGCCGCCCGAGCGGAACATTCTTTGCACGTCGCGGCTATCCGACTTCACTTTGTCCATCTGTCGCAGCGCCAACGCCACCATGCCCACGTATACATACCGCCGCGCCGACGGCTCGATCTTCGAAATGCAGCAGCGCATCACCGAGCCCGCGCTGGAGGTGTGCCCCGAGACCGGCCAAGCCGTCACACGCGTCATTACCGGCTCGACGGGCCTCATCTTCAAAGGCTCCGGCTTCTACCTGACCGACTACGCGCGCAAGAACGGCAGCGCAGGATCCGCCTCGAAGCCCGGCGAAAAGGCCGAGAGCAAGCCTGCCGAAGCGGCTCCCGCCGCGCCCAAGGCGCCGAAGGCCAAGAGCGGCGACTGAAGGCCGCGCGGCCCGAAAACACGGCGGCGCCCCGAGATTTGCCTGGGGCGCCGCCGTTTGCCTTTGAAGGCGAGCAAGCTCAGGCCGCTTTGTCGGCCGCCTCGACCAGGGCCAGGAAGTCCGACGCCTTGAGCGAGGCCCCGCCGATGAGGCCGCCGTCTACGTCGGGCTTCTCCAGCAGCTCGGCGGCGTTGGAGGGCTTCATGCTGCCGCCGTAGAGAATCTGGATGTCGCGGGCGATGCCTTCGCCGAACTGATCGACGAGCAGGCCGCGAATGAAGGCGTGCATCTCCTGCGCCTGCTCGGGCGAGGCGGTGCGGCCGGTGCCGATGGCCCAGACCGGCTCGTAGGCCAGCACGAGCGCCGCGCCGCTATCCAGACTTACGCCTTCCAGGCCGCCCTGCACCTGCACCCGCACCACCTCCTGCTCGCGGCCGCTCTCGCGCTCCTCCAGCATCTCGCCGATGCACATGATCGGCGTGAGCCCTTCGGCCAGGGCTTTGCGCACCTTCCGGTTGACCGTCTCGTCCGTCTCGCCGAAGTACTGGCGGCGCTCGGAGTGCCCGATGATGACGTGGGTGCAGCCCACCGACTTGAGCATCTCGGCCGAGACCTCGCCGGTGAACGCTCCGGAGGTCTCGTGGTGCATGTTCTGCGCCCCCAGCTTAACGTTCGTGCCTCCGACAACCTCGCCGACGGCGGCCAGGTTGGTGAAGGGCGGGCATACGGCGATCTGCGTGCGGCTCGCGCCGCGCACGGCCTCGACGACGCCTTTAGCCAGTTCGGCCGCAGCGGCGGCGTCGGTATTCATCTTCCAGTTTCCAGCGATCAGCATGGTTCCAGCGGTTTGGGTGAGTGGCAGGGTAGGCGATGAAGCGCTTCCGGGGGGCGCTCCTCCCGAAGCGCAGGCCCTAGCTGACCGGCCGGCTCCGCGAGAGCAGCAGCGCGACTTCCTGCTGAAGGGCGGCCATGGCCCGGCCGTCGTACTTGCTCAGGATTTTGCCGTCCGGAGCGATCAGGAAGCGCCTGGGGAGCAAATGTAGGTTATAGCGCGTGCGGATGTCATCCCCGCCGGCGGCTGAGTCGGGGATGATTGCGTGAATCCCGGGGAACGGACGGATCCGCGCGAGCGCTCCTACGACGGCCGTATCCCGCTCCGTCGATACGGACACCACGCTAAAGGGCAGCCCCGCCGTGGCGCGGATGAGGTTATTGCGCAAGTGCAGCTCCTCCTGATAGAGGGGGTCCTGCGGCGCGTAGAACTCCAGCAGCACGAGGCTGCCTTCCAGGTCGGAGAGCCGGAACTGGTCGCCCTCGCGGGTGCGGATCTGAAGTTCGGGGGCGGGCATGCCGGGCATGAGGCGCTGGAAGTCGTAGCGGACGTGCGCCGCCCAGCGCGCCCACTCGGAGCCCTCGAACCGGGTTTGCAGCTCCCCGGCTTTGGCCTCCGCCTCCGGGATGCGGTTGAAGTCGGCGTAGGCCGTCACGTACTCCGAGAGCAGTTCCGCCTTGACGGCCGGGTCCTTGACCTTGGCGTACAGCTCGTCGAGCAGGGCGATGCTGGAGTTCAGGCCGAGGCGCCGGGCATGGGCGCGCCGCGCCGCCCGCGCCGCCTCGACGAAGCCGGTGCGCTCCGGCTCGAAGACGCGCGCCCGCGCCACGAGCAGCGAGTCGTCGAGCCCTTCGAGCATCACGACCGACTGCGCCGCCGCCAGGTCGGCGCCCATCGTGCCGCCGTAGCTCTCGCTCATGTTCCACAGGATGCCGATGGTCTGGTAGGTCGCGCGCAGAAAGCCGAGAGTGTCGAGCGCGGCGGCCTCGCCGAAGGCTTGCAAATTGCGGCTATGCACCAGGCGGGTGTTTTTGTAGGCCAGCCACGCCGCGTTCTCCCGCGAACGGATGATGATCGGGCGGCGCCCCACGGGGAAGGGCGCGCGCAGCGTAGCCGTATCGGCCTGCGCGACCACCAGATCCTCGACGCGCTGCACGACGCCCCGGTAGGCGATGAAGAGCGGATAGACGCCCTTCTCCGGAGCGCGCACGGCCATGCGGAAGCGCCCCTCGGCATCCGTGACGGCCTGCCCGAGCGTGTCGAGCGCGTCGCCCTCGCGGAAGAGCACCATCAGCGCGATGCCGGCGGCGTCGCGGAGCGAGTCGGCGCGCGGGTCGAGCATAAACTGGCCTTGCAGCAGGCTTTCGACGGGCTGGGGAGCGGCCGGCGGCGCCTCGCGCCGGCAGCCTGCCGCCGCAAGCAGCAGCGCCGCGCCACCGCAAAGAAAAGCGGCGCGCGCCGGGAAGCGTAGGAAGTTAAGCATCTTGGTTGCGTCTGGCCTCCAGGCGCGTCGCCAGCGCCGCCCGCACCTGCGCAGGGTCGGGGGAGCCGGGGAACTGCTTCATCACCTGGCCTATGAAAAATCCGATGACCGACTCTTTGCCGCCCAGGTACTGCCCGACCTGCTTCGGGTGCGCCGCCACCACCGCCTCCGCCACCGCCCCGATGGCGTCGCCGTCCGAGACCTGAAGCAGGTTGAGCGCCTCGGCCAGCGCCTCCGGCGGCTCCGGCCGCGAAAGCATGGCTTCGAAAAGCTGCGTTGCGCCGGACGAGCCGATGGCGCCCCGCAGGCGCAGCCGCAGCAGCCCCGCCAGCCGATCCGGCTCGACGGGAAAGGCGTCCATAGAGGCGCGACCCTCGTTGAGCGCGCGCAGCACGTCCGACATGACGGCGTTCGAGACGGCCTTGGCCGCCGCCGCCCGGTCGTGCTCGGGCAGAAGGCGTTCCAGCCCGGTCAGCGTCGCCTCGAAGTAGTCCGCGACGGCGCGGTCTTCCGTGATGACGCCCGCATCGTAGGCGGGCAGGCCGAGCGCGCCGCACAGGC
>CBDTTW010000194.1:0-5600 GCA_965363675.1 uncultured Rhodothermaceae bacterium
GGGCGCGCGCGAGGTGACGGTGCGCGGCCTCGGGTATGTGCGCTCCGTGGAGGACCTGGCCGCCGCCGCCGTCGCTACGGGCGCCGACGGCGTGCCGATCACCCTGGCCCAGGTGGCCCACGTGCAGCTCGGGCCGCAGCAGCGGCGCGGCCTGCTCGAAGCCGACGGCAAGGGCGAGGTGGTCGGCGGCATCATCGTGATGCGCTACAACGAGAACGCCAAGGCCGTCATCGACAACGTCAAGGCCGAGCTGGCGCGCCTTGCGCCCGGCTTGCCCCCGGGCGTCACCGTCGAGACCTCCTACGACCGCTCCGAGCTGATCGAGAGCGCCGTGGCGACGCTCCGGAAGGCGCTCATCGAGGAAATCATCATCGTGGCCCTGGTGGTGCTCGTGTTCCTGTGGCACGTCCGCAGCGCCCTTGTCATCGTCCTGACGCTGCCGGTGGCGGTGCTGGCGGCCCTCATCTTCATGGAGCGGCTGGGCATCACGAGCAACATCATGAGCCTGGGCGGCATCGCCGTCGCCATCGGGGCCATGGTCGATGCCGGCATCGTCATGGTCGAGAACGGCTACCGCCGGCTCCAGGAAGCGCAGGCCCACGCCCGCGAGACGGGGGAGCCCCTCGACCGGACGGCCGTGCTGGCCGCGGCGGCGCGCCAGGTAGGGCGGCCGCTGTTCTTCTCGCTGCTGATCATGGTGCTCTCGTTCCTGCCGGTGTTTTTCCTGACCGGGCAGGAGGGCAAGCTGTTCAAACCCCTGGCCTGGACCAAGACGTTTGCCCTGCTCGGCTCGACGGCGCTTGCCATTACGCTCGTGCCGGCCCTCATGGTGGCGCTCATCAAAGGCAAGCTGCGCCCCGAGCGCGATAACCCCCTGAGCCGCTTCTTCGAGCGCCTGTATACGCCTGCGCTGCGCTGGTGCCTGCGCCGCCCGTGGACGGTGCTCGGCCTGAACGCCCTGGCGCTCCTGGCGACGGCCCCGCTGCTTCTGGGCCTCAGCTTCGGGCCGGTGCAGGTGCGGCCCCTCGGCAGCGAGTTCATGCCCGCCCTCAACGAAGGCGACTTGCTTTACATGCCCGTCACGCTGCCCAACGTCTCGATGACCGAGGCGCGCCGCCTGCTGGGCGTGCAGGACTACCTCATCATGAAAACGCCTGAGGTCGAGCACGTGCTCGGCAAGGTCGGGCGCGCCGAGACGGCCACCGACGCCGCGCCCGTCACCATGATCGAGTCGATCATCCGCCTGAAGCCTCAAAGCGAATGGCGCCCCGGCCTGACGCGTGCGGACATCATCTCGGAACTCGACGCGCGCCTCCAGATCCCCGGCGTCACGAACGGCTGGACGCAGCCCATCATCAACCGCATCAACATGCTCTCGACGGGCATCCGGACGGATGTAGGCGTCAAGATCTTCGGCGACGACCTCCAGGTGCTCGACTCGCTTGCCCTGCGCGCCGAGGCGCTGCTGCGTGGGATTCCGGGCGCCGCCGACGTGTACACCGAGCGCAACCTGGGCGGCGCCTACCTCGACATCGAAATCGACCGGGCGGCCGTAGCCCGCTACGGGCTTTCGGTGGCCGACGTGGAGCGCATCATCGAGACGGCCATCGGCGGGGCGAGCGTGACGCAGGTGCTCGAAGGGCGGGCGCGCTACCCCGTGCAGGTGCGCTACGCCCTGCCGGCGCGCGGCAGCATCGGGGCGCTGGAGCGGCTGCTGGCGCCGGTCCCCCGGGGCCTGCGCACGCGCGACGCCTCGGCTGAGGGGCCGGGCGGGGGCGCGCGCATCACCCCGGCCTATCCGAACGCGCTCCAGGGGTTTGCCCCCGGCGGCGGCGCCCCCGCCCCGACGCTTCCGCCGCCGCTGCGCCTGGGCGGCGCCGACCCGGGCGCAGGCGGCGCGGCCATGGGCGGCGGCATGGCCGGCGGCGCCGCGATGGGGGGCGGAATGCCTGAGGGCGGCGCAGCCATGGGCGGCGGGATGTCCGGCGACGCGGCCATGGGCGGCGGCATGGCCGGGGGCGGCATGAGCGCCGGCGCCGGCATGGCCGATGCGGGCGGCATGGCCGGGAGCGGCGCCGCCGCAGGCGGCCCCACCGAAGGCCCCGGTGGGGCGCTGTACGTGCCCCTGGGGCAACTGGCCTCGATCCGTATGGCTGCCGGCCCGAGCATGATCCAGAGCGAGAACGGCCTGTTGCGCGGCGCCGTAATGCTCAACGTGCGCGGGCGCGACCTCGGCGGCTTCGTGCAGGAAGGCGAACGCGTGCTCCGCGAGCAGCTCCGCCTGCCGCCCGGCTACCAGGTGGCCTGGAGCGGCCAGTGGGAGAACCAGGTGCGCGCCCGCGCCCGCCTGCAAGTCCTCATCCCCATTGTGCTCGTCGTCATCTTCGTGCTGCTCTACTTCACGTTCTACTCGTGGACCGAGGCGCTGCTGGTGATGCTCTCGGTGCCCTTCGCGCTCATCGGCGGCGTGTTCCTGCTCTACGCCCTCGGCTACAACCTCTCGGTGGCCGTGTGGGTGGGCTTCATCGCCCTCTACGGCGTCGCCGTCGAGACGGGCGTCATCATGGTGGTGTACCTGCACGAGGCGCTCGACAAACGCCTCGAAGCGCGCGGCGGCGCCATGACCCGCGCCGACCTGGAAGAGGCCACCGAGGACGGGGCGGCGCTGCGCCTGCGCCCCAAGCTCATGACCGTTGCGACGACCCTGTTCGGGCTTATTCCGCTGCTCTGGGCTACGGGGACCGGCGCGGACATGATGCGCCCGATTGCCGCGCCCATGATCGGCGGCATGGTCACGAGCACCATCCACGTCCTTTTCGTCACGCCCGTCATCTTCATCCTCATGAAGCGCCGCGACCTGCGCCGGGGCGCGCTCCGGCCGAGCGTCCGCCCGGCCGAGTAGGCGTTTCCTTGCAGAAGCCGCGAATAAACGCGCCGCGCTTGCAGAATCGCTTTTTCAGGCGGCAAGCTTCGTATTTTCAAGGATCGTAGTACGCCCCGCCCGTCCTTCCGGCGCGGCGGCGCGCCTTTCCCTTCAGCAGCCTGCCCTCGGGCGGCAATTTCCAACGCATCATGAAACGTATTCTTCCGCTGAGCCTTTTCGCCGTCCTGATCGCGCTCGGCGTAGCCGCCTGCGGCAGCACCGAGCAGGCCGGACCGTCGGGCGCCCCGAATCTGCGCGTCACCGGCGACTTCAAGGAGCCCATGGGCGTGCAGCTCTGGAGCTTCCGCCAACGCGCAAGCGAGGTCGGCCCCGGCGAGATGCTGCGCATGGCCCGCAACATGGGCATCACGCACGTCGAGACGGCGGGCCTCTACAATATGACGGCCGCTCAACTGGCCGACACGCTCAAGAAGGTCGGCCTGCGCGCTACCTCGATGCACGTCGGCTACGACGACCTCAAGAACAACCCGCAGACCATTATCGCCAACGCCAAGGCGCTCGGGGCCAAGTACGTCGGGCTGGCCTGGTACCCGCACCAGAACGGTAACTTCACCGAGGCTACGGCGCGGCAGGCCATCAAGGATTTCAACCAGTTCGGCCGCACCATGAAGGACGCCGGCCTCACGTTCTTCTATCATAACCACGGCTACGAGCCCGTGCCCTACGGCGACGGCACCCTGCTCGACCTGATCATCGACGAGACGGATCCCAACCTGGTCGCCTTCGAGATGGATGTGCTCTGGACGTGGCTGCCCAACGTGGACCCCGTGGCCCTCATCAAGCGGCACCCCGGCCGGTTCAAGCTGATGCACATCAAGGACATGAAGCCCGGCATCGCGCGCGGCTCGCTCTCCGGCGGCATCCCCGACGAGCAGAAGTCGGTGATCGGGCAGGGCCAGGTCAACTGGGCGCAGCTCCTCAAGGCGTCCAAGGAAGACGGCTTCGAGTACTACTACATCGAGGACGAATCGACGGACCCGGTCAACAATGCGCCGCTGAGCATCAAGTACCTCGCCGGCCTGAAGTACTAACCCCAAGGCAGACGCGTCAACGCACGAAGCGGCCCGGAGCGCATGGCTTCGGGCCGCTTCGTGCGTTCGAGGCTTCCGTGCGTGCGTTCGGGGTTGCCTCTTTAGGCTTCGGCGAGGGCGTTGGCGCCGCTCGTGATCTCGATCAGCTCCTTCGTGATGGCGTCCTGGCGGGCGCGGTTGTAGCGCAGGCGCAGCTCGCGCAGCAGCTCGTCGGCGTTGCTGGTGGCATTGTCCATCGCCACCATGCGGGCGCCCTGCTCCGACGCCGCCGACTCCAGGAGCACGCGCCAGAGCTGCATGTTGAGGTAGCGGGGCACGATGGCCTCCAGGATGTCTTCGGAGCCCGGCTCGAAAATGTAGTCGATGGAGCTGGGCGCCGCCGCTGGCTCGCCCCGGCGCTCGGCCTCGCGCTCCATGATCGGCGTCAGGAAACGCTCCGTCGGGACCGGCAACAGCGGCTCGACGATGCGGTTCTGCGAGATCGTGTTCTTGAACTCGTTGTAGAGCACGTACGCCTGGTCCCACTGGTGATCGCGGAAGCCCTGTACGGCGGCCCCGGCGATCTGGGCGATTTTGCCGAAGCTGAGGTGATCGACGATGCCCCGGTAGTCCCCGACGAGTTGGTAGCCGCGCTTGCTGAAGTGCTCGTGCGCCTTGCGCCCGATGCACAGCAGGAACAGCCTGCCCGCCTGCTGCTCGGCGGCGAAGCGCTCGCGGATGGTCTGCTCGGCCAGCTTGATGATGTTGGCGTTGAAGCCCCCGGCCAGCCCGCGATCCGCCGTAACGATGATGAGCAGCACGCCGCCGCCCTCGGGGCGCCGCTCGAACAGCGGGTGGGTGCTCGCGTCGAAGCGGCGCGCGAGGTGCGCGATGATCTCGCTGATCTGGTAGGCGTAGGGCCGCGCCTTGAAAATGCGCTCCTGCGACCGGCGCAGCTTGGCCGCGGCCACCATCTTCATGGCGCGCGTCACCTGCTGCGTGTTGCGCACGGAGGAGATGCGGTTACGGATGTCGCGAAGGCTAGCCATGCAGAAAACGCGTCAGGCGTGAGGGAAAAAACAGGCGCTAGGCCGCCGGAGCCGTGTAGAGCGCCGCCAGGTCCTCGGCCTCCCGGCGGATCGCCTCCGCCAGCTCGTCGGAGAGCCGGCCGCTGCGCCGCAGCCCGAGCATGGCTTCCTCATGGCGCAGGCTCAGGCGTTCGAGCAGGTCCCGCTCGAAGCTGCGCACGCGCGCCACGGGCACCTTGTCGAGCAGGCCCTGCCCGGCCACGTAAATCACGGCGATCTGCTGATCGACCGGCATCGGCTGGAACTGGCCCTGCTTGAGCACCTCCACGAGGCGCTCGCCGCGCCGAAGCTGGCGCTGCGTCGAGGGGTCGAGGTCGGAGCCGAACTTGGCGAAGGCTTCCAGCTCGCGGTACTGCGCCAAATCCAGGCGCAGCGTGCCGGCCACCTTGCGCATGGCCTTGACCTGGGCGTTGCCGCCCACGCGCGAGACCGAGATGCCGACGTTGATGGCCGGGCGCACGCCCGAGTTGAACAGGTTGGATTCGAGGTAGATCTGGCCGTCCGTGATCGAGATGACGTTGGTCGGGATGTAGGCCGACACGTCGCCGGCCTGGGTCT
>CBDTTW010000195.1:0-5547 GCA_965363675.1 uncultured Rhodothermaceae bacterium
AGCTTCAGACGACGGTGTTTCCGCTCATCCTGCGCGGCGTAAGTCTGCTCGGCATCGACTCGAACACCTGCCCGAACCCGCTCCGGGAAGCCGCCTGGCGCCGCCTGGCGCGCGACCTTCCGGCGGACCGGTTGCGCCCCCTGGCCCACGTCGTCCGCCTGGAAGACGTGTCCGCCGCCGCCGACGCGATGCTTGCCGGGCGCGGGCCGGTCGGCAGAATCGTCGTAGACTGCGGCGTGTGACCCGGCCGCAGGTTGGCGGCGGCTGAAAGGGCGCGGGGCGCGCGCAACTTGCGCGGCGCGGCCCGTACACCCTTTCCATACGCACAAACCGCCGACCGCCTATGAAACGCTTCGCCCGCTTCCGCCGCGCCTGCTTCTTCGGCGCCTCCATGCTTTGCGCTTGCCTGGCGACGGGCTTGCCCTCGGCGCGCGCCCAGGTGCGCCCCGAAGTCGGGATCAACTTTTCGGTGGGCGCCCCCCAGGGCGAGTTCAGCGAGCACCTGGACAATCCCGGCTTCGGCGGGACGGTCTTCGGCGGCCTCGGCTTCGACCGGCTGCCTTTGGTGGTGGGCGCCGAGTTCAGCTACCTCATCTACGGTTTCGAGCGGCGCACCGAGCCGTTCAGCACGACCATCCCCGACGTGCGTGTGGACGTGGAGACGAGCAACAACATCGCCACGGGTCATTTGCTGCTGCGCCTCCAGCCGCCTTCGGGCGCCGTCCGGCCCTACGTAGACGGGCTGCTCGGGTTCAACTATCTCTTTACCGAGACCACGATTGAAAACCGCCGCTTCGACCGCGACTACGAGCCCATTGCGGCGGCCACCAACCACGACGACGCGGCGCTCAGCTACGGCTTCGGAGGCGGCCTGAGCATCGGCCTGTACCGGGGCCAAATGGGCGAAATGACCCGCCCGGGCGCGTTGGCCCTGAATCTGGGCTTCCGGTACCTGCGCGGCGCTAACGCCGACTACCTGAAGGAAGGCTCCATCCGCCGCACGGACGCCGGCATCCGCTACGAGGTCGAGCGCTCGGCCACGTCGATGCTCGTGCCGCAACTCGGCGTCACATACCGCTGGTAGGCCGCCAGCGCGTTTCGGCGCGGGCGGCCTCCTTGCCCGCCGCGCGCACGCTGTGCCGGAACACACGCGCGCCCTCGGCGGGGGGCTGCTCGGCGGTGAGCACCTCGATGGCCTCGCCGAGGAACACCTCGGCGCGGTACGCGAGGTCAAACGCGGCCAGGTCGAAGCCCTCCGGCGGGGTCGCCTCGGCCAGCCACTCGATGTAGCGCACGTTGTTGACGTGGCCGTTGAGGTCGAGGTCGGAGCGGCGCACGCGGAATTCGGCGGCGCCGGCCGGGCCTTCGAGGGCGCCGGGCGGCTCGGCGCCGGGCGGAAGGGCAGGCGGGCGCTCGGGCAGCACAAGGTGATGGATTGCGTCCGGGATGCGCACCGGTCGCCGCCGCTGCACGTCCAGGACGGCCCACGTGCTGACGCCGCGCGCCAGCACGGCTCCGTCCGCCCCGAGCAGGTAGTATTCGCGCGTGGCGGTGCGTCCGTTGTCGCCCGACGGCCATGTCTCGACGGCCACGTCCTCCAGCCACGCCGGGCGGCGCGCCACCTGCACGCGCAGGCGGGTCTGCACCCACGTCAGGCCGCTCCGGAGCAGATCCGGCGCCGAAACGCCGAGCGCAGCAGCATGGTAACCGGCGGTTTCCTGGAAATAATTGCAGATCGTCTGAACCGAGGCCAGGCCGGCGGCGTCTGCTTCGTAGGCGCGCACGCGGTAGGGGTCGCGCCAGATGGTGGGAGGCGTCATACGGGCAAGGAGCGCGCGCTTTGCGAAGGGCGAAAGGGGCGCTGCCATAATACAGCCGGCGGGTATGAAAACGATTTCGGAGGACGTGAAGAAGGCGGCCCTTGTCACCGGCGGCGCCCAGGGCATCGGGAAGGCCGTCGCCCTCGAACTGCTGCGTCGGGGCTATGCCGTGCTGGTGTGCGACCACGACGCCGAGGCCGGCGAGGACCTCGTGCAGGCATGGGCCGCCGCCGGCGAGCTGCATTTCCAGCGGTGCGACGTGGGCAAGGAAAAAGACGTGCGCGCCGCCGTAGCCGCCGCCGTCAAGGCGTTCGGGCGGCTCGATGCGCTCGTGAACAACGCCGCCCTTTCCGACCCCGAAAGCGGCCCGCCGGAGCGGCTGACGCTGGCGGCGTGGAACCGCGTGCTCGGCGTGAACCTGACGGGCGGCTTCCTCATGGCGAAGCATGCGGCGCCGGCGTTGCGCCGCGCCGGGGGCGCCGTCGTCAACATCGCCTCGACGCGGGCGCTCATGTCGGAGCCGCACACCGAGGCGTACGCCGCTTCGAAGGGCGGCCTCGTGGCGCTGACGCACGCGCTGGCGATGAGCCTGGCCCCCGAGGTGCGCGTCAACTGCATCAGCCCCGGCTGGATCGCCGTCGAGGACTGGCGCAAGCCTTCGGCGCGGCGCGAGCCCGACCTGCGGCCCCTCGACCACGCTCAGCACCCGGCCGGACGCGTAGGCCGCCCCCCGGATGTCGCTGCGCTCGCCGGGTTTCTGCTTTCCGACGAAGCGGCGTTTATTACCGGGCAGAACTATGTCATCGACGGCGGCATGACGCGCAAGATGATCTACGCCCCGTAGGGCCGCGCTACGGCTGCGGCGCGGCCTCCTCGGGGTAGAGCACCACCTTGACGAAGCGCCCCGCATCCAGGTAGCGGCGCGCGGCTTCTCGGACTTTGGCGTTGTCGAGCGCGCCGATCAGGTCTTCGTAGCGGGCCACGTCGGCCATCGGCTCGTTCGGGTGGGTATAGTAAAAGTCGAGCACGCCCAGCCAGAAGCCGTTGGTGCGCAGGGCCACCTCGCGCTCGCGGCGCTGCTGCTCCTGCACTTTGCTGAGGATCGACGCCTCGACGCCCTCCTGCTGCACCCGCGCGACTTCGCTGAACACGGCCGCCACGAGCTCTTCCACACGCTCCGGCGCGGCGGCGAACGAGACGATGAACGAGTACGTCGAGTCGGGCTGGTCGGAGGCCGAGCTGCGCACGCCCACGCCGTAGACGCCGCCCAGGTCCTCGCGCAGCACATCCCGGAGCCGGATCGTCAGCACGTCCGAGAGCGAGCGCAGCAGGTGCCGCGTCTCGCGGTTGTAGTCGAACGGCCCATTGAACACAAGGGCCACCTGGCTTTGCTGCCCGGCGCCCTTGCGCACCGTCTTCTCGACGACGCCTTGGGGCAGGTCGGGCGATACGTCGCGCCACGTCTCGGAGCGGCCGCGCGCCGGGAGCGCGCCGAGGTAGGTTTGCGCATACGCCCGCAGACGCTCCGGGTCGAAAGCGCCGACGAAGTAAAACGTAAAGTCCCCGGCGTCGCCGAAGCGGTCGGCGTAGATGGCGCGGGCGCGCTCCAGGCTGAGCGCGTCCACGTCGGCCAGACTGATGGGCTTGTAGCGCTTGCCGGCGCCGAAGAGGGCCGCTTGCAGGCTGTCCTGGAAGGCGGCCTGCGGGTCGGCCGAGCGGTTGGCGAGGTAGGCGCGGTACTGATTCTGGATCACGGCCAGGGCCGTCGAGTCCATGCGCGGGGCCGTGACGAACAGGTGGATCAGTTGGAACATGGTCTCCAGGTCGGCGGGCGACGCCGAGCCGCTCAGGCCCTCGCGCAGTTCCTGGATGAACGGCGAGACGCTGACGACCTTGCCGGAGAGCATCTTCTGAAGCTGGCTGCGGTCGAAGGCGCCCAGCCCGCTTTGCGAGACGAGCGCATCGGCCGTCTCGGCGTTGAACACGTCGGCGTCCGGCACGAGCGACGAGCCGCCGGGGCTGTAGGCCGTGAAACGCACTTCGTCGTCCTTGAAGTCGGTTTGCTTGTAGACCACCGTAACGCCGTTTGCCAGCGTGATCTCGTGCGCGCCGACCTCGGGAAGCGCGCGCTCCGAGACGATGGCGGCCGGATCCGGCGGGGCCGCCACGAGCGGGGCATCGGGGACGGCGTCTTCGTAGGGCGCCACGGGGCGGGCTTCGGCGCGGGCGATGACGGCGGCCAGCGCCTGCTCCGCCGGAAGCGCCCGGCCCGGCTTCTGCGGCATCGTCACGATGACGGCGCGCCCCTCCGGCGCCAGCAGCGCAGCCGCCAGGGCGTTGACCTCCTCCAGGCGCAGCTCGGGCAAGAGGCGCCGGATCAGTTCGAGTTCGTAGGCGATGCCCGGCGCGGGCGTGCCTTCGAGGTAGTGGGCTACGTACTCATCGGCGTAGGCCGCCGAGGCCGTGTTCTCGCGCTCGTTGTAGGCGCGTTCGTAGCTCCGGAGCAGCTCGCGCTTCTGGCGCTCCAGTTCGGTCGGCGTGAAGCCGTGGCGCCGCACGCGGCTGGCCTCCGTGACAAGCGCCGCCAGGCCCGCATCGACGCTGTCCTCCTGCACGCGCGCCTGCAAGCCGTACACCTCGATGGGCCGCACGAAGCCGCCCCGGTAGGCGCCTGCGCCGAGGAACGGCGCGTCCGGGCGGCGGCTGATCTCCTGGAAACGGTCGTTGAGCATGCCGTTGAACAAATTGCTCACGATCCGCCGCCGGTAGTCCCCCTCGGTGGCAAAGGCAGGGGCAGGGTGCGTGTAGACGATCTCGACGGAGGTGGACGTAAACTCGGGGTCGGCGGCCACCTTGTAGCGCGCGCCCGGCGGCGTGGCCGTAGGCGGCTGCGGGCGCGGACCCAGGCGCGCCCGCAGCCGCCCGAAGCGCTCGCGGATCATCGCCTCGACGCGCGCCGCGTCGAAGTCGCCCACGGCCACGACGGCCATGAGGTCGGGGCGGTACCAGGTGCGGTAGTAGCGGCGGATGGCGTCGTAGGAGGCGGTGCGGATGGAGAGCGTGTCGCCGATGGGCAGGCGCTCGGCGTAGGCGCTGCCCTGGAGGTACACCGGCAGCAACTGGTTCAGGATGCGCCCGTTGGCGTTCTGCTGGCTCAGCCGCCACTCTTCCAGCACGACGCCGCGCTCCTTGTCGATCTCGGCCTCGGAGAGCGTGGCGCTGCCGGCCCAGTCCTCCAGCACGTCGAGCGCCTGGGCCAGCACGCCCGCCGTGTCCGTCGGAACGGTGAGCGTGTAGATGGTCTCGTCGAACGACGTGGAGGCGTTGATGTCGGCGCCGAAGCGGCTGCCGGTCAGCTCCAGAAAGTCCACGAGGGCATGCTCGGGGAAGCGCTCGGTGCCGTTGAAGAGCATGTGCTCCAGGAAGTGCGCCATGCCGCGCTGGTCGTCGTCCTCCAGCACCGAGCCTGCATCGACGGCCAGGCGCAGCTCGGCGCGGCGGCGCGGCTCGTCGTTGGCGCGGACGTAGTAGACGAGGCCGTTGGGCAGCACGCCGCGCCGCACCGCCGGGTCGAGCCCGATGGTGTCGGCGAGGGTGGGGGCGGCCTGCGCGCGGGCCTCGGGGCCGGCGGAGGCCGCGAGGAGCAGCGCAGCGGCGGCGCAGCACAGCAGGCGTAGGGAAAGCAGCATGGCGGGCGGAAGCTGGGAAACCGGAGCGGCCCGGAGGC
>CBDTTW010000196.1:0-5544 GCA_965363675.1 uncultured Rhodothermaceae bacterium
GCCCGCGCTCGCGCCGAGCTCCGCCGCGCGCACGGGGTACTCCAGGTCCACCCGCCGAAAAGCCTCCCGGCTGCCCGCGCGGGCAATGGTCGTGCCGAGACAGCAAAACACGGCGTCGCCGTGGACGTAGGCCGCGTGGCGGCTCAGGTGGTCAAAATCGACGAGGTGTTCTTCCAGGCGCGGATGCTCCAGACCCACCGGGCGCCGCGTAAGCACGCGCACCCGCGTAAAGGCCGGCTCGGCGAGCAGCCGCCCGAGCACTTCGCGGCCGACGAGGCCGGTGGCGCCTACCAGTAGAGCCGTTGCCATAACGCCTTGCCGTATGGGGCCGCGGGCGCTCAGGCGGCCGTCAGCGCGTCGGCGCGCGCGGCCGCCTGCCGCAGCAGATCCGCGAAAACGGGGTACTTGACGTGCTCAAGAGCCTCCGCCCACGGCTTCCAGGCCGCCTCGGAGATGCCCTCGCGCACCTCCGGATGAAACGTACGCTCGGGCGTCTCCATAAAAAACCAGTCCGTGGTCTTTACCTTGTAACGTCCGCCCTCGGCGTAGGCGTGCGTCGTGCGGCCCGCCGGCTCGGTCAGGCGCAGCCGGCGGATGCCCAGCTCCTCGCCGACCTCGCGCAGCGCGCACGCCTCGGCCGTCTCGCCGCGCTTGCACTTGCCCTTCGGAAGGTCCCACAAACCGCGCTTGCGGATGAGGAGGACTTCCAGCCCGGCCGCGCCGCGCCGCGCCAGCAGGCCCCCGGCGGCCGCCACCGGCTCGACGGGCAGGCGGGGCGCCGTGTTGCGCAAAGCCGCCGCCGGGACGAAAGGCAGCGTCAGGGGGCCCTCCGGAAGCTCCCGGCCGAGCGCGTAGCCGTCCACGACGCGCACGTCGGGGCCGCAGGCCGCCCACGCCTCGCGGAACACCGGCGTCAGGGCAAGGGCGCCGCCGGAGAGGCCGCGCGCCTCCTCGTGGTGCTGCGCCGGATCGAAACACAGGAAAAAAAGCATCGGAAAAAGGGCAAACGTTAGGTATAGCGTAAGTGGCGGCCGCAAATTAAACTAAAACCTACGGCGGGCAACCCGCCGCCGGCGCCCCGGCGCCGTAAGGTTATGGCGCATCTGCGGCGGCCCGGCCGCAAACGGAGAACATCAGGCATGGCATCCTCAGGCAGGTTTACCCTGGCAGTGCTGCACGACCTCGCGCTGCTCTATCTCGCGCTCGCGCACGAGACCGACAACGCGCTCGGTCCCGGCGAGGAAAAAGCCATCTCGGAGCTGCTGCGGCAATGGCAGCCCGACAAAGACCCCAAGCTCATCGACCACGTGATTCGGGACGCCGTGTTTTCGTACATAAACCGCGAGCACACTGACCGCGTGCCGGCCGCCGTCGCCACGCTCGGCGGCGCCCTCCCCCCCGAGACGCTCGTAGAGGTGCTGCACGACCTGAAGAAAGTCGCCCAGGCCGACGGCCACTTTGCGCACGAGGAAGGCGCCTTTATCCGCCGCATCGCCGCCGCGTGGCGGCTCGACTTCGAGCAGGAGGCGCCGCTGGCCGGCTCCTGAGGCCGCCCCCTACCAGTCGATCCGCTCCGCCTCGACGACGGCCCCGGCGCCGAGGCGCTCGGGTCCCTCGGGCAGGTGCAGCAGCGCCTCGGCCTGCACGACGCTCGTGAGCAGGTTCGAGTCCTGCGGCCCCGTCTGCCCGGCGCACGCCCGCCCCTCGGCGTCGTAATGCACGCGGGCGCGCGCGAACACCGTCAGCTCGGGCGGCTTGTCGATGGGGTGCGCCAGCCGGACCGGAAACGTCGGCGGTGCGAGCGTTTTTCGGCCGAGCATACGGGCCAGCGCCGGGCGCACGTACTGGCTGAAGCACACCGCCGCCGAAACCGGATTGCCCGGCAGCCCGAACACCGGTTTGCCCTGCCAGAGGGCGTACAGCATCGGCTTGCCGGGACGCTGGCGCACCTGCCAGAACAGCAGGGTCGCGCCTGCGTCCGCGAGCGCCGCCCGAACGTAATCGTAGTCGCCGACAGAGACGCCGCCCGAGAGCACCAGCACGTCGGCGTCGGCGGCGGCCCACAGCGCTTCGGCCAGAGCTTCGGGCGCGTCGCGGGCCGTGCGCAGGCTGTGCGCCCGCCCGCCTGCGTGCACGGCCAGGGCCGCCAGACCCGGCCCGTTGGCGTCGCGGATCTGCCCCGGCTGCGGCAAACCCTCCGGCGGGGCCAGCTCGTCGCCGGTCGATACAATGGCGACGGTCGGCGCGGCCGACACGACGGCGCGTTCCGCCCCGAGCGCCGCCAGCATCCCGATCATGCGCGGCTGCACCACGTCGCCCTCGCGCAGGACCACCTGGCCCCACCGGGCGTCGGCGCCTGCGCGCCGCACGTACTGCCCCACACTCGGGGCGCGCGCCAGCACGAGGCGTCCCCCCGCCTCCGCCTCGGCCCACTCGACGGGGGCCACCGCGTCGGCGCCCTCGGGCAACGGGGCGCCCGTCATGATCTTCAGGCACGCGCCCTCGGGCAGCAGCGCCCCCGGCGGGTCGCCGGCGCGCACCGCCCCGGCCACGCGCAGCCGGGCCGGAAGGTCGGCGGCGCGCAGCGCATAGCCGTCCACGGCGCTGTTGTCGAAGGGCGGCAGGTCCAGTGCGCTCACGAGGGGCGCCGCCAGGGTGCGCCCCACCAGGGCCTCACGCCCGACGGTCTCGGCGGGCAGGCCGGGCGCCGTCTCCAGGATGATGCGGCGCGCCTCGGAGGCGGCGATAAACTGTTGCATCGAAATTTTACGGCAGGCCGTCCTCGAACGCCCACCCCCGTTTATACCTTTCCCGTTCGCCCCCGTATCCACCTTAGGCCTACTACCTCCATGCTCCGGTTTGACTACGCGAACACCGCCCCGTTCCTACCCGAGGAGGAACTGGCGGCGCTTTTGCCGCCCGCGCTCGAAGCCCACCAGACGCTCGTCGGCAAAACCGGCCCCGGCCGCGAAATGGTCGGGTGGCGCGACTTGCTGCTCACCCCCAACGACGCCCTGCTCGAAGACCTCGCGGCGACGGCCGAGGAGGTGCGCGCCCGCGCCGACGTGCTCGTGTGCATCGGCATCGGCGGCTCGTACCTCGGCGCCAAGGCCGTCATCGACGCGCTCAGCCCGTACTACGGCGCGCGCCGCCCCGAGGTGCTCTTCGCCGGCCACCACATGAGCGGCGCCTACCTGCAAGATTTACTCGCCTACCTCGAAGGCAAGTCGGTGTACCTCAACGTCATCTCGAAAAGCGGCACGACGCTCGAACCGGCCCTCGCCTTCCGCATTCTGCGCCGGTGGATGGCCGCCCGCTTCCCCGACGCCGACCGCCGCATCATCGTCACGACCGACCCCGCCTCGGGCGCGCTCAACCAGCTCCAGGCGCAGCACGGCTTCAAGAAGTACGTCATCCCGCCCGACGTAGGCGGCCGCTTCTCGGTGCTCACGCCCGTCGGGCTGCTGCCCATCGCGGCGGCGGGCATCGACATCCGTTCGTTCTTCTACGGCGCCGTCGCGGGCCTCGAACGCTACGGCCGCGCCGACGCCGACAACCCGGCCTTGCAGTACGCCGCCGTCCGCTACGGCCTGTTGCAGAAAGGCTTCACGACGGAAGTGCTGGCCGCCTTCGAGCCGCGCCTGAACAGCTTCGGGGGCTGGTGGCAGCAGCTTTTCGGCGAGAGCGAAGGCAAAGAGCAGCAAGGCATCTACCCGGATTTCGTGCAGTACTCCACGGATCTGCACTCGCTCGGGCAGTACTTGCAGGAAGGGCAACGCCGCCTCATGGAAACGTTCATGATCCTGGAGCACGACGGCGGCGACCTGGCCGTGCCCGCGCTCGCCGGGGGTCAGGACCTCGACGGGCTGAGCTACCTGGAGGGGATGCCGTTCTCCGAAATCAACCGCAAAGCCTATGAGGGCACCGCTACGGCGCACCTCGCCGGCGGCGTGCCCAACGCGACGCTTTTCCTCCAGGCGCTCACGCCCGAGGTCCTCGGGGCGTGCGTGTACTTCTTCGAGCACGCCGTGGGCATAGGGGGCTACCTGCTCGGGGTCAACCCGTTCAACCAGCCGGGCGTCGAGGCGTACAAGAAAGAGATGTTCCGGTTGCTCGGCCGGGCGTAGCCGCGCGCAAGCCGCCGCCTTCCGAGAAAGGGCCGCGCCTTAGGGTGCGGCCCTTTTTCTTTTGAGCGCGCCGTTATGCGCCTCTCGGCAACGCCTCATGAAGGCGCGCCGCGGCCTTGATTCCGTTATCCACCGTGTGCATAGCGGTGTGGATAACTCCTGCGCGCATGTGGCCGGAGCCGTGCGCTCCGACGGGCCGTGACGGACCGTTCGCGGGCGCCCTCCCCGCGCACGCTTCGCCAACGGCCATTCACACGTGCGATCTCGTGGATAACGTGGGCGTTAAATCGGTGGATATGCGTTGACATGTGGAAAACTCGTTGACCGGCGCGGCTAAGTTCATAAAAACGGCGCGCAGCGCCGACGATTTTTGTGCATAACCCCTGTGCGTTTCGGGGCGGGTTATCCACATTTGCGGCGCCGCTTTGTGCGCCGAGCGCTTATCCACTTATCCACGCCCCTACCAACATTACTACCATCTAATTAAATCTATCTAATAACTATAAGAACGTGTGGAAAAGCGAAAACGCGAAACGGCCCCCGCTTGCCGGTTCAGCGCCACGCGACCCGGCGAACGCCGAAGCCGTCGGCGCGCAGCCACACCATGCCCTCGCGTCCGGTCTCGAGGACGCGAAAGCCGCTGCGGCGCCACGCCGCCACGGCGGCCGCGCTGGGGATAGGGCGCCCCTGCACCTGCGACGTGCTCACGACGGCGTAGGCCGGCGCCCCGTCCGGCGGCGCCGCGGCCGCCGTCAGCGCCGGCGTGCTGCTCGTGCGCGAGCCGTGATGCCCCACCTTGACGACGTGCGCCGGCGGCAAACCCGCGCGCACGAGGGCCGCCTCGACGGGGGCCTCGGCGTCGCCGAGGAGCAGGAACGACGTGCGCCCGTAGGTCAGGTGCAGCACGAGCGAGCGGTTGTTCTCGCCGGGCGCCGGGGGCGGCCCTGCCGGGGGCCACAGGACCCGCACCGGCAGCGACGGATGGATGGCGAGCGTGTCGCCGGCGACGGGCGTATGCACCGGCACCCCCAGGCTGTCGCAGATGCGCCGGATCTCGGCTTCGAGCGCGCCGCCTCCTTCGCCGGGACGCAGGATGACCCGTCCGACCGGCATCGCCCGCAGCAAATCCGGGGCGCCGCCGGCGTGGTCGTCGTGCAGGTGCGTCAGCACGAGCGCCGTGAGCCGCCGGACGCCCCGGCGCCGCAGGTGCGGCAGCAGCACCCGCCGCGCGTCGCTGCCGTAGGGCGTGCGCTTGCCGGCATCGACGAGCAGCCGCTCGCCGGTAGGCAGCTCGATGAGCGCCGCGTCGCCGTGCGTCAGCCGGAAGAACTCGGCCTCGAGCGCCGGCGTCCGGAGGGCGCCCGCCCACACGTCGAGGCAGAGCAGGCCGAGCGCCGCCAGGGCGGCGGCCCAACGC
>CBDTTW010000197.1:0-5533 GCA_965363675.1 uncultured Rhodothermaceae bacterium
CCAGCGCAGCGCCTCCCACCGTATCGACGGCTCCGGCCCACCGCGCCGTGTCGAGCGGCCGCGCCGCGCCGCCGGAAAGCTCCTCGCGGCCGAGGATGCGGGCGGCCCCGAGCGCGCGCAGAATGGCATGCGCCGCCGCCGCGCCCGTGGACGCCTCCACCTCGAAGCCGGCGCGCGCCGCCAGCGCCACGGCAAGGCTGCCGACGCCCCCCGAAGCCCCCGTCACGACGATAGGGCCGGGCTCGGCGGCGGGGCGCCCTTCCAGCGCCATGACGGCCAGCATGGCCGTAAGCCCCGCCGTGCCGCACACCATGCTCTCGAAGAGCCCCATGCCCTCGGGCAGCCGCACGAGCGTATCGGCGGGCGCGCGCACGAAGCTCGCAAAGCCGCCCCACCGCGTCTCGCCCGCGCCCCAGCCCGTGCCGATCACCCGGTCGCCCGGCGCCCAGCGGGCATCCTCCGACGCCGCGACCTCGCCTGCAAAGTCGATGCCGGGCGCCATCGGGAACGCCGTCCGGATAATCTTACCTTTGCCCGTCACGGCGAGGGCGTCTTTGTAGTTGAGGCCGGAATAGCGCACGCGTACGGACACGGCGCCCGGCGGAAAGGCGCTTTCTTCGAGCGGCGCGACGGCGGCGACGATGCGGCCCTCGGCGCGGTCCAGCAACAATGCTTTTTCCATTTTTTATACTTTCAATCACAGAATACTGCGCATCTTCGGTCCGCCCTGCGCAACGCATCGCGGGCCGGCGGCTGCACGGCCGTCGCCGGGGCGAGACATAGCGCGGCGCCCCACGCGCCCCGGAAACGGCGCTCTCGTCCGCTTGAGCGGATGCCGCCCGTAAACCGCCAGGGCGGCGCAGGCAGTTCGCGGGCTACGCGCGCCTTGATGGATTCCGTGGGCGCAGGCCGCCTCGCCGCCGGCACGCCGATGACTTCCTGCGCCTGAGCATTGAACCTGCTTGCCATAAATAATGGCAATATCAACATTTTATATGATATAGCAACAAGTCGCCAACGCCGCCGTACAGGCCGACGGTTCCGCCGACGGCGAGGGCGGCGCCTTTTCGTGACAACCTTTCCGGCATATTTGGCCGCCGCCCTCCCGGCGTCGCCGGGGGCCGAAAAGCGGGACGCGCCGCCGTATCTTGAAGCTCCCCCATCCGAGCGCCGCCCATGAACCGCAGGCATTTCCTCGGCCACGCGCTGATCGCCCCCGCCGTGGGGCTGCGCGCCGCCCCGACGGCGGAAGCGCGCCGCGTCCGCCTCAGTTGCAATCTGTACTCGTTCAATGCGCCGCTGCGCGCGGGCGAGATGAGCCTGCCCGAAGTCGTCGCGTTTTGCGCGGAGGCCGGTTTCGACGCCGTAGACCCTACGGGCTACTACTTCCCCGGCTACCCGAGCGTCCCGGATGAGGCGTTCTCGCACGCGCTCAAGCGCCAGGCGTTTCTGCTGGGGCTGGACCTCAGCGGCACAGGCATCCGCAACGACTTTACGCAGCCCGACCCCGCCGCCCGCGCCGCCGACGTAGCGCGCGTGCAGGCGTGGGTCGAGGCCGCCGCCCGCCTCGGCGCGCCGTGCCTGCGGGTGTTCTCGGGCGGCGAGACGCCCGAAGGGGTCTCGCGGGCCGTCGCCGAAGGCTGGGTCGTGGAGGCCCTGCGCGCGTGCGCCGAGCACGGGGCGCGCCGGGGCGTCATGATCGTCTTGCAAAACCACCACGACTTCATCCGGACGGCCGAGGAAACCGCTCGCATTCTCGACGCCGTCGGTTCGGACTGGCTGGGGCTCAACCTCGACATCGGCAGCTACCGCGCCGCCGACCCCTACGCCGAGATCGCGCGCATGGCCCCGCGCGCCGTCACCTGGCAACTCAAGGAGCATGTGTACGTCGGCGGCCGCGAGACGCCCACCGACCTCGACCGCATGGCGCGCATCATCCGGGGCGTGGGCTACCGGGGCTACGTGCCGCTCGAAACGCTCGGGCCGGGCGACCCGCGCCGGAAGGTCCCGGCCTTCCTGGCCGAGGTGCGCGCCGCCTTCGAGCGGGCAGGCTAAGCCCCCGCGCCGCTCACGGATCGACGCCGACGGCGGCGTAGTACGCCGCAATGCGGCTCTGCGCGCCGGGGACCGTGTATACGTCCGGTCGGCGCGAGCCGATGACTTCCGCAATCACCCCGGCGACCTCCTCGGCGGTCTGGGCGTTGGGAGCCTCGCGCGAGTCCGGACCGCCATGCAGCGCGTTGACGCCGAACTCGGTGCGCACCACGCCCGGCGACACGAGGGACACCTGAATGCCGGGGTGCGTCTGGGCCAGCTCGGCGCGAAAGCTCTCGGTCAGCGAGTTGAGGAAATGCTTGGCGCCGCAGTAAGCCGAGCGGATCGGGGCCAACGGGATGCGCCCCAAAAGCGACGACACGTTGATCAGGTGCCCCTCGCCGCGCTCCTTGAAGTGCGGCAGCACCTCCTGCATGCCGTAAAGGGCCGACTTGACGTTCACGGTCATCATATCGTCGATGTCGGCGTCGGTGAGGGCGGAGGCGGGGCGGGTGATGCCGCGCCCGACGTTGTTGACCCACACGTCGATGCGCCCGCACGCCGCGAGCGCCTCCGCGACGAGGCGCCGGACCTCCTCGCGACGCGTCACGTCGGCCGGGACGACGACGGCGCCGGGGCCGCACGCCGCCGCGACGGCCCGCAGCGCGTCCTCGCGCCGCGCCGCCAGCACGACGCGCGCGCCCTCGGAAGCCGCCTTGCGCGCCAGCGCCGCGCCGATGCCCGTGCTGGCCCCGGTGATGACGATCACTTTATCTTTCATAAGTCCGCGTTGGTTAAAAAGGTTGGGCTTTCCCCCGGCCGCGCAAACCAGCCTGGCTCACGCGGAGAGGTCGATCAGGCCGCGCTGGGCCGCCCACAGCAGCGCCAGGGCGTGCGAGGCGTGGATCAGGGCGCCCTCGTCGAGCAGACGCCGCGCCTCCGCCGGGCGCACCAGCCGCAGGGCGAGCTGCTCGCCGTCGTCGGGGTGCGGCCTTCCGCCGGGGCGGGCGTTGCGGCATACGAAGATATGCGCGTAGTTGTTGTGCTTGCTGGGCTCCTGGGCGCAAACGCCCACCGGCTCCCACGCCTCCGCTACGTACCCGGTCTCCTCCTCCAGCTCGCGCCGGGCCGCCGCCTCCGGCGGCTCGTCCGCTTCGAGCGCGCCCGCCGGAAACTCCAGGCTCAGCCGCGCCACGCCGTGCCGGTACTGCTCCACCATGACCAGTTCGCCGCCGGGCGTCAGCGGAATGGCGCATACCCAATCGGGGTACTCGACGACGTGAAATTCCTCCAACTCGTGCCCGTTGGGCAGCCGGACGTGGTCCACGCGCAAATTCATCCACCACCGCTTGAGCAGGTAGCGGCTGCCCAGCACCGTCCACGGATGCACGTTCATGACGCGTCGGGATCGAAGCGCAGCGAGGCCGAGTTGACGCAGTAGCGCTCGCCGGTGGGCGCCGGGCCGTCCGGGAAGACGTGCCCAAGGTGCGCCTCGCAGCGGGCGCACACGATCTCGGTGCGGATCATGCCGTGGCTCGCGTCCCGCTCCGTCTCGACGGCCGACGCGTCGATGGGCGCGTAGAAGCTCGGCCAGCCGGAGCCGGACTCGTACTTCGTCTCGGAGGGGAACAGCTCGGCGCCGCAGCAGCGGCAGCGGTATACGCCTTTTTCCTTCGTCTGGTAATACTCGCCGGTAAAGGCCGGCTCGGTGCCTTTCTGCCGGGTGATGCGGTAGGCGTCCGGGTCGAGCATCTGCCGCCACTCGTCCTCGGATTTTTTGATTTTCTCGTTCATATCCGTTTCAGGGGGTCTCGTCCGTGAATTGCCTGGGCCGGGCGGCTCAAAGCCGGGGCGGCCTGCGGAAGTGAACGTATCTTTCGAGCCCTTGTTCTGACCACGAAGCGCCCCGCCGACCGGCTTCCGCCATGCCCGAAACCCCGCCCCTCGCCCCCCGCGCCATTCCGGAGACGCTTGCGCTCGAACTGGGCGTGCCGCGCCGCCGGATCGAGGCCGCGCTCGCCCTTTTCGATGAAGGCGGCACGGTGCCCTTCATCGCCCGCTACCGCAAGGAGCGTACGGAGGGGCTGGACGAGACGCAACTGCGCCGGATCGAGGAGCGGCGGCAGTACTTGCAGGAGCTTGAGGAGCGGCGGCAGGCGGTGCTGGCAAGCATCGAGGAGCAAGGCAAACTCTCGGACGCCGTGCGCGCCGCCGTGTGGGCCTGCACGCAGAAGCAGCAGCTCGAAGACGTGTACCTGCCCTTCAAGCCGAAGCGCCGCACTCGCGCCACGATGGCCCGCGAGCGGGGCCTGGAGCCGCTGGCGCGCTGGCTCGCCGAAGCCAACGAGAGCGCCCGCCCGGCGGCCTTCGAGGAGGTCGAGCGGGAGGCCGCCCGCTACGCCGCCGCCGAGGGCGCTCCGGCGACGGCCGACGAAGCCCTTGCGGGGGCGCTCGACATTCTGGCGGAGGAGCTGGCCGAAACCGCCGAGCACCGGGCGTGGGTGCGCGCCTACCTCTACGACCACGGTGCGTTCGCCGCCTCCATCAAGCCGGAGCACCCCGAGGGGACGACCCGCTACGAAACCTACCGGAGCTTCCGCGCCCCCGTGCGGGACGCCGCCGCGCACACCGTGCTGGCGCTGCGGCGCGGCGAGGCCGAAGGCGTGCTGCACCTGAGCGTCGAGTTCGACGAGGCCGTCGTCGTGGAGCACCTGCTCGGCCGGACGCTGCGCTCGGAGGCCCCCGCCATCGCGGAGCTGTACGCGCGCCTCGTCGCGGACGCCTTCCAGCGCCTCATGAAGCATAGCCTCGTCGGGGAAGTGCGCCTCTCGAAGAAGGAGCAGGCCGACGCCGCCTCCATCGCGGCGTTCGCCGAGAACCTGCGCGCCCTGCTGCTGGCCAGCCCCGCCGGGATGCGCCCCACGCTCGGCATCGACCCCGGCTTCCGCACCGGCTGCAAGGTCGTCGCGCTCGACGGCACGGGTAAGTTCCTGGAGTACCGCGCCGTCTTTCCGCACACGAGCGGCGAGGCGGGGCGCCGCGAGGCGCGGGAGTATCTGCGCGCAATGGCCCGGCGCCACGGCGCCGAGCTGGCCGCCGTCGGCAACGGCACGGCCGGGCGCGAAACGCTCGCCTTCGTGCAGGAGGCCCTCGGCGACCTGGAGCCGCGCCCCGTCGTGGTCATGGTCAGCGAGGCCGGGGCGTCGGTGTACTCGGCCAGCCCGGCCGCCGCCGAGGAGTTCAAGGATCTCGACGTGACGGTGCGCGGCGCCATCAGCATCGGGCGGCGCCTCCAGGACCCGCTCGCCGAGCTGGTCAAGATCGACCCCAAGTCCATCGGCGTCGGGCAGTACCAGCACGACGTAGACCAGGGGCTGCTCAAGAAAAAGCTCGAAGACACCGTCGAGACGGCCGTCAACTACGTCGGGGTAGACCTGAACACGGCCTCGCGCGAGCTGCTGCGGTTCGTCTCCGGCATCAGCGGGTCGCTGGCGGCGGG
>CBDTTW010000198.1:0-5419 GCA_965363675.1 uncultured Rhodothermaceae bacterium
GGCGGGGGGGGCTCCGTCGAGGCGCGCGCCCTGCCCGGCCCGCCGGGGGCGACGCTTCTGGAGATCCGGACGAGCCTGGCAGGCGCGGCCGTGACCGTCGTTGGGGGGCGCTAGCGCCGATGCCGGGGTTCAGCGCAGGCCGGCAAGCGGAAATCGCGCGGCGGCTCAAGCAGCAGGCGTTGCTGCTCGGCTTCGAGGCGTGCGGCATCTCGGAGGCCGCCGAGCTGACCGGCGAGGCGCGCCGCCTGGAGCGCTGGCTTGCCGGCGGCGGCCACGCCACGATGGCCTGGATGGAAAACCACTTCGAGAAGCGCATCGACCCGCGCAAGCTCGTCGAGGGCGCGCGCACGGTCGTCTCGGTGCTGCAAAGCTACTACCAGCCCGAGGCTCCCATGCCCGGCCCGGCCACGGGCCGCATCAGCCGCTACGCCTGGGGCGAGGATTACCACGTCGTCATGAAGGAAAAGCTGTTCCTGCTCTACGAATGGCTGGGGCGGGAAGTCGGCGGCATCGAGGGGCGCGTCTTCGTGGACTCGGCCCCCGTCATGGACAAGGCGTGGGCGGCCCGCAGCGGCCTCGGCTGGCAGGGCAGGCACTCCAACCTGATCAGCCCCCGCCTGGGCAGCTATTTCTTCCTCGGCGAACTCATCACCGACGCCCCACTGCCCCCGGACGGCCCCGCCGCCGACCACTGCGGCCGCTGCACCCGCTGCATCGACGCCTGCCCGACGGGCGCCCTCGACCAGCCCTACGTCGTCGATGCGGGCCGCTGCATCTCGTACCTGACCATCGAGCATCGCGGCCCGGCGCTGCCCATCGCGCAGGCGGAGGCAACGGGCAACTGGATCTTCGGCTGCGACATCTGCCAGGAGGTGTGTCCCTGGAACAAGTTTGCCGCGCCCACGCGCGAGGCCCGCTACCGGCCCCGCCCGGGCCTCGCCGACACTGATCTGGAGACGTGGGAGGAGCTGGACGTGGAGACGTTCCGCAGGCTCTTCAAGGGCAGCGCCGTCAAGCGGGCCCGCTACGAGGGGTTCATGCGCAACGTGCGCCATGCCGCCGGGCCCCGCCGCCCCGGCGAGGCGGCGCGCTAGGGCTTCAGGCGCAGGGCGGCGTAAGCGCGCCGGTAAGGGGCCATGAGCAGCAGCAGCCCTGCGCCGCAAGCCGCCTGTAGGGCCGCCATCAGCCCGATCACGTCGCGCAGGCCGAGCCGGGCCGACTCCAGCAAGAGGCTCGCCGCCAGGATCGAGGCCGACTCGACGAGCATCAGCACGAGCAGCTCGGCCGAGAACACGCGCCCCCGGAACGCATCGTCGGTGCGGCGCTGCATCAGCACCGACGAGAGCATCCAGTTCATCCCGCTGGCGGCGTGGGCCGCCGTGATGAAAAGCGCCATGTACGCGCCCCACGGCAGGCGGCTCACGAGGGCGTAGCACACGCCGCTCGCCAGGACGCACCAGCCGAACAAGAGCGGCCACCGGCGGGCGTCGCGGAAGAAGCGCCGCGCCACGACCGGCCCGACGCCCGTGCCGATGCCGCGCGCCGCAAACAGCAGCCCGATGCCCAGGCCGTAGCGCAGCGGGGTAAGCTCCCGGCCTACCATCGTCAGCAGGTAGACCAGCCCGCCGCCGCCCAACGCCCACGAAGCCTTCGTCAGGGCGATGCGCAGCAGCGCCGGGCGGGCGCGGAGGTAGCGCCAGCCTTCGAGCATCTCGCGCCCGGCGCGCCGCCACCCCCCGAGCGCTTCCGGCGGCGCGAGGCGCGGAATGCGCACCCGCGCGATGAGCAGCGCCGAGGCGACGTAGCTCAGGCTGTCGAGGAGAAACACCCACCGCATCTCCAGGTACGCCGAGGCTAGGCCGCCGAGCGCCGCCCCGAGCGTGAGCAGCACCGACCAGGTGGCCGACATGAGCGCGTTGGCCGTAACCAGCTCCTCGGCCGTGGTGATGTTCGGGAGCGTAGCCGACTGCGCCGGCTGGAAGGCGGCGCCGGCGGTGACCTGGAGCACCGTCAGCACGTAGATCCACGCGACTTCGCCGGGCGCGTCGATCCACAGAAAGCCGAGCACGATGACCGCGCGGAGCAGGTCCGCCCCGATGAGGATGCGCTTGCGGTCCACCCGGTCCACGAGCAGCCCCGCGAACGGCGAGGCCACGACCCACGGCAGCAGCTTGGCCAGGAACACCGCGCCCATGGCGAAGGGCGAACCGGTCAGGCGGCTGACGAGGTCGTAGAGGGCAATCGTGTTGAACCAGTCGCCGAGCAGGCTGACGATGGCGCCGAGCCAGAGCCGCCGGAAATCGGCGTTCGCGCGCAGCAGGCGTCCGTACCCGACGCTGAGGTGTACGGGCGCCTCCAGTTCGGCGTCGCGCGCGGCTTCCACGAAACGCCTCAGACGGGGCGCGCCGCGCCCGAGGCCCGGCGGCTAGGAAGCATCGTCTTCGCTCGCCTCTGCGATTTCGGGGCGCAACTGCGGAAAGAAAATAACGTCCCGGATCGACTCCTGGTTGGTCAGGATCATCGCAAGGCGGTCGATGCCCACGCCGAGGCCCGCCGTGGGGGGCATGCCGTATTCGAGCGCCCGCAGGAAATCCTCGTCCACCTGCATGGCCTCCTCGTCGCCGGCGGCGCGCAGGCGGGCCTGCTCCTCGAAGCGGGCGCGCTGGTCGTCGGGGTCGTTCAGCTCGGTGAAGGCGTTGCAGATTTCCTTGCCGTTGCAGATCACCTCGAAGCGCTCGACGAGGCCCGGCGTTTCGCGGTGGCGCTTGGCAAGCGGCGAGAGCTCCACCGGGTAGTCGGTGATGAACGTCGGCTGGATCAGACGCGGCTCGACGAAGGCCCCGAACAGCTCGTCGATGATTTTGCCGGCGCCCATCGTCGCGTCCACGGCCACGCCGAGTTCGGCGGCGGCCCCGGCCAGGGCGTCGCGGCCCAGGCCCTGAAGGTCGCGCCCGGTGTATTCGGCGATGGCGGCGAACATCGAGAGGCGTTTCCACGGGCGGCGGAACGAGATGCGGTGCTCGCCCACTTGCACTTCGGCGGCCCCGTGCAACGCCCGGGCGAGGTGCTCGACCATCTCCTCGACCAGGTCCATCATCCAGCGGTAGTCCTTGTAGGCGACGTACAGCTCCATCATGGTGAACTCGGGGTTGTGGAACCGGCTCAGCCCCTCGTTGCGGAAGTCCTTGCTCAGCTCGTACACGCCCTCGAAGCCGCCTACGATGAGGCGCTTCAGGTACAGCTCTGTGGCGATGCGCAGGTAGAGCGGCATGTCGAGCGCGTTGTGGTGCGTCGTGAAGGGGCGCGCGGCGGCGCCGCCGTACAGGGGTTGCAGCACCGGCGTCTCGACCTCGGTGTAGCCGCGCGCGTCCAGAAAGCCGCGCATGGCGGCGATCATGCGGGCGCGCTGCTGGAAAACGCGCCGCACCTCCGGGTTGACGATCAGGTCCACGTAGCGCCGGCGGTAGCGGAATTCCTTATCCGTCACCTCGTTGTACACCTTGCCGTCCTGCTCCTTCACGACGGGCAGCGGGCGCAGCGACTTGGCGAGCAGTTCCAGGCGCTCGGCGTGCAGGGTCAGCTCGCCCGTTTTCGTCCTGAACACGAAGCCCTCGACGCCCACGATGTCCCCGATGTCGAGCAGCTTCTTGAACACCTCGTTGTAAAAGCCTTCGGGGAGGTCGTCGCGGCGGGCGTAGACCTGGATCGTGCCCGTGGCATCCTGAAGGTCGAAGAAGGCGGCTTTGCCCATGATGCGCTTGGACATCATGCGTCCGGCCAGCGCGGCGCGCAGCGGCTCCGGGGCGGGGGCGTCCTCTGCGGGTTGGTGGCGCTCCGGGTCGAAGGCGTCGGCGAGGGCTTGGGCGCTGCCGGTCACGTCCCACGCGTAGGGGTAGGCGGGGATGCCGCGGGCTTCGAGGGCGGCGCGTTCTTCGCGCCGGCGGAGTTCCTGTTCGGAGAGGGTTCGTTGCATGGACGGTAGGCCGTGCGCCTGCGGCAGCGCAGGCAGGGGGTGGCGGAGGGCAAAGGGCCGGACGCCTCAGCGGCCGGGGCCGTCAAAATACGCCAAGATCGCCTGCTTGAGCAGCGTCTCCTGCTCCTCGATGGAAAGCGGGGGCAGGCCGTCCTCGGCAGGCTCCCACGCGAAGCCCGCTTCCGTGGGGCGACGGCGGTACAGCCCGAGCGCCTCGAAGGCGTGGCACGCGCCCTCCATGACGAGGGCCTGCTTGCGCTCCTTGGGCAACTGCGGCTGGTAGCCTTCGCCGGAAGCCTGCACGCCGATCAGGAACAGGACGCCTTCGATGCCGGGGGTTTGCCGGAACTGCGCAGCCAGGCGGCTGCGGAGGGCTTCCCAGCGCGCTTCCAGGGCTTCCGGTGCGGGCTCGGTCATGGCCGGCGCTCAGTCATGCCCGATCCAGTGGCCGGCCTCGACGAGCAGCCGGGCATGGTGGCGGTGCAGCATGCGCATCAGGATGCCGCCGAGGGTGCGCGTGGCGCAGCCGCGCGGCTGGCGCGCCACGACCCGGCGGATGCACCCGACCGCTTCTTCGATGACGCACAGCGACTCGGTAAGGGCAAACCACCACACGCCCGGCGCGGCGCCGGGGGCAGGGGCGTCGGCCGACATGCCGGGCGACTGAAGCGCGCCTTTCAGGGCGGCGCGGGCCTCGTCCAGCTCGCCGATCATCTCTTGCAGCTTCTGCTGCTGCGCCAGCGAAAGCGCCGACCCGAACGCGTGCTCCTCGGCGGCGGCCACCTGTTGCAACACCCCGCAAGCCGCCGCTGCGACGGACTGGAAGGCGCATCCGCCGCCGCCTTGCGCGGCCAGCGCCCGGATGCGGGCGGCGTAGGCGGAAGAGGCGCCGCCTCGGGGGGCCGCCGCAAGCGCCGGGTGGAAAGCCGGGCGCGGCGCGGGAGGCTCCGGCTCGGCCATTATGCGCAGCGCGCGCGGCAGAAGCCCCATGCGCCGCAAACCATCATCTATAAAGTTGCTCATGCATTCTGACAGTACTGCGACAAACGCTACGCCAACCCCTTAACGATCACTGTGTTCCGCCGGGCGCGCGCGGCGGCCCCGGAACCGCCGGGGCAAAACCCTGCATAGATACGACGGCCGCCGGGGGCGCGCATGCGCCTGCGGAGCAACCTTGCGGCGTCAGCGCACCGCCCGGCGCAGCGCCTCGGCCTGCGCCTCGGTGATGCGTCCGGCCCGCCGGGCGATGCCGGCGGCGCGCTCGGCAAGGAGGCCGTAGAGCGGCGCAAGGGCCGGGTGGCGCTCCCGGAGCGCCCCCATGTGCAGACCGCAGGTCGCGGCGTCGCCGCGGGCGGCGGGGCCGGTGAGCGCCTCGGCGGGCGTTTGGGTTTGCAGGTGGGCGCACGAGGCCGCCAGAAGCGGCCGCAGCAGCGCTCGCGCCTCGGC
>CBDTTW010000199.1:0-5412 GCA_965363675.1 uncultured Rhodothermaceae bacterium
GATCATCGTCCTCGAAACGGCCGCCCCCTGAGGCCGCCCCTACAGGCCGCACGGCAGGCCCGCGCCCCGGAACCGCGCGGACCTGCCGCCGCTAGATCCCTACCTTCCACGCGCCCGCCGATGCCGCTCCGAGACCCTTCCATCTTCCTCGACATGCTGCGCGCCGGGGCGGTCTTCGCCCTCGGGCTGCTGCTGCACCTCGGCCTTTCGCTCGGCCTCGGCATCGGCGAGCCGCTGAACCTCGCCATCCTGTGGGGCCTGGCCTTCGGGGCCATCGGCTACGCCACGTACCACCGCGTGCGCACCTGGCCGCCGCGCCGCCGGCGCTAGGCCGCGCCGCTCCCGGAGCGGCCCCGCTCACGGAGGCGGCGCGAACAGGGCCTCGTAGTATGGGAGCGGCTCGAAGATGCCGCCGCTGCGGCGGTAGTAATCGGCGCCCAGCGGGAAGACGCCGTTTTGCGCCGAAGCCCACGGCGCCTCGGGGGCGGGATGCCGGGCGCGCATGGCCGCCCAGTTGCGGTAGTTCTGGTGGCCGTTCGTCTCCAGAAGCCCCATGCCCAGCCCCGGAAACGGCGCCAGGCGCGCCGCCACGTTCTTGTTCCACTCCACCAGCACCGGGTTCACCGTCAGGTCGGCGCAGAAGCACGGCACGCCGCGCGCGGCGGCCACGCCGGCGATCTTCATCGTCATCGAGAGCGTCTTGGCAATCGCCTTGAGCGCAATGGCGCGGTAGCCCATCTCGATGCGCGCCGCCGCGTCGGCGTCGGTGTGCGCCGTCTCGTCGGCGGCCAGACGCACCGGAACGTCCGACACGTCGATCTCGAGGTCCTCGGCAAGCGGCTCCTCGACGAGCGCGATCTGATCGAAGGCCCCGATCTTGCGCGCGTGGTCGAGCAGGCGCAGGAACGTATCCTTGCTTTCGTAGCGGCCGTTGGCGTCGAAGTAGTAAGGCAGGCGGCCGTCGGCGGTGTGGGGCGTGCGCACCCCGTCGAGCGCCGCATGGATCGCCGAGAGGCGCGCCATGTCCTTCCGGAGCATTTCGTCCTGCGCGCCCGGTTGCCCGATTTTGATTTTCATGAAGAAATACCCCGCCGCGGCCGCCGCCCGGATGTCCTCGATAGGCAAGGCGTAGGCCATAAGGGGGATGGCCGCGACCTGGCTGTGGCGCGCCGAGAGCGCCGGGCGGTGCGCCTCCGGGATCATCTCGTCGAAGCTCGTGATGCCGTTCTCGGCGGCGTAGAGCAGCCACGCCGCGTTGTCCAGCCCGACGAGCGCGTTGAGCGCGAAAGTCTTGCGCAGCGCCGCATGGCCCGTGATCCGCTGCCCGTGCGCGTACACTTCCGGCAAGAGCTGATCCAGCAGGTCGATGGGCGTGCGGAAGCTTTGCCCTCGGGCGCGCTGAAGGGCGTATTCCGTGAGCGCGTACATCAGCGCGTTGCCCCCCGCCTCGGAGTGCCCGGCGAAGACCGCCGCATCCGACCACAGCACGTTTTGCGTGCATAGCCCCACCTTGCGCCGCCCCGAGTCGCTCTCCAGCATCGCCACGGATTGCCAGATCTCGGTCATGTAGCCGCCCTTGAAGCCGAACGGCCGGATGAGCGGTTCACGCTCGAAGTTGCTGTCTACGCGCCCGAGCGTAATCGCGGCGGCGCGGGGGCGGGCCGCCGCAGCGCAGGGCAAAACCGGGGCGGGCAGCAGCGCCGCGCCGGCCGCCGTCGCAGCGGCGCCGAGGAAGTCGCGGCGAGAGAAGGTGCGCATAAGGTTATCCGGAAGTCGCCGCCTGAAGCCGCCGCAGTAGGGCTGCGTCGCGCTGCATGGCGGCTCGGTACTGCCGCAGACGCTCGGGGCCGGCAAGGTTGGCCTCCGGCTGCTCGGCCAGCGGGTACTCGTAGTGAAGGGTAAAGGGGCCGGCGATGCCCAGTTGCCTGACCAGGGTCAGAAACGCCGGAAAATCGACCATGCCCTCGCCGAGCGCGACCGTGACGGGCTGCCACTTGCCGTCGCGCTGCTCCCAGCGGAAATCCTTGATGGCGAGCGTGCGCACACGCGGCGCCACCAGGCGCAGCGCCACCGGCCACGCCGTCGCGCCCTCGACCATGGCGTGCCGGATGTCGTACTGCACGCCCAGGTGCGCCGGGTCGATGCCGTCGAGCAGCAGGTGCAGATCCCAGACCGAGCCGCCCACCCGCGCCCCGGCGTGGTTCTGGTAGGCGCCGTGCATGCCGTACCGGCGGTTCAAATCGGCCAGCTCCGCCATTTGCGGGCGCAGCGCCGCCAGGTGCGCCGCCGGAGAAAGCGCCTTGTCGTAGGGCAGGTAGCCCATGCGGTAATACCGCACCCCGAGCGCCGCCGCCGTCCGAAGCGTGCGCTCGGCGGCCGGGTCCGAGGCGTCCGTAATCGCCGTCACCATCATCGGCGTTGCGAGGCCGGCGGCCCGGGCGGCCGCTACGGCGCGCGGCAAATCCTCCTCGACGCGCGCCGGGTCTACGTGCCCCCCGGGGCGCACCGTCAGGTCCAGCCCCTCGAAGCCGGTCTCGGCCGCCAGCGCCGCCGCATCCGCATAGCTCAGCCATTCGAGCGGCTTGGTAAACACGCACAGCGGCTGCGGCTCCGGCGGGCGCGCCGCCGCGCCTCCGAAGGCGGCGCCCGGCAGGGCCCCCGGCAACGCGCCCGCCGCGGCGAGGGCCGCCAGGAACGTGCGCCGGCTGAAAGACGAAGGGTTCATGGTCTCGCTCAGCTCACGTCGAGGCGCCACGGGGCGCGGTACTCGTAGTGCAGCATCCGGTTGGCTTCCGTATGGTTCGTAAACTCCTCGCGCGCCGCGTCCCAGCGCAGGCGCTCGCCCGTCTCCAGGGCGATGTTCGCCAGGTGCGCGAAGCACGTCGAGCGGTGCCCTTCTTCGAGCGGGCAGAGCGGGGCCTGCCGCGATTTTACGCAGTCCAGAAAGTCGCGCACCAGCACCGCCGTCGAGTTCTCGGGGCCGGAGAGCTTATATTCCACCGGCTCGATTGCGGCGCCTTTCTCCTGAAACTGCCCCGGCCCTACGGGCGCGATGCGGTAGCCGTTCTCGCTTGCCTGAAGGTTGCCGCGCGTCCCCCGCAGCTCGATCTCGCCGCCCTCGATGGCCCCGCCGCCGCCGGCCTCGTAGATGCCGAAGGTGGCCATCGCCCCCGAGCCGAACTCGAAGGTCACCTCCATCGTGTCCGGGATCGTGCGGTCGTCGCGGACGGCGTACTTGCCGCCGTGCGCCGAAATGGCGATTGGCGCCTGCTCCTGCATCAGCCAACGGATCACGTCCAGAAAGTGGACGCCCCAGTTGCCCATCTGGCTCGAATAATCCTTCCACCAGCGGAATTTGTACGGCGCGATGTTGTACTGGTACGGGCGGGACGCGCGGGGGCCGAGCCAGAGGTCCCAGTCGAAATCGGCCGGGGGCGGCTCGGGCTGCATGATCCCGATGCCGTTGGGGTACATATTGTTGATGCGGTACGCCCGCGCCACGGTCGCCTTGCCGATGGCCCCGGCCGGGATGGCCCGGGCGAGGTTCTGGTAGACGCTGGAGCCGCGCCGGTTGAGGCCGACCGCCGCCACGCGGCCCGTGCGCTCGGCGGCGCGCACCATCGCCCGCCCCTCGCGCACCGTGATCGTAAGCGGCTTCTCGACGTACACATCCTTGCCCGCCTCCATCGCCTGGATGGCCTGAAGGGCGTGCCAGTGGTCCGGCGTGGCGATGCACACGGCGTCGATGTCCTTGCGTTCGAGCAGCTTCCGGAAGTCCTTGTACGTGTCGGGCGGGCGGGCGAAGGTCTCGCCCATCCGGGGGATGTTGCTCCCGACCTCGGCCAGCCAGCGCGGATGCACGCGGGCGCGCTCGCGGAGCACGTAGGGCTCGTAGACGTCGCACAGGGCCGCCACGTCCACGTCCGGCTGCCGCAGGAACAGCCCCAGAAGCTGCGAGCCCCGGTTGCCCACGCCGATGAAGCCCATGCGGATCTTGTCGGCGCGGCCGTAGCGCAGCGCCGCCGGCGCGCCGAAGGCGGGCGCCGCCGCCGAGGCCGCCGCGACGAGCGTGTGTTTGAGGAAGGTGCGGCGGGTGCTCGAAGTCATCTTCTTAACCGGTTACTTTGAGGTAGAGAGGCGCAGGCGGCGCCGGCCGGATTCAACTTACTGCGCCTTGCCGGCTTGCGCAAGCGCTCCCGGAAGGGCCCGGCTTTTTCCACGCCGTCCTTGCGCTCCGGAGCTTAAGGCGCGCTCCCGGCGCGGCTGCGCAGAAACGCCTCGATGCCCCGGACGTGCGCCTGCGCGAGGCGCTCCCGGAAGTCCGGGCGGCGCAGAGCGGCTTCGTGCGCCGGAAACATCATGAACAGCGACTCCGTGAGCGCCGAGGGCATCCAGGTGGGCCGCACCAGCGCCAGGCTGCGCGGGCGCGCGCCCAGGTCGGGCTGTCCGGTCGCCCCGGCAAGCGCCTGCTGAAGCGCCCCGGCCAGGGCGGCGCTGTGGGCGTGGTAATAGTACGTCTCGGTCCCCTGGTTGCGGAACGGGTTGACCCCGTCCGGGAACGCGTTGTTGTGCACCGAGATGAGCAAGTCGGCGTCGCGGGCGACGGCGAAGGCCACGCGGGCGCGGAGGTCGGCCGCCGTGTCGGCCGAGTCGCCGGGCGCTTCGGCGCCGCGCCGCGTCAGCAGGGCCGTCGCCCCTCGGCGGCGCAGGGCATCGACGAGGTGGTAGGCGAGGCCCAGGTTTGCCTCGGCCTCGGTCAGCCCGGTCGGGCCGGTGGCGCCCTCGGGCGGGTGCCCGGCGTCGATAACGATGCGCAGCCCCTCCAGCGGCCGCTCGGGACGGATGGGCGGCGCGTGGCGCAGGCGTAGGGCCAGGCGGCCCGCCGCGTCGTAGGCGCAGGCGTAGCCCCAGAGCGGCACCCGCAGCGCCAGCCGCAGCACCGCCGAGTCGGCGGCGACCTGCCAGCGGAGCGCGCGCACCAGCCCCCGCCCCGTGTCGAACGGGGCGACCGTGGTCGGCGGGCGCCCGTAGAAGGTCACGTGCAGGCCCGAGTCCGCCGGAACGATCTGAAACGGCAGAAAGCCCGCCGGGACGCGCACCTCCGTCGTGCGCCCTGCCGTCTGCACGCGCGTCGCTCCGGCGGCGGGCGGCGCGGCCGGCGGCGCCCCCAGCCGCACATGCGCCGTATCGACCCATGCCGTGCGGCGCGGCCCCAGCCGGATGCGGCGCCGCCCGCCCCGGCGCCCGTCGATGCGCAGGCGCGCGCCGCGCAGCAAAAACCACTGCCGGTCGGCCTCCGGCGTCGGCGAGGCCCCCACGGCGTCGGAGCCCGTCGCCAGGCTGTCGGCGCCGCCCGTGACCACGCCCATTACGGCGCGGCGGAACGCCCGGAACGCCGGCGGCCGGGGCCTC
>CBDTTW010000200.1:0-5354 GCA_965363675.1 uncultured Rhodothermaceae bacterium
CCCCACCGCCGAGACGGCCCAGCAGGCCCGGGTCACGTAGTCGCGGTCGTCGGCGGCCTCGGCGCCGTCCAGCGGGCGCGTCACGTAGTCGAGGAAGTGGCGGAACGGCACGAACTCCAGCCCGAGCCGCACGGCGCACACGAGCGTAAACGCCTCGGCCAGCAGCCGCCGCTCCTGCGGGGTGCGCCGGCCCAGCTTGAGAAACAGTTTCTTGACGCGCGAAGTAGGGACCAAGGCCGTGGCAGCGAGCATAAGAGGATATAAGGCCGCTCCGAAGCGGCGGCTATGCGTTAACGAGCGGCGCGCCTCCGGGTTCTGAGCGGGGCCGTCGTTGCAGCTTAACGCTCGCGCCCCGGCCCGCCTTGCGCCAACGGCGCAGCCTGTTTACGCTTCCGGCCGCACCTACCTTCATGCACGACGACTCCCTCGACATCGGCGGGCGCCGCTACGCCCCGGCGGACGTGCTGGCCGCGCTCGGGCCGCTGCTCTCGCCTGCGCGGTGGGCGCGCATCGAGGCGGTGGCGGCGGCCCGCACGCGCCGCGTCATCCCGGTCCTCGACGGCCTGGCCGATCCGCGCAACGTGTGCGCCGTGCTGCGCACCGCCGAAGCGCTCGGCGGCCTGGAACTGCACGTCGTGACGCGCGGCCTGCCGCTCCGGATGACCTCCACGGCCGGGCAGGGGGCCGAAAAGTGGGTCGAGGTGCGCCGCTGGGCCGCCCCTGACGCCTGCGCGGCGCACTTCGCCGGGCGGGGCTACCGCCTGGCCGCCGTGCACGCCCACCCCGAGGCCATCCCCGTCGAGGCGCTGACCGCCGGGCCGCCGCTGGCGCTCGTCTTCGGCAACGAGCACGCCGGCCTCTCGCCCGAGATGCAGCGCCGCGCCGATCTGCACGTCCAGATCCCCATGCCGGGCTTCAGCCGCAGCCTGAACGTGTCGGTGGCCGCCGGCATCGTGCTGCACCGGGCGCACGCTGCCTTTGCCGGAGCCGCCCCCGACCTCAGCCCCGCCGAGCAGCGCCGCCTCATGGCCGTATATTGCCTGCGCAGCGTTCCGCGCGCCGCCCGCCTCCTGGCCCGCCTGCTCCCCGACGCCCCCCCGACCGATGCCCAGCCCTCCTGACGCCGCCCTTCACGACGCCTTCGGGCGGCACGTCGCCTGGACGAGCGACTACCCGCTCGGGCTGACCGTCGTCCGCGCCGAAGGCCCGTACCTCTACCTGGAAGACGGGCGCCGCCTGACCGACCTCATCAGCGGCATCGCCGTTTCCAGCCTCGGCCACCGCCACCCCCGCGTCGTCGAGGCGGTGCACCGGCAGGTGGACCGCTACCTGCACGTCATGGTCTACGGCGAGTTCATCCAGGAGCCGCAGGTGCGCCTGGCCGCGCTGCTGGCGGCCCACTTGCCGCCCGCGTTGCAGGTGGTCTACTACACCTCTACGGGCGCCGAGGCCAACGAAGGAGCGCTCAAGCTTGCCAAGAAGTATACCGGCCGCACCCGCATGGTCGCCTTCGAGCGCTCGTACCACGGCGACACGCACGGCGCGCTTTCGGTGACCGGCCGCGCCGTCTACCAGGACCCGTTCCGGCCGCTCCTGCCCGACGTGGCCTTCCTGCCGTGGGCCGACGAGGCGGCGCTCGGGGCCATCGACCGGCGCACGGCCTGCGTCATCGCCGAGCCGATCCAGGGCGAGGGGGGGGTGCGGACGCCTCCGGCGGCGTGGATGCAGGCGTTGCGGGCGCGCTGCTCCGAGGTCGGCGCCCTGCTCATCTTCGACGAGATCCAGACGGGCTGCGGCCGCACCGGCTCGCTTTTCGCCTTCGAGGGGTTCGGCGTCGCGCCGGACATCCTCACCGTCGCCAAGGCGTTCGGCGGAGGCATGCCGCTCGGGGCGTTCATCTCCAGCCCCGAGATCATGGGGTCGCTGCGCCGCAACCCGCCGCTCAGCCACGTCACGACCTTCGGCGGGCACCCCGTCTGCTGCGCCGCCGGGCACGCGGCCCTTCAGGTGCTGCTGGAGGAAAACCTGCCGGCGCGGGCGCCCCTCATCGAGCGGCAGGTGCGGCAGGCGCTGGCGCATCCGCTCGTGCGCGAGGTGCGGGGCCGGGGCGCCATGCTCGGCATGGACCTCGCCGGCCCGGAGGCCACGGCGCGCGTGGTCGCGGGCTGCCTGGCGCGCGGCGTCCTGCTCGGCTGGACGCTCCACTCCGATACGCTCGTGCGCATCGCCCCGCCGCTCAACATTGCCCCGGACGTGCTCGCGGACGCCCTCGGCAAGATCCGCGAAGCCCTCGACGAAGCCGCCTGACCGGCGCACGGTGCATTTCGCCCCCCGGATATGCTACATTACCCACGGCGGCGGGAGGGCCCGCCGCGCAGACACGGGGAATGCCTATGGAATGGCTCAAGCATGCATGGATCGACCTGGGCGTTACGGCCTTCATCCTGGCGGTGGCCGTGGTGCGGCCCGAGTGGGCGTGGTGGGTGCTGGGGGCCTATACCGGCTTTATGCTGGTGCTGAAGGTCCTCGCCCTCTCGGGCGGCGCCATCATGGCCCTGGGGAGCAAGCCCGACCAGACGCCGCCCCTCTGGTTCTACCACGTGCTCTACGCCGTCAACGTCGGGGCGCTGGCGTGGGCGCGCTGGTGGGCGCTGGCGGGCATGTGGGCGGTGATCTGGGCGCTCTCGGCCGTGGCGGCGGCCCGCGAGACGCGCAGCCCTGCCGCCGCCGCGCGCAAAACCCGCCGCCCGTCCTGAGCCTGCCCCTATGGAAGCGTTCATCCTCGCCGCCGGACTCGGCACGCGCCTGCGCCCCCTTACCGACCGCCTGCCGAAAGCGCTCGTCGAGGTGGGGGGCGTTCCGGTGCTCGAACGGGTCGCCCGGCGCCTCGTGGCGGCCGGCTGCACGCGCCTGGTCATCAACGCGCACCACCACGCCGAGCAGATCCGGCGCTTCGTCGCAGCGCGCGGCGGCTTCGGCGTCGAAACGCTGCTCTCGGTCGAGGAGGAACGGCCGCTCGAAACCGGCGGCGGGCTGCTGCGCGCGGCCCCGCTCTTCCGCGCGAGGGGCCCCCTGCTGATGCACAACGCCGACATCGTGACGGACCTGAGCCTGGAGCGGCTGCTGGAGGCGCACGCCGCCTCGGGCGCCCTGGCGACCCTGGCCGTGCGCCCGCTCGAAACGCCCCGCTACCTCGCCTTCGACGCCGACGGACGCCTCTGCGGCTACGGCAACCACGCCACCGGCTACGAGCACCTCGTCGGGGAGCCCGAGGGCGTGCAGCGCGTAGACTTCTGCGGCGTGCAGGCCCTCGACCCGCGCCTGCTCGGCATGATCCGCGAGAAAGGCGTTTTTTCGATCATCAAAACGTATTTGCGCCTGGCCGAGTCCGGCGAGGCGGTCCGGATGCACTCCGTCGCCCCGGAAGCGCTCTGGCTGGATATCGGCACGCCCGAGCAGCTCGCGCGAGCCCAGGCCCTTTTCTCCGGCGGAGGCCCCGGCGCATGATTCGCAGCGTATGCGTGTACTGCTCGTCGAGCAACGGTGTGGACGAGCGTTACTTCCGCCTGGCCGAAGAAACCGGCCGCCTGCTCGCCTTGCAGGGCCTGACGCTCGTGTACGGCGGGGGCAACGTGGGCCTCATGGGCGCCGTGGCCCGCGCGGTGCACCGCCACGGCGGGCGCGTCTTCGGGGTCATCCCCGAGGCGCTCAAAAGCATCGAGGGCGTGGCCTACGACCTGGCCGATGACCTCGTCGTGACGGCGACCATGCAGGAGCGCAAGGCGCTCATGTTCACCGAGGCCGACGCCTTCCTGGCGCTTCCGGGCGGCTTCGGGACTCTGGAGGAGTTCACCGAGGTGCTCACGCTCCGGCAGCTCCGCTACCACGACAAGCCCATCGTGCTGCTCAACGCCGATGGCTTTTACGCGCCGCTGCTCGCGCTCTTCGAGCACTTCTACGCGCACGGCTTCGCCCGCAGCCGCTACCGGGCGCTCTACTATGTGGCCGAGTCGCCGGCGGACGCCATCGACCACCTGATCGCCGGCCCTACGGTCTGAGCGCCTGCGCCTTCTCGGCCAGGCGCAGGCGGCGGCGCGCCACGACGTGCCGCACGCCGTCGTCGAACTCGACGAGCGCAGAGGCGCGCCGCGCCGAGACGATGCAGCGGCCGTCTGCACGGCGGACCGGGTTGCACCGGCGCCCCCGGCACTCCTCCCGCGTCCAGCGGTCGCCCAGGTAGAGGTAGCGGAAGCGGCTCACGGCAACCCCGGCGGCATTTACGCGCGCCTCTCAGGCGGGCAGCGGGTTTTGAGGGTCCTCTTCGTCGGAGGCGTAGCGGCGCAGCCGTTTCGCCAGGTCCTCCTCGGCGTCGCGGGCGCGGAGCTGCTCCAGGCGTTCGGCGACGGCGCGCTCGTAGCCGATGCCCGAAGGTTCGTAGAAGTAGGCGCCCTGCATCTCGGAGGGCAGGTACTGCTGCGGCGTGTAGTGCTCGCGGAAGGCGTGGGGGTACTTGTAGCCCTCGCCGTGCCCCAGGCCCTTTTTGTCGCGGCTGGAGTCTTTTAGGTGGTTCGGCACGTCGCCGGTTTGTTCGCGGCGCACGTGGTCGAGCGCCGTGAAGTAGGCGAACAGCGAATTGCTCTTGGGCGCCGTCGCCAGGTACAGGCAGCACTCGGCCAGCAGGAACTGCCCCTCCGGCATGCCCACGAACTCGAAGCCCTGCGCCGCCGCCGAGGCCACCAGCAGGGCGCGCGGGTCGGCCAGCCCCACGTCCTCGCCGGCGAAGATGACCATGCGCCGCAAGATGAAGCGCGGGTCTTCGCCGGCGTAGACCATGCGCGCCATCCAGTAAAGCGCCGCGTCGGGGTCGGAGCCGCGCAGGCTTTTGATGAAGGCGCTGATCGTGTCGAAGTGGGCGTCGCCGTCTTTATCGTAGAGCACCGCGCGGCGCTGGATGCTGTCCTCGGCTACGGCCATCGTCACGTGCACGCGGCCCTCGGCGTCGGGGGGCGTCGTCTCGACGGCCAGTTCGAGCGCGTTGAGCAGCGAACGCGCGTCGCCGTTGGCCGTCGAGACGAGGTGCGCGAGCGCGTCCGGGTCGATCCGGACCGGGCGGCCGCCGTAGCCGCGCTCGGGGTCGGCGAGGGCCTGGCGCACCACCTGTTCCAGGGCGGCGGCGCCGAGCGTGCGCAGCTCGAAGATGCGCGAGCGGCTGACGAGCGCCTTGTTGACCTCGAAGTACGGGTTTTCGGTCGTGGCCCCGATCAGGGTGACCGTGCCGTTCTCGACGTGCGGCAGCAAGGCGTCCTGCTGCGCCTTGTTGAAGCGGTGCACCTCGTCCACGAACAGGATGGTGC
>CBDTTW010000201.1:0-5296 GCA_965363675.1 uncultured Rhodothermaceae bacterium
GAGGGGGCCGCCGGGGTCAGCATCCGCGAGAGGGCCGCCGGGGCTGCGAGCACGAGCAGCAGCGCCGTCGCAGGCCACACGCGCCGCACGCGCGCGGTAAGGGTCAGGTACGCGCAGGCGGCGGCGGCCGGCATCCATGCCGAAAGCAGTTGCACGCCGCCCACCGCCGCAAGGGGCAGCAGGTAGGGGCTTTCGGCGGCGGTCAGGCCCAAGGGGGCCCACGGCATCGCCAGCGGCCCTTGTTGCAGCAGGCGCTCCAGCAGCGCGGTGCTCACGGCGACGGCCGCCAGCCCCCAGGCGCGGTTCAGACGGCGGCGCACCCACCAGCCGACGGCCCACGCCAGCGACGGGAACAGCGCCAGCACCGGCAGCGCCGCCAGCGAAGCGGCGGCCGTCGCGGCCATCGGATGCCGACCGACCCATCCGAAGGCGATCACATAGGCAAGGCAATGCCCCGCCCACGCGGCCCGGAACGCCTCGCGCACGCCTGCGGCGCGGTCCCACACGGCGCAGAGCGCCGCGAGGGCCGCCAGAGCGAGCGCCGCCGGCATGCCGGGCAAAAACGCGAGGCCCAGCCCGCCCCCGAAGGCGGCCACACCCGCAAGCGCACGGGCGGCGACGGGGCCGGGCAGGAGTAAACGCATGAGCGCAGGGCGTAAGGGGACGTTTGGCATCTCGTAACGCGCAGCGTATTTTCGCTGCACATACCTTCAGCCACACACAGGTATGCCTTTCAGCGGGCGCGCGTCCGGCAAGCAGATACGGGTTTATGATCGTAGTATCCGTAACAAACCACAAGGGCGGAACAGGCAAGACCACCACCGCCATTCACCTCTCGGCGGCGCTCGGCCTAAGCGGGCATCGTGTGCTGGTCGTGGACCTGGACCCTCAAGGTTTCCTTACGCGGATGCTCGGATGCTCCGAGCCCGAAGAAACGGCCTCGTCGCTGGTGCTCTTCGATCCCAATTTCGACGCCCGCACCGTCGCGGTGCAGAAGATGCGCAGCTTCGATTTGCTGCCCTCATCGAGCACCCTGACGAAGGTCATGCGGCGGCTGAACAAGCCCACCGATGTGTTCTGGATCAAGGAGGCGCTCGAAAGGGAACTGGACTACGACTACGTGCTGTTTGACACGGCGGCGGCCGTGACGGTGTTCAGCCTGAACGCGCTCGTGGCGAGCCGGTTCGTGCTCATCCCCGTCACGCCGGAGCATCAGCCGGTGATCGGCGCCGAGCAGACCTACCAGACCGTCAAGCTGGTGCAGAGCAAGCTCAACCCCGATCTGGCGGACCCCGTGTTCCTGTGCACCCAGGTCGATGCCCGCAAGCGCACGCACCAGGCTTATCGCAAATATCTCCAGAAGCACTACGGCCCGTCCGTGATGGATTCGATCATCCGCACGAACGCCGCGCTTTCCGTCAATTATACGGACGGCTCGACGACGTTCGACAACGACCCGTCCTCGCGCGGCGCCCGCGACTATGCCAACGCCACGGACGAGCTGCTCCGCCTGCTGCATGGCCCGCAGACGCGTACGTCGGAGGAGACGGATCCGGTGGCGGCGAGCGGCGTCCTCTAGGCGCGGGGGGCCGGTTTTGGGCGCCCCGCCGCACTCACCCTTTTTTCGTCGTCGGCGAGGTGTTCGTTGAATCCTCGTAGATACGCCGCTATTCGGCTGGTCGGTTGGCTCGCGCTGAGCGCGGGCGCGCTCTACGGCCTGAACCGCTCGGTCGGCGGGGCTCCGGCCGTAGGGCCGTTCCTCGATCCGGTGCGCGGCGCGTTGCGCACGGCGTCGGCGCGCCTGCCGGAGCGAGCCGAGGCGCGCATCCCCGGCCTAGGACAGCCCGTGCAGGTCTTGCGCGACCAACGGGGGGTGCCCCACATCTTCGCCGCCGCCGAGGCCGACGCCGTCGCGGCGCTCGGCTACGCGACGGGCCAGGACCGGCTGTTCCAGATCGACTTCATGACGCGCGTAGCCTCGGGGCGTCTGGCCGAGGTCCTCGGGCCGCCCGCCATCGAGACGGACCGTTACCTGCGGCGCACGGGCATGGACCTGGGCGCGCGCGTCAACGCGCGGCGCGTCGCCCAGGAAGGCGGCGAGGAGGCGGCGCTGCTCGCTTCGTATCTGCGCGGCCTCAATGCCTATATCGACGGCCTCGCGCCTGCCGACTACCCGCTGGAGTACAAGCTGCTCGGGTTTGCGCCCCGCCGCTTCGAGCCGGTGGACGTGTTTCGGCTGATGGCGTACATGGTCTTCGACCTGACTTTCGGCACGGACGATGCGGCGCACGAACTGCTCCGGCGGCGGCTCCGCGCGGCGGACTACGAACTGCTCTACCCCCGGCATCAAAAGGACTTTGTCCCGATTGTGCATCCCCTGAGCGGCGGGAAAGCGGCTCAGGACGGGATCGGCGCGGCGCGTACGCCGACGGCGCTGCTCGAACAGATGGCCGCCGAGGCGGGGGCCGCGCGCCTGTTTCTCTACGGCGCCCCCGCCGAGGGCTTCCTTGAAGGCAAAGGGTCGAACAACTGGGCCGTCGCGGGGGCGCGCTCCGCGACGGGGCGGCCCCTTTTGGCCGGGGACATGCACCTGCGCCTGAGCCTGCCTTCCATCTGGTACGAAGCCCACCTCTCGGCGCCCGGCCTGAACAGCTACGGGGTGCTGATCCCCGGCACGCCCCTGCCCGTGGAAGCCTTCAACGACGCCGTGGCATGGGCCTTTACGAACACGGGCGCAGACGTGATCGACCACTACGCGCTCGAACTGGACGCCGCCGGGGAGCGTTACCGTTATAACGGCGGCTGGCGCCCGCTCGAACGCCGCCCGGACACGCTGCGGGTCAAGGGCCGGGCGCCGCTCGTCGATACGCTGTACTTCTCGCACTGGGGGCCGGTCGTGGCGGGGGCCGGGGGCGCCGTTGCGATCCAGTGGGTCGGGCATCAGCCGATGCGCACGCTGCGCGCCCTGCTGGGCATGAACCGGGCATCGAGCGTTGCGGCGTTCGAGGCGGCCCTGCGCTACTGGGACGCGCCGGCGCAAAACATCCTGCTGGCGGCTGCGGACGGCACGATTGCCATTCGTTCGACAGGCCGCCTGCCGATCCGGCGGCAGGGGCACGGCATGGGGCTGCTCGACGGCTCCGGCGATGCGGGGCGCTGGACCGGCAGCATCCCGTTCGAGGCGCTGCCTTACGAGCGCAACCCCGAGCGCGGCTACCTGACCTCGACCAACCAGCAGCCCGCGCCTGAGGGGTATCCGTACTACCTCGGGCACGACTGGCGCAGCGGTTTCCGCTCGCTGCGCATCGACCATTTGCTGCGCTCCCGGCCGCAGCATACGCGCGCGGACATCGCCTCGTACCAGGCTGACGTGCATGTGGTCCAGCACGATGTGCTGCTGCCGGCGCTGCGTGCGGCCTCCGGCCCGACGCCGGCGGCCGAGGCGCTGCGCCGGGCGCTCGTCGGCTGGGACGGCGAGGCCGTCGTGGACCGCCCGGAGCCGCTGCTTTTCGACGAGCTGCTGCGTCGCCTGGAGGATCTGGCCTGGGACGAACCCGTGTTCAAGCTGGCCGCGAAACCTCGCAGCGCCGGCCCCAATGGCCCGCGCGACCATTTCGGGGTGCTCGACCTGAACGCGCCGAAGCCGTCGCAGTCGCGGCTGCTGCATTTGCTGACGCAGCAGCCGGAACTCGGGTGGTGGGACATCCAGGCGACGCCTGGGCGCGAAAACGCCGGGGGGCTGCTGGCCCGCGCACTCGGCGCCGCGGCGGACACGCTGCGCCGGCGCTACGGCGAGCGGCTCGACACGCTGCGATGGGGGACGCATCACCGGGTTACGTTCCGGCATCTGCTCGGCAGCGACGCCGTCCGGGCGCTTGGGCGCGGGCCGTACCCGTACCCCGGCTTCACCGAGACGCTTTCGCCCGCAAGCGGCCGCGACGTGCGGCACAGCGCGAGCTGGCGCATGGTCGTCGATTTTTCGGGCGGCGCGCCGCAGGCCTGGGGGGTGTACCCCGGCGGCCAGTCCGGCGACCCGGCGAGCCGCCGCTACGACGACCAGATCGGCGCGTATCTGCGCTACGAACTGAACCCGCTGCTGCGCCCCCGCAGCCCGCGCGATTTGCCGCCGGAGCAGGTCGCGGCGACGCTGATGCTCAACCCGTAGCTGCGCCGCCGGCTGCCCAACCCCCACACTCGCATGAGCGAACCCACGCGTGAGACCGGCTTCACCTCGAACCTCGGCGTTTTGCTCTCGGTGCTCGGCATCGCGGTGGGCACCGGCAACATCTGGCGGTTTCCGCGCATCGTGGCGCAGAACGGCGGCGAGTCGGGCGGCGGAGCTTTTCTGATTGCATGGGTGGTGTTCCTGTTTGCCTGGAGCATCCCGCTCATCATCGCCGAGTACGCCATCGGGCGGCGCGGTCGTATGGGGGTGGTCGGGTCGTTCGTGGCGCTCTCCGGCAACCGTTTCGGGTGGGCGGGGCTTTTCGTCGGGGCCGTGGCGACGTTCATCATGTTCTACTACTCCGTCGTGACGGGCTGGTGTTTTTCCTATTTCGCCATGACCGTGGCGCTGCCGCTGCCGGAGACGACCGAGACGGCGCACCAGACGTGGGACGCGTTTCAGGCCGGCGGCTGGCCGGTGCCGGCGCATGCGGTTGCCATCGGCGGGGGGGCGCTGGTGATCTACAGCGGCGTGCGCACCATCGAGCGGGTGAACCTGGTGCTCATCCCGTCGCTGCTGATCATCGTCTTGGGGTCGCTCCTGCGGGCCGTAACGTTGCCCGGCTCGGGCGAGGGGCTGCGGTACCTGTTCACGGCCGATTGGGGCTTGCTGCTGGAGCCGCGCATCTGGGTGGAGGCGCTGACGCAGAATGCCTGGGATACGGGCGCAGGCTGGGGCCTCATCCTGACGTATGGAGCCTATATCGGCGCACGGCAGCAGGTCGTGCGGTTCGCGTACGCAACGGCGATCGGCAACAATATTGTTTCCGTTATTGCAGCAATTACTATTTTCGGAACGGTGTTTTCGATTCTGGGTCGGGAGATGCCGAGCGGTGAGGTGCTGGGCGTCATGCAGCAGAGCGGACCGGCTTCGACGGGGCTGGCTTTCATCTGGATGCCGCTGCTGTTCTCCAAAATGGCCTTCGGACGGGCGCTGGCGGCGCTTTTCTTTCTGGGGCTGAGCTTCGCGGCCTTTTCGTCGCTGATCTCGATGATCGAACTGGCGACGCGGGTGCTTGTGGACTTCGGCGTGCGGCGCGGGCGGGCGGTGGCGGGGGTGGCGGCGGTAGGG
>CBDTTW010000202.1:0-5275 GCA_965363675.1 uncultured Rhodothermaceae bacterium
CGAGGCCGAGCATGCGGCGCATCTGCACGTCGCGATAGAGGTCCGGATAGGCGCGCTGGAAGTCCTCCTTGATAGCCGGGTCCAGGCGAAAAGCCGTCTTGAGCGAGCGGATGCTTTCCTCGGGGCGCCCGAGCGCGAAGAGCGCCTTGGCTTGGTAGAAGTAGGCCCCCGCATAGTCCGGCTGAAGCGTCAGGGCGCGGTTGTAGGCCGCCAGGGCATCCTCGAAGCGTTCGGCCTCGAAAAGCGTCTCGGCGAAGTCGAGCCACACTTCCCGGTTCTCGGGGTCGAGTTCGATGACCTGGGCGTAGGTCGCCAGCGCGTCGGCGAGGCGACCGGCGTTGTACTCGCAGTCGGCGAGGGCGTACCAGAACTCGGCGGTCTCCGGCTGAAGCTGGATGGCCCGCTCGAAAAAGGCGTGCGCCTCGTCGAAGCGCTCGGTGGCGTCGTAGCAGCATCCGAGGCCGTACCAGGCTTCGGCGTACGCCTCGTCCTCCTCGACGGCGCGCCGGAAGTGCTCGGTGGCCGCCTCGTAGTCCTGAAGCTCTTCGTAGGCGAGCGCGATGTTGTAGTAGGTGGCCGCGTCGCCGCCTTCGAGCCCGAGCACCACCTGGTAGCTTTCCACGGCTTCGGCCAGGCGGCCGAGGTTGGCGAGCGCGTTGCCCCGGTTGTAATGCGCCGAAGCGAAGTCCTCCTGGATGGCAAGCGCCATGTCGTACGAATCGATGGCCTGCTCGTAGGCGCCGGCGCGGTTGAGCACGATGCCCCGGTTGTACCACGCGTCCTGCGAGTACGGGTCGATGTCGATGTGCCGGTCGTAGCAGGCGATGCTGCGCTCGTTGTCGGCGAGGTGGTCGTAGCAGAAGCCGAGTTCGTACCACACCTCGGGGTGCTCGGGGTTCATCTCGGCGCACTGCGAGAAGCACGCCACGGCCTCGTCGAGCTTGCCGTCGCGCTCCAGCGTGATGCCCTTGTTGAACAGCGCATCCTCGTTGACCGGGTCGATGGCAAGGGCTTCCTCGTAGGCGGCCAGCGCTTCCTCGATGCGCCCGAGGTTGTCGAGCGTGATGCCCCGGTTGACGAGCGTCTCGGTGTCGAGCGGGTTGAGCGCGAGCGCCTGCCGGTAGGCCGCGAGGGCTTCGTCGTGGCGGGCGAGGTTGTTGAGCAGGATGCCCCGGCGCATCCACGCATCCGAGGAGAACGACTGCTGCGCGATCAGGCGATCTACGACGCTCAGGGCTTCCTCGAAGCGGCTTTCCTCGAAGTAGTACGTCGAGATGTGCTCCAGGCTTTCCGAGTCGAAGTAGGCCGCCGGACCGGAAGCCTCGTAGGCCGCCACCAGATCGCTGATGCGGCTTTCGTCTCCCTGATCTTCGAAGTCGTCGAACTCGAAGTTGAACATGCTCATGTGCGCCTGGTGCTGTGGCTGCTCGCAGAAGCCTGCAAGCGCCCAAAGCGCCCGCCGGCAAAAGGTGAAAAGCGGCTCCCCGCAAAAGGTTCGCTTCAGGATAGCCGGGCCGCTTTCAATTTGCAAGAAGTTAATGCCCCCCTTCGCGGCCCCGGGACATTTCGTACCTTGCCCGCGCCGGCGGACGGCCGCGAGGCCCGCGCGCATCCGCCGCACCTAATGCCGCAGCCGGGGTTCGGTTCCGCCCAAGGGCCCCGGCGGCGGCGCGCCTGGGAGGGGCTTATGCTGATCTCGCTGGAGGGCATCGACGGTTCGGGAAAAAGCACGCAGGCCCGGCTGCTGGCCGACCGCCTGGAGCGCGAGGGCTTTCCGGCGCTGCTGGTGCGCGAGCCGGGCGGCGCCGAGCTTTCCGAGCGCATCCGCGCGCTGCTGCTCGACGAGGCCCTGGAGGTGCATCCGTTCGCCGAGCTGCTGCTGTTCTCGGCGGCCCGCGCGCAGATGGTGGCCGAGAAGGTGCGCCCCGCGCTTGCGCGCGGCGTCACGGTCGTCTGCGACCGTTTCTACGACTCGACGACGGCTTACCAGGGCGGCGGCCGGGAGCTGGCGGACCTCGACTGGCTGCGCGGCTTTCATGCCCGCGTGACGCAGGGCCTCGCTCCGGAACGCACCTACCTGATCACCCTCAGCCCGGAGGCCGCCGAAGCGCGCCGCCGCGCGCGCAGCCCCCGCGACCGTATGGAGCGCGGCGGCGACGCCTTTTTCCACCGCGTCGCCGAGGCGTACGCGCGCCTGGCCGCCGAGGAGCCCGGCCGCATCCGCACGCTCGACGGCGCCGGGGCCATCGCCGAACTCCACGAGCAGATCTGGGCCGACACGCGCGCCCTCCTGGCGGCGCAGCCCCGGCGCTAGGAACCCGTGAACATTCCTCCCGGTTTGAAAAAGGTCGGGCCGCCCCTTCGCCGGGCGCCGAATGCGCACCTCGTGCGAACCCTTTGCGCACCCGCGCCGCCGCCCTGCCTCGCGCACGGCTTCGGCGCACACCCTGCCCTGCCCGTATGCCTAGCCCCGCCGCCCACCTCGACGAAGTCCGCACTATCTTCGCCGCCTTTCTCAAAAAGCGCAATCAGCGCCAAACCCCCGAACGCTTTGCCGTTCTGGAGGAACTCTACGCCACCGACGACCACCTCGACGCCGACGAGCTGTACCTGCGCCTCAAGCAGAAGGGCGTCCGCGTGAGCCGTGCGACGGTGTACAACACGCTCGACCTGCTGATCGAGTGCGCCCTGGCGGTTCGGCATCAATTTGGCTCCAGCCAGTCCAGGTACGAGCGCGGGCACAGCCGGCGGCAGCACGACCACCTGATCTGCATGGACTGCGGAAAGCTTTACGAGTTCTGCGATCCCCGCCTCGGGGCCATTCAGGAGATGGTGGCGAGCTTCTACCAGTTTCGGATCAGCCACCACTCGCTGCACATGTACGGGCACTGCGAGCGCGAAGCCTGCCCGAACCGCGCCGCGGCCGCGCACGCCACGTAACGCGCTCGTGACAGCCCTTCGGAGGCGCCTTGCTATATCTTCCGGCGCAGGGTAACTTAGGCCGTACGGTTCCGGCGCGCCGGGGCCCCGGCAGGTTTATGCACGTTCGGATATGAGCGCTAGAATAGCGGTAATTGCAGCAGCCTTGCTCCTCGGCGCCGGTTTCATGGCGCCGGCAAGGGTGGACGTGCGCCGCTTCGAGGTGCGCCAGGAGAGCGGCTTCGTGCGGGTAACCTGGGTGGCGCAGCAGGAAGACGGCGTGCGCGGCTATGAACTTATGCGTAAGATGGCATGGGTCGAGGACCAGTACCGCCCGGCCACCACGCAGCTCATCCCCGCGCGCGGCAACGGCTCCGAGTACCAGTTCCTCGATGAGGCCGTGTACAAGCAAGGCGCCTCGGACAACATCTACTACCAGCTCATTGCCGTGTACAAAGACGGCGCCCGCGAGACGCTGCAAGAGCGCTCGGCGACCTACGTCTCGACGGCGGTGCGCCGCACGTGGGGCAGCATCAAGGCTATGTTTCAGTAGGGCCGCTCCCCGCGCCCCCGCACGCCTCCGCGCCGCGCCGCCGGAGGCTTTTTTGCGGCCCCCGGAGCCGCGCCGGAGCGTTTTGACGTAGCTTTCGGAGGCGCCCTTCCTCACCCGACGCCTCCGCGCGATGCCCCGATCCCTCCTGATGTCCGCCGAGCGCGTGCAGCGCACGATCAACCGCCTCGCCTGCGAAATCGTCGAGCGCAATCGCGGCGGCGCCAACCTCGTCGTCGTAGGCATGCGCACGCGGGGGGCGGCTCTGGCCGAGGCGCTCGCCGCGGAAATCGCGCGGCAGGAAGGCGCGCCCGTGCCGCTCGGCCGCCTCAACGTCGAGCCGTTCCGGGACGACCGCGACGCCCCCGAGCGCGCCATCGACCCCGCCGAAGCCCCGCCCCCCATCGCCGACCGCGATGTGATCCTCGTCGATGACGTGCTCTTTACGGGCCGCACCGTGCGCGCCGCCCTCGACGCGCTCGTGCGCTTCGGGCGGCCGCGCTCCATCCAGCTTGCCGTGCTCGTAGACCGCGGCCACCGCGAGTACCCCGTGCAGCCGAACTACGTGGGCCGCCTCGTCCAGACGAAGTACCGGGAGCGCGTCGTCGTGACCGTCGAGGAGGGCTTCAGCGTCTACGTCGAGGAGTAAGGGCGCTGCACAAGGCGCTCACTCGCCGGGGGCCTCGGGGCCGTCGTTCAGGAACAGGCGCAGCTCGAAGCCCTCGCGCACCTGCGAGCCCGGCTCGCGGCTCTGCCGGCGCACCACCTGCGACGAGTCGGCGGCAATCCCCTCGTCGCCCGCGACGACGACCGAGCGGATCTTGGCCTCCAGCAGGATCGCCTGCGCCTCCCCCACCGGCTTGCCGATTACGTCCGGCACCACGGCGAAGCCGGCCCCCAGGCCCGTCGCGTACCACAAGTCCACGCGCGCCCCTTCCGCCGCCGCCTCGCCCGAGGCGGGCTGCTGCCGCGTGATCGTGTTCAGGTATTGCGAGGGGATGGTGTCGGGCTGAACCTCGCCCAGGCGCAGGCCGGCGGCCCTCAAGCGGTTTTCCGCCTCTCGGATCGAAAGGCCCTCCAGGCCGGGCACGCTCACCTGGGGCGCGCCGGCGCTGTTGACGGTCAGGTAGATGCGGCGGTTGGGCTTGACGAGCGTTTCCGCCGCCGGCGACTGCTCCACGACCGCGTTGGGCGCATAGGCCGGGTTGTAGCGCTGCACGATGACCTCGGGCCGGAGGTCTTGATCGGCGAGGACGGCGCGGGCCTGCTCCACGTCCATCTTGCGCACCTCCGGCACGGTCACCTGGGCATGCTGCAACGTGAGGGCCGGCATCACGGCGAAATCGACGAGGGCGTAGAGCACGAGCCCGAGCAGGGCCAGCGCCGCCAGGCCTCCCCAGAAATACTTGTTCGCAAGCAAAGACCGCAGGTACTCCATAAGGCGCAAGCAGGTTGAGCGGAGGGACACGCCAAGTTATGCTATATCCGAAGCGCCAGGTGCAACGGTTGGGGCAGAAGGCAAGCCTAGAGAGGCAAAAGAAAAAGCGGCGCGGTTTGAAAAAAGTTTGGAACCCGGTTGGCGCATAGGGGTACCAAGCTGCCCTTCGAGAAGAAGGCAGGTGGGGAGATGGAAACGGACGCTCCAGTTGATGAAGTTAGGAAGAAGTTGATCGTCGCTGGAACAAACACGTTCGGAAAACATTTACCTTGTCTGCGTGCGAAAATTTCGGCGGAAGTCGGAAGGCAAGCGCGGATGTTCTTTGTCATGGTGTTGACAGCATAGCGAGTCCTGGTCAAGAGACCGGC
>CBDTTW010000203.1:0-5247 GCA_965363675.1 uncultured Rhodothermaceae bacterium
GAACGGCTTGCCCGTCGGGTATCGGCTGCGTGCGGCAAAAATATAGGGTTGCGGGGCCGCCAATCGTCGCTACCTTTGGCTAATTCCCCACTCGCCCTTGCTTGCCGGACCCGACCGCCATGCGCATTCTCTGGCGCGCCTTGCTCATGTCTACCACTTTGCTGCTCGCCCGCTCCGCCGCCGCTCAGCCGACGCCTCCGAAGGCGGCGGTCCGCCCGACGGTGCTGACCCACCACGGCGTCAGCCGGACGGACCCGTACTACTGGCTGCGCGAGCGCGAGAACCCGGAGGTGATCGCCTACCTGGAGGCCGAGAACGCGTACACGGCGGCGGCCATGGCGCACACCGAGGCGCTCCAGCAGCGGCTCTACGACGAGATGCGGGGGCGCATTCAGGAGGACGAGGCGTCGGCGCCGTACCGCAAGCACCACTACTGGTACTACACGCGCTACGTGCAGGGCGGCGAGTACCCGGTGCACGCCCGGCGCCGCGAGCGCATGGAGGCGCCCGAGGAGGTGATGCTCGACGTGAACGCCCTGGCGGCGGGGCGGGGCTACTACGCCGCCCACGGGCTTTCCGTCAGCCCGGACGAGCGCCTGCTGGCCTACGCCGCCGACACGACGGGGCGGCGCATCTACACGATCTACGTGAAGGACCTGGCGACGGGCGCGCTGCTGGCCGACGTGATCCCCGAGGCGACGAGCAACGTGGCGTGGGCCGCCGACAGCCGCACCCTGTTCTACGCCCGGCAGGACCCGCAGACGCTGCGCAGCTACCGCATCTACCGGCATACCCTCGGCGCCGACCCGGCCGGCGACGTGCTCGTGTACGAGGAAACCGACGACACCTTCAGCGCGCACGTCTTCAAGACCAAGTCCGACCGGTACCTGATGATCCGGTCGTCGCAGACGCTGAGCACGGAGTACCGCTATCTCGAAGCGGACCGCCCCGAGGGCGAATTCCGGGTGGTGCAGCCGCGCCGCCGCGACCTGGAGTACGACGTAGACCACTACGGCGACTCCTTCTATATCCGGACGAACCTGGAGGCCAAGAACTTCCGCATGATGCGCGCGCCCGTGGCGGCGCCCGGCGCCGAGCACTGGGAGGAGGTGATCGCGCACCGCCCGGACGCGCTCATCGACGGGTTTGAGATTTTCAAGGACTTCATGGTGCTCGCCGAGCGTAAGGACGGGCTCTCGCAGTTACGGGTGCGGCCCTGGAGCGGCGAGGGCGAGCACTACATCGGTTTCGACGAGCCGGCTTACGCGCTCCAGACGGGCCCCAACCCCGAGTTCGACACGCCGCTGCTGCGCTTCGAGTATGCCTCGATGACGACGCCGACGCGCACCTACGACTACGACATGCGCACGCGCACACGCCTGCTGCGCAAGCAGAAGCCGGTGCTCGGCGGCTTCCGCTCGGAGGACTACGTCACCGAGCGCCTTTTTGCCACGGCCGCCGACGGGGCGCGCATCCCGATTTCGCTCGTGCGCCGCACGGATACGCCGCTCGGCGGCCGAAGCCCCCTGCTGCTCTACGGCTACGGCTCCTACGGCTACAGCACCGACGCCGGCTTCAGCAGCACGCTCGTGAGCCTGCTCGACCGGGGCTTCGTCTTTGCGATTGCCCATATCCGGGGCGGCGAGGAGATGGGGCGCGCCTGGTACGAGGACGGCAAGCTGCTCAAAAAGCAAAACACCTTCACGGACTTCATCGCGTGCGCCGAGCACCTCAAGGCGACCGGCTACGCCGACCCGGAGCGCCTGTACGCGCGCGGCGGCAGCGCCGGCGGGCTGCTCATGGGCGCCGTGATGAACTTGCGGCCGGATTTATTCCACGGCATCATCGCGGCGGTGCCGTTCGTGGACGTGGTGACGACGATGCTCGACGAGAGCATCCCGCTCACGACGTTCGAGTACGACGAGTGGGGCAACCCCAACGAACCGGAGTACTTCAAGTACATGCTGGCCTACTCGCCCTACGACAACGTGACGGCCCGCGACTACCCGCACCTGCTCATCATGACGGGCCTGCACGACTCGCAGGTGCAGTACTGGGAGCCCGCCAAGTGGGCGGCGCGGCTGCGCGCGCTCAAGACCGACGACCACCGGCTGCTGCTCAAGACCAACATGGAGGCCGGGCACGGCGGCGCCTCGGGGCGCTTCGAGTACCTGAAGGAACTGGCGCTCCAGTACGCCTTTCTGATCGACCTGGCCGGCGCCGACTGAATCAGGCCGGGCGCGCCTCGGGGCGGCCGATCTGAAGAAACAGGAAAAGCCCCTGCACCACGAGCAGGTTCGTGACCAGGAAAAAGACGGCTTCCTCCAGGGGCAGGCCGAACAGGTGCGCGCCCGTCGTGTAGCGCTCGGCGATGGACCAGATGCCCCAGCCGATGGCGAGCCGGTCCGCGACCCACAGGTACAGCGTCGGGGGGAGGGCGGCGGCCAGGTAGAGGCGCCGCTGCGACCACATCCAGGCGCCCGCCCATGCCCACTGCCCGGCCAGCACGGGGGCGCACCACGCCAGGATGAGGCCGAGGTACAGCGTGCGGTCCGCGCCGAGGCACACGGCGCCGAAGGCCGCGACGGCCACGAACAGCAGCCCTCCCGCCGCGCGCACGCCCGCCCCCGAGGCGGCCGCCGGGGGATCGGGGCGCATACGGGCGTGGAGCGCATAAAGCCACAACCCCGTCAGGAAGGGCTGAAGCACGAAGAACAGGTACTCCTCGACGGGCACGTACCCGATGACGCCGAGGACGCGCCCGGCGCCATAGACCCACACGCCCTTCCAGACGAGGTAGTTATCCCACGGGGTGGTGTACGCCAGAGCGATGACCGCCACCCCGGCGAGGGCGTAGCGGAAGCGCGGCGCCGCAAGCGCAGGCCGGGCCGCCGCCGCCAGGGCGAGGATGACCGGCAGGATAAAGACGAGGTGGAACTGGAGGTAGGTCATATGCGGCGGCGCTCCAGGTCGCGCAGGAGCACGCGGGCGGCGTTGCGGCCCGAGGCGCCCATGATGCCGCCGCCCGGGTGCGTGCCCGCCCCCGTGAGGTAGAGCCCCCGCAGGTGCGTTCTGTAGTTCGACATGCCGAGGAAGGGGCGGAGGAAGAACATCTGGTCCATGCCCATTTCGAGGTGCATCACATTGCCGCGCAGCAGTCCGAGTTCGCGTTCGAGCCAGAGCGGATGCTGAAACAGGTAATCGACCACCTTGGCGCGCGTGCCGGGGGCGTAGCGCTCGAAGGCGGCGAAAATGCTTTCGGCGACGGCCTCGGAGCGGCGATCCCAGTCGCCCTCGGCGAGCGTGTAGGGGAAGTACTGCGCCCACAGCCAGAGGACTTCGCCGCCGGGGGGCGCCAGCGTGTCGTCTACGGCGCTGAAGGTCATCCCGACGATGGGCGGGTCGGCGGCGGGGCGCCCGGCGAGGTAGTCGCCGTAGGCGGCGTGGATCTGGCGGCGGTCGCGGCAGACGAGTTGCAAGCCGATGCGGGCTTCGCGGCCGGGGTGGGCCGTGTAGGCGATGGGCTCGCGGAGGGCGGCCCGGATGACCGCCCCGAAGCCGTCGCCGATGCGCAGGTGTTTTGCTTCGGGCGGGCGGTGGGCCTCGGGGAGCAGCCGCCCGAGCGTGTGGGCCACGTGCGCCCCGGAAATGACGGCGCGGGCCGTGTAGACGCCGGCGCCCACGCGGATGCCCGTAGCCTGCCCCCCTTCGACGAGGATTTCCTCGACGGGCGCGCCCGTGTGGACGGCCCCGCCGTGGTCGGCGATGCACCGGGCGAGCGCCTGGGTCAGCATGCCTGAGCCGCCGCGCGGGCGGGCCGCGCCGCCTTTGTGGTAGAGCGGGTGCCAGAGCAGAAACGGCCCCGTCAGCGGCTCGGTGGGCGGCGGCCCCGACTGCGCGGCCATCCAGACGAGCATGGTCTTGAGCTTTTCCGAGCGGAAATATTCGTCTACCACGTCGCCGTAGGGGCGGAGAATGGGACGCAGCGCCTCGCGCGAGGCCAGGCGCGGCCCTTTGCCGAAGGCGAACTTGCGGCCGAGTTCGAGCGGCGAGGGGGTGGACATGAACACCTCGGCTACGGTCTCCGCGAACGGCTTCCACTCGCGGAGGAAGCGGGCGTAGCGCTCGCCCTCGCCGGGCAGATGGTCCTCCAGGTGCGCGATGGTGCGCGCCTCGTCGCGGTGCATGAACAGCGCCTCGCCGTCAGGGAAGGGCGCGAAGAAAAGCGGGTCGAGTTCGAGGTATTCGAGGCCGTAGCGCTCCAGCGCCAGCTCTTCGACGACCGGCGTCAGGCGGATGAGGATGTGGGCGCTGCCGCCGAGGTCGAATTGGTAGCCGGGCACGATTTCCTGGGTGGAGACGGCGCCGCCGACGAGCGCGCGCCGCTCGAAGACGCCGACGCGGTACCCTGCCCGGGCAATGTAGGCCGCCGCCACGAGGCCGTTGTGCCCCGCTCCGACGAGAATCACGTCGTAGTCGGCGCCGCGCTGGACCCTGCCTTTTCGGGTGAACATGGCGTATTGCTGTCCGTTTGTCTAGGGGGCGCCGCCGCGCCGGAACAGGCGTAGGAACGCGCGCGGCGGGACAAGGCCGCCGGGAGCGAATAATTTACTTGTAACGAAGGCGTTATCCATGGGTTCTTCGCCGAAACCGTTGGAGACGGGTCGAATAGAAACGATCATGTACACTTTCTTGGACGATTTTGGAAGCCCTCCTCACGACCAATGAAGCCGCCGCCGCCATCGGCATGCACGAGTCGTCCATCAAACGGTGGTGCGACGCGGGCATGCTGAACTGCCGGCGCACGGCGGGAGGACACCGGCGCATTCCGCTCGACGCGCTGCTGGAGTTTGCGCGCGTCCAGGAGATGCCGTGCACCCTACTGGCCTTCGGCCCGGACGCGCCGGCGGTGTGGCATGCGCTGGCCGCCGTCCGGGACGGCGAGAACTACGAACGCGTGACGCAGCTTGCCTTCGAGTGGCTGCGCCGAGGCGCGGGGGCGCGGCTGATCCCGCTGCTGAGCCTGCTCGTCGAGGGCGGGGCCGACACGTCCACGGTGTGCGACCGTGTGCTGGCGCCGCTGCAACACCAGACCGGCGAGGCGTGGATGCAGGGAGCGCTTCGGGCGGGCGAGGAGCACTTCATCAGCAATGCCATTCTGGACGGGCTGTACGATTTGCGCGCGCGCGGGGCCCTGGGAGCGCCGCGCGGGCCGGCGTGCCGGGCGCGGGCGCTCGTGGCGTGCGC
>CBDTTW010000204.1:0-5202 GCA_965363675.1 uncultured Rhodothermaceae bacterium
CGACGACGCGCAGTTCGCCCGCGACTACGCCGAGGCGCGCTTTCGCAACAAGCGCTACGGCCCGGAGCGCATCCGCGCCGAGCTGCTGCGCAAGGGCGTCGCGCCGGAGCTGGCCGAGGCGGCCGTAGCGGCGCAAATGGCCTCCGGCGAGGCCGACGCCTTTGCGACGGCTCTCGCCGAAAAGCGCTGGGCGCAGCTTCAGCGCGAGCCCGACCCGCGCAAGCGGGCGCACAAGCTGCTCGGCTACCTGCTCCGCCGGGGCTACCCGGCCGATGTAGCGCGGCGCGTAACCCAGCGCCTCGCCCGTGCGTAGCATCAGGGGCGCTTTGCGCCGCGCCGCCGCCGGAGTATCTTCCCGGAGCCCTGCGGCGGCTCCGGCGCTGCACGCCTCCCTCGCCGTTTTCACACGCCCATGACCGCTGTTCGCCGGCTTAGCTTGCTTGACCTCGGGTTGCTGGTGGGCGCCGTCGCCGGGTTCGCCGCGTACCTGTGGCTGATGCCCGCCCAGCACCCGGACGCGGCGGCGGACTTTCGCCTGGGCGAGGAGCAGGCCGCGGCCAGGGCGGCGGCCGTGCTGGCGCAGAACGGGTTCGTGCCCCCGGCGGACCTGTCGCAGCGCGTCGCATACCGGCGCAACCCGGATTTGCTGCTCTCGTTGCAGCAGGCGCTCGGACGCCCCGAGGCGACCCGGTTTCTGGAGAGCCGCCGCGGCGACGCCCTGCCGGCCTACTACTGGCGCGTTGCGTGGTCGCCCGAGCGCCGAGGCGACCCCGACGGCGGCCCCGGCGGCGGCCCCGGCTATGAGGTGGAACTGAACGCCCACGGCGAGCTGCTCGGCTTGCGGACGCCGCCCCGAGCGGCCGAGGGCGTCAACCGCGCCGCCGTAGCTGCGCTGCTGGCCGGAGGCGCCGCCGAGCCGCGCCGCGGCCTGGCCGCCTCGGACAGCGCGCTCGCCGGGGCGCTGCAATTCAGCGAGCGCCTGCCGGGCTGGGGGGGCCGGGCGGCTGCGCCCGCTCCGGGCGTGGCCGCCGCCCTGGAACGCCTGGCGGCCGGCGCGCCGGAGGAAGTGCTGCTCGGCCCGGCCGAAGCCGTCGTCTACGCCCGCCGCCACCTCAGGGGCGGCGCCCTGGCGCGCCTGCCGCTCCAGGTCGATTCCGTATGGGTGGCGGCCTCGGGCGCGGCGCGCACCCGCGCGCGCGTGCGGTTCCGGGGGGCGCCCGAGGCCGCTCATACGCCGCTCGTCGAGGTGGAGGTCAGCGCCGTCGGGGCGCTGCACTATCTGGGCGCCCAGTTCCGAAAGCCCGATGCGCCGAAACAGGCGTCCGGCGCGCTCAGCTTCTCGTTCGGCGGCTCCGAGCGCGATGAGGACGCCGTGGTTTCGGCGACGGGCGAGGGCGTCGTGACGGCCGACGCCGTCGTAGGCGGCATCCGTACGCTGCTCATCGCCGCAGTGGCCGTGGCGCTGCTGATTTTGTTTTTCCGCATCCTGCATGCGCGCGCCGTAGACTGGTCGGCGTGCATGCGCGATGCCGTCGTCGGAGGGCTGGCCCTCGGGGCTATGGTGGCCCTGGTGGCCGGGCCGGACATCGTCGCCATGAGCCCAAACCTCTGGAGCAGCATCGGCATCGTCGCCATTACCGTGCTGCTCTCGGGCGCCGGCGGCGCCGTAGCCATCCTGGGGGTCTCGGCCGTCTCGGACTCGCTCGCGCGCGAGGTGTGGCCCGAGAAGCTGGCCCCGCTTGCCCTGATGCGCCATGGGGTGCTGCGCAACGCGCCGGTAGGGCAGGCGCTGCTGCGGGGCCTGGCCGTCTCGGGGGTGCTGCTGGGGCTCTGGGCGGCGCTGCTGGCTCTGGCGCCGGGGCTGTACTTTTCCTTCCACGGGCAGACCGAGTTCTGGCATAGCCGCACGTATTCCCCGGTGGGCGTCGCCTTCAGCTCGGCCGTCTGGATGGCGCTGCTCACCGGCTTTGCGCTCGTGCAGGGCCAGCTTTCTCTGTACCGGCGCGTATTCCGACGCCCGGCATGGGCGGCGGCGCTGGCCTTCGCCGTGCTCACGCTCAGCGGGGCCGTGCCGCTGCCCTCCATGGAACCGGAGCTGCCGGGGCTGCTCGTCGCAGCGGCCGGGGCCGCCGTCCTGACGGCGGTATACCTTCGGACGAACCTGCTGGTATGCATCGTCGGGGGCCTGTTCGCCGAGGTGTTCGCCACGCTCACGCCGGGGTGGGCCGCCTCGGGGGCCCCCGAGGCCGTCGATGTGATGATTGCCGGGGGCGTATTCCTGGCCGTCGGGGGCATCGGCCTGGCGGGCGTGCTCAGCCGCCGCGAGGCCGGCGCGCTGCCGGAGTTCACCCCGTCGTACGTGCTGGAGCTGGCCCGCGACGAGCGCCTCAAGCGCGAGCTGGAACTGGCGCGCCAGGTGCAGGCCACCTTCCTGCCGCAGAAGATGCCGCGCGTAGAGGGCCTGGACATCGCCGCCGTCTGCCATGCCGCTGAGGAGGTCGGCGGCGACTACTACGACTTCATGCACGTCGGGCCGGGCAAGCTGGCCCTCGTCGTCGGCGACGTGTCGGGCAAAGGCATCCCGGCGGCCTTTTACATGACGCTCACGAAGGGCTTTCTGCAAACGCTTTGCCGCATGACGCTTTCGCCGGCGGACGTGCTGCGGCAGCTCAACGAGCTTTTTTGCCAGAACGCCCCTCGGGGCATGTTCATCTCGCTCATCTTCGGCGTCATCGACACCGAGGCGCGCACGTTCACGTTCGCGCGCGCCGGGCACAACCCCGTCATCCTGAAGCGCTCGCCGAGCCGCCGCGCCGAGTTCATGCTGCCCGAGGGCATGGCCATCGGCCTCGTCTCGGGGCCGCGCTTCGACGACGCCATGCGCGAGGAGACGGTGCGCCTCTTGCCGGGCGACGTGCTCGTGCTGTACACGGACGGCTTCTCGGAGGCCATGAACGCCGCCCGCGAGCTGTACACCGACGAGCGCTTGGGGCAAGCCGTCAGCGCCTTCGGCGGCGGCGCGGCCGCCGAGATTTTGCACGCCGTCAACGAAGATGTCGACCAGTTCGTGCAAAACGCCGGACAGCACGACGACATGACCATGGTCGTCGTCAAGATCACCGGGCGGGCGTCCCCGGCGCCGACCGACGGCGCGGCCGCCGTCCGCGAACCGCACAACGCCTATGTCCCTGCGCTCTCCTGACGAAGCCTTTCTTGCCGAGGCCGCCGCCCGCCTCGAAACGCGTGTGCCGGGGCTGCGGGAGGCCCCGCCCGAGATCGCGCTTGTGCTCGGCTCGGGCCTGGGCGAGCTGGTCGAGGCCGCCGCCGACTGGCAGGCCGTCCCGACGGCCGACTTGCCGGGCTATCCCGTCTCGACGGTGGCGGGGCACGCCGGGCGGCTGCTTTTCGGCCGGTGGCAGGGGCGCTCGGCGGCGGTAGTGCAGGGGCGCGTGCATTTCTACGAAGGGCTGAGCCTGGCCGAAGTGCTGCGCCCGGTGCGGCTGCTGCGCCGGCTGGGCGCGCGCCGCCTCATCCTGACGAACGCAGCCGGCGGCATCAACCCCCGCTTTACCCCCGGCACGCTCATGCTCATCGACGACCATCTGAACCTCGCGCTGGGTGGGCCGCTGCCCCTGGCGCCGCCGCCTCACCGGGGCGCGAACCCCTACGACGCCGCCTGGCTGGCCGAAGCGCGCGAGATCGCCCGCGCGCAGGGCGCGCCCGTCGAGGTAGGCGTCTACGCGTGGACGCGCGGGCCGAGCTACGAGACCCCCGCCGAAATCCGCATGTTCCGCGCGCTCGGCGCCGACGCAGTAGGCATGAGCACCGTGCCGGAGGCGCTCCTGGCGCACCGCCTCGGCATGCGCGTGCTCGCCCTCTCGACGGTGACGAACGCCGCCGCCGGCCTGAGCGCCGCGCCGCTCGACCATGCCGAGGTGCTGGAGGTTGGCCGCAGCGTGCGCGAACGCCTCGGGCGCTTGCTCGCCGAGATCGTGCGCCGCGCCGGATAAGGCGTATCCTCCGCGTAGAAAGGACTTGCGTTTGCCGCCCGAGGCCGCTACTATACGCTCGGTGCGGCATTCATTCGGGGGGCGGGCGCAGATGGATACGGCAAAACGGCGGCGCGCGGCGTTTGCAGGGTCGTTGCTGGCGGTATGCATCGGCGCGGCCTGCGCCGGCGCGGCGGCGGCGCAGGCTTCGCTGCAACTCTTCAGCGCGGCCGATCAGCAGGTAGTGGGCGTCGGGCAGCCCTTCCGCCTCGCCGTAGACGTGCTGGCCTCGCCCGGCGGCGCGGACGAGGATGCTGCGGTGGCCCGCGCCCTCGATGCGCTTGCCCTGGCCTACGACGCGGGGGCCCTCGAAGAGGTGCGGCGGGAAACGCCCGCCCCCGTGCGCGACACCGTAGAGGGCCGCGCCGTCGTCCGCCGGAGCCTGCGCGTGGTGCTGCGCGCCCGCCGCCCGGGCGCGCTGGCGGCGCCTGCCGTGCGCCTGCGCTACGCCGGCCGCGACTACGCCGCCGAGGGGCCGCCGCTCTACGCCTACACGGCCCCGCGCGGCCTGTACGAGGCGGGCCGGGCGGTCCTCCCCGTTGTGGCCGAAGCGGAAGTCGATGGCCGCCGCCGGCTGAGCACCGGCTCGGGGGTTCTCGTCGCCCCCGACGCCGTAGCGACGAGCTACCATGTGCTCATCGACGCGCGGCGCGTGCGCCTGGAGCTGCCCGGCGGCCGGACGCTGCGCACCGGGCGCGCGTGGGTGCTCGACCCCGTCCGCGACGTGGCGATTCTCTACGTCGATCCGCGCGCCGTGCGCGAGGCCGGGCTGACGCCCCTCGCCGTGGCGCCGGTGGGCGGTCCGGCCGCCCTTGCCTCCGATTCTGCCGTATTTACCTACGGCTGGCCGCGCGGCATCCAGCGCAGCACCGCCGGGCGCCTTTTTCCGGCGCACACGCTCCGCGATGTCAACCCGGTATGGGTCAGCAGCAACCCGCTTCTGCCCGGCGACAGCGGCGGGCCGCTGCTCGACGGGCAGGGCCGCGTGCTCGGCGTGATCGCCTCGGGCACGCTCCAGCAAGGCCCCGGCGGCCTGCGCGAGTACGCCTGCTTCGCCATGGATCTGCGCCCCGCGCTGGCGGCCCTGCGGACGGCGCGCGCCCCGCGCCGCCTGGCCGCGCTGGCGGCGGCGCAGGAGGTGGCCGCCGCTCCC
>CBDTTW010000205.1:0-5158 GCA_965363675.1 uncultured Rhodothermaceae bacterium
CACCGGCGCAACATGTAACCTGCCGCTACTTTACGGAACGGGGCGTGTCACATTTTTACCCCGCGCCGGGCCGGGCCCTTGGCGGGGCAGGCGCGCAGGCCCTGAAAAGGACGTTTTGGAGGTATGGCGCCGGTTTTGATGGGGGAAGATGCAGCGACGCCAACCACGCTCTCTACCCGGATACGCACATGTCGAGCACGTTCATCTTCACGCTTTCGCTGATGACCTTGTGGGCCGTTCCCGTGGCTGTTCTGATCGTAGCGTATCTGCGGGCGCGCCGGGAGCGCCTGCTGGAAGAAGGGATGGGCGCCGAGCTAGCCGAGAGCCTGCACGTAGACGCCTCGGGCGCGCTCATGTGCGACGAGATGCGGTTCCGCGCCGACGCCCCGGCCGAGCAGCCCGCGTGGGAGCCCGACTACCAGGGCCGCAGCGAGATGATGGCGCAGATCTTCGACCTGAGCGGCGCCGCCCGTAACGCAGGCCGCGAAGCCCAAGCCGTAGTGGCCGAGCTGACGTACCCGATCTACGACCGCTCGGGCCGCATGTACACGAACAAGTTGAAGGTTTTCCTCAACTAGTTCCGCCGGGGCGCCTCGCCCGGCCGAGCGCCTGCCCCCGGCGCTTTTGCAGCCTGCAACGGCCGTCTGCCCCTCGTTGCCGCGCCTGCAACAACCTTGTTATCCGGTCTAAAGGACAAGAACCGAACGATCCTTTAGCGGCCCGCCATCATTAGATCCGTAGTGAGGTAACCAACCAACTACGGATCTGACCATGACTTGGGTGACTATTGCAGCGTTGTTCATTGCGACGCTCGGGTTGCTGCCCATGTTGCTCATGGCCCGACTGGTGAACAGCAGCTTGGCGCATCGGTCCACGGGTAAGCGCAACCGGCACGGCGACTCTCTTTCACAATTTGCGCATTCGGTGCGGGGCGCCTGCGCGCTGCTCGGCGGGGCGCCGCCGTATGCTCCCTCGGCCCGCACGCCGCACCCGCGCGCGCTGCTGCGCGCCGCCGAAGCGCGGCATGTAGCCTCGATGCACCTCCTGCCGGCCGGCTCGGACTACACGTTCCACCGCCGGACCGGGCGCGACCGCCGGGAAGTCTCCGGCGACGGCGGCTTTGCACGCGTCGCTTTTCAGCTCACCGACCGCGACGGGACGGGGTATACGCTGCACCGCCGCTTGCCGCTCAACTAAGCGCCCCGCTCCCCGGAAGCCTTTCCGGCGCGAAAACGGGGCCTGCGCGCTCGGAACGATCCCGCCCGGCAGGGGTTCGGATAGCGGTGGGCGCGCCAGACCCCTTCACCCCTTCATGATCCGGCTGCCAGATCCTTTATGCCTGCACTGCTCGACACCATTGCGCAACAACTCTCGGGCGAGACGGTCCGCATGCTCAGCCGCCAGATCGGCGCCGACGAGCACGCCACCCGCAAAGCCGTCGCCTCGGCGTTGCCGCTGCTTATCGGCGGGCTGGCGCGTTCGTCCAACGAGTCGCACGCGACGGCAAGCGCGCTGACGAAGGTGCTTGCGCGCGACCACGACGGCGCGCTGCTCGACAACCTCCAGGATTTGCTTCAGCGCTCGGCCGGAGGCGGCAGCCTTGCCGACGCCGGCGGCGACGGGGCCTATGGCATCGACCGGCGCTCGGCCGACGGCGCGGGCATTTTGCGCCACGTGCTGGGGGCCAAGCGGAGCGCCGTAGAACTGGGCATCAGCAAGGCTACGGGCCTCGACGTGAAGCTGGTGGCGCAGCTTCTGCCGCTGCTGGCGCCGGTCGTCATGAGCGCGCTCGGCAAGCTGCACCGACAGCAGAAGCTCGACGCCGACGGGGTGGCGCGCCTGCTCAACCGCGAGCGCGCCGAGGTGGAGCGCGGCGTCCCCGAGTTCCGGCGCGGCGGCCTGATGGACTATCTCGACCCCGACGACGAGGGCGAGGTGGCGCAGGTGGTGGCGCACCTGGGGGCCAAGCTCGGCGCCGATGAGCTGATCGGGCGCTTGCTGGGGCGCTAGCCCCGGCCCTGCCTTTTTTTGCCTTCTCGCCGTGGGCGCCGCTCCGGCGTTCTATATTTACGGCCTTAAGGCCGGGCGGGGCCTTGCCGCCTCTTGCCCCCGCGACCCCGGAACCTCCAGGCGGCGGCGCCCATTCCCATTGCCATGAGCTCCTCTATCGCGCACCGGCTGCGGACCTTGTTCGAGAGCACGCCGCCGTTTTCGATGCTTCCGCCGGAAGCGCTCGAAGAGATCCTGACGGACATCTCCATCGAGTACTACCAGACCGGCGAGATCCTGCTGGAGCAGGGCAGCACTACGCACCGGGGGCTGTACATCGTCGAGAGTGGGACGGTGCGCCTGATGGACGTGGAGAACCAGCGCCTCATCGACAAGCTGGGCGAGGGCGAGACGTTCGGGGCCTTCGGGCTCATCAAGGGGGGCATGACGATCTACGAAGCCAAGGCCATCGAGCCGGCCGTGTGCGCGCTCCTCAAGGGCGACCGCTTCCACGCGTTGTACGACCGGTACGAGGATTTCGCCAACTTTTTCGAGAGCGACTTCCAGCGCTACGTGCGGCACATCGACAAGGAGATGGACGTCAGCGGGGCGCACCTGCTCTTCAGCCGGCGGCTCAACCAGTTCGTGCACCGGGGGCTGGTGACCTGCGCCCCCGATACGACGGCGCAGCAGGCCGCGCGCCTGATGCGTAAGGAAAGCGTCGATTCGCTCATCGTGATGCACGAGGGGCGCATGCAGGGCATCCTGACCGACGGCGATTTGCGCAACAAGCTGGTGGCGCGCGGCCAAAGCCCCGAGACGCCCGTGCGCCGCCTGATGAGCCACCCGGTGCACGCCATCCCGGCCGACGCCTCGCTCTTCGAGGCGATGATGCAGATGCTGCACGCCGGCGTCAACCGGCTCGTGGTGATGCAGCCGGGCGACCGGGCGCACGCCCCCCTGGCCGTGCTGACCGACCGCGACGTGGCGCACTACCGGGGGCAGGACCCCGTTGCGACGACGCAGCGCATCCAGAACGCCCCCTCGATCAAGGAACTCGTCAGCATCCGCGCCGCCACGAGCGAGCAGCTGCTGCGGCTCTACCGGCAGGGCGTGCAGCCGGAGATGCTCAACCAGATCATGTCGGTCGTGTACGACCGCCTGGCGATCCGGGTGCTGGAGCTGGCCGAATCGGAGCTGCGCGCGGCCTCGCCCGACCTGTACGTAGACGTCCCGTGGGTGTGGATGAGCCTGGGCAGCGGCGGGCGGCAGGAAATGGCCCTGAACTCGCAGCAGCACAACGCGCTGCTCTATGCCAACCCGGCCTCGGCGGAGGAGGGCGCGCGCGCCGAGGCGTGGCTGGCGGCGCTCGCCACGCGCGCAGGCGAGGGCCTGGCCTCGTGCGGCTTCTCGCTGAGCCCGTTCGTGGCAAAAGACGCCCGGTGGCGCAAGCCGCTGCGCGAGTGGAAGCTGCTTTACCGGGGTTGGATCCACGAGTCGGAGGCCGAGGCGCTGGGGCAGGTAGGACTGTTTTTCGATCTGCGCGGCATCTACGGCGCCCGCGAACTGGTGGACGAACTCAAGACGGACATCATCGACGTGCTCAACGTGCAGGCCATGACCGAGCAGCGGCCGTTCCTCCCGCTTTTGGCGGCCGGCGCCTTGCAGCACAAACCGCCGCTGTCGTTCTTCAAGCGCTTCGTGCTTCAGCGCACCGGCGACCGCCACACCTTCGACATCCGCGAGACGGGCATCCTGCCTATTGTCGAGGCCGCCCGCGTGCTCGCCCTCGAAATGCGCCAGCTCGAATCGACCAACACTATCGAGCGGCTGCGCGCGGCGGCCAACGCCTTCCCCGAGATGGACCGCGCCCTCGGCGACGCGCTCGAAGCCTACCGGCACCTCATCGACTTCCGCGTGGAGCATCAGCTTCGCTCGTTCGAGGCGGGCGAGACGCCGCACAACCGCATCGACCCGTCGAGCCTGCGCAAGGTGCAGCAAAACCTGATGCGCAACGTGTTCTCCCAGGTAGCCGACTTCCAGGAGGCGCTCAGCAAGCGGCATGCGCCCGCCAAAGGCCGGTTCCGCAACTAGGCAGGGCCGCTTTTGCGGGCGCCCCGGCGGGCGGTAACGCATCCGTTACGGGGCGGCGGCGCGCGCCGGGCGCCCCTTGTAGTAGCTTGCAGGCGGCGCCTCGGGAAAAGCGCTTGCAGGCGATGGTTTTTCCTCCAACTTCAAACGCACCAGCAACGTCATGGCGGATACCGTAACGGCAGCCTATTCCGGACATGCAGAGGTTTACGAAGCCTCCGAAGCTTTCAAGCAGGGAGCCGCCATCGGGTCGGCGGAGGCGTACCGCCGGACGTACGCGCGCAGCATCGAGGATCCGGAAGGCTTCTGGGCCGAGCAGGCCGGCCGCCTCGACTGGATGCAACCGTTTACGCGCGTCAAGGATGTGCTGTTCTCTCGCCGGGAGGTGCGCATCCGCTGGTTCGAGGACGGCATGCTCAACGCCTGCTACAACTGCGTGGACCGCCACCTGGAAAAGCACCGCGACCGCACGGCGTTCCTCTTCGAGCCGGACAACCCGGACGAGGCCGCCCGTACGATCACCTACGGCATGCTCTACGAGGAGGTATGCCGCTTTGCCAACGTGCTCAAGGCGCACGGCGTCCGCAAGGGCGACCGGGTGACGATCTACCTGCCGATGATCCCCGAGGCCATCTATGCCATGCTGGCATGCGCGCGCCTCGGGGCGCCGCATTCGGTGGTGTTCGGCGGCTTCTCGCCGGACTCGCTCGCCGACCGCATCCTCGACTGCGACTCGGCCGTGCTCATCACGGCCGATGAGGGCTTGCGCGCCGGGCGGCCCATTCCGCTCAAGCACAACGCCGACCGGGCCGCCGAACGCTGCCCGAACCTGCGCACGATCCTGGTGGTGCGGCGCACGGGCGGCGCCGTGGACATGAAGCCCGGCCGCGACTTCTGGTACGACGCGCTGCGCGCGGCGGCCCCGGCTGAGTGCCCGCCCGAGCCGATGGAAGCCGAGGCCCCGCTGTTCATCCTGTATACTTCCGGCAGTACCGGCAAGCCCAAGGGCGTCGTGCATACCACCGGCGGCTACCTCGTCTATGCATCGATGACGCACCAGTACACCTTCGACTACCAT
>CBDTTW010000206.1:0-5089 GCA_965363675.1 uncultured Rhodothermaceae bacterium
CCCCCGCCGAGCCGCCCGATCCGGCCCGCTGCTTTCGGGAAGCGGGCGTGCAGGGCAGCCTCGTCCTCTACGACCCCGCCGCCGACCGGCGCGAGATCCACGACGCCGCGCGCGCCGCCGAGGGCTTCCTGCCGGCCTCCACGTTCAAGATCGTCCACGCCCTCATCGCCCTCGAAACCGGCGCCGTCGCCGATACGTCCGTCGTGCTGCCGTGGGACGGCCGCCCCCGCGAGATCGAGGCGTGGAACCGCGATCATTCCATGGCGTCGGCCTTCCGCCACTCGGCCGTATGGTACTTCGAGGAGACGGCGCGCCGCATCGGCCCGCAGGCCATGCGCGCCCACCTGGAGGCGGCCCGCTACGGCAACGCCCGCCCGGAGCCCGCCGACAGCGCATTTTGGCTCGTGGGCGCCCTCCGCACGAGCGCCCACGAGCAAATCGACTTCCTGAGGCGCCTCCACGCGGGCGCGCTGCCCTTCCGCCCGGACGTGCAGGCCGCCGTGCGCGCAATGATGGTCGAGGAGCGCCGCCCCTCCGGCGTGCTGCGCGGCAAAACCGGCTGGGCGCGCCGCCCCGGCGGGCCCGGCATCGGCTGGTACGTCGGGTGGGCCGAGCAGGACGGCCGCCGCCTGTTCTTCGCCCTGAACATGGACATTGCCCGCCCCGAGCAGGCCCCGCTCCGCCGCGAGATCGTCCGCTGCGCCTTGCGCGAGCGGGGCTTTCTGCCGTAACTAGGCGCGTCGCCCCGGCGGCCTCACCCTTTTTCGCCTTTTTGCCTATGAACGCCGCCGCTCCCTCCAACTCCCGCATGATGCGTGCGCTCGGCGTCATCGAGCGCGTGGGCAACGCCCTGCCGCACCCCGGCACGCTCTTCGCCCTCATGGCGGTGCTCGTGGTCGTGCTCTCGGGGGTGCTCTCGCAGTTCGACCTGGCCGTCGTCCACCCCGGCACGGGCGAAACGGTGCGCCCGGTCAACCTGCTTTCGGTGGCGGGTTTGCACCGCATCCTGACCTCGCTCGTCGTCAACTTCACCGGCTTCGCGCCGCTGGGCACGGTGCTCGTCGCCATGCTGGGCATCGGCATCGCCGAGGCCAGCGGCGTCATCGGCACGGCCCTTCGGCTGCTCGTGCTCTCGGCGCCCCGCCGCCTGCTCTCGTTCGTGGTCGTCTTCGCCGGGGTGCTCTCCAACACGGCCAGCGAAATCGGCTACGTGCTGCTCGTACCCCTGGCGGCGGTGCTGTTCCTGGCCGCCGGGCGGCACCCCCTCGTCGGCCTGGCGGCCGCCTTTGCAGGCGTCTCGGGCGGCTACAGCGCCAACCTGCTGCTCGGCACCATCGACCCGCTGCTGGCGGGCCTCTCCGAGGAAGCCGCGCGCCTCGTCGATCCGGCCTACCAGGTCAACGCCATGGCGAACTACTACTTCATGTTCGTCTCGACCTTCGTCATCGCGGCGGCGGGCACGTGGGTCACCGAGCGCATCATCGCCCCCCGCTTCGGGGCCTACAGCGGCGCCGAGGAGGCCGGCCCGCTCGCCGGCCTGACGCCTGCCGAACGGCGCGGCTTGTGGTGGGCGGCGGGCGTGCTGGCGGCCTTCGCGGGGTTCCTGCTCTGGGGCACGGTCCCCGCCGACGGCTTCCTCCGCGACGCCGAAACCGGCGATTTGCTGCGCTCGCCGTTCATGTCGGGCATCGTGGCGCTCATCTTCTTCATCTTCGGCGGCGTCGGGCTGGCCTACGGCTATGCGACCGGCGCCTTCAAAAGCAGCGCCGACGTGATGCGCGGCATGGGCAAGGCCATGGAGACGCTCGGGCTCTACCTCGTCCTCGTGTTCTTCGCGGCGCAGTTCGTGGCCTTCTTCAACTGGACCAACCTCGGCCTCATCGTAGCCGTCAAAGGAGCCGATCTGCTCAAGGCGGCGGGCCTCGGCCCGATCCCGCTCATGATCGGCTTTGTGCTCGTCTCGGGCTTCATCAACCTGTTCATGGGCAGCGCCTCGGCCAAGTGGGCCATCATGGCGCCCGTGTTCGTGCCGATGTTCATGCTGCTCGGCTTCACGCCCGAGCTGGCCCAGGCCGCCTACCGCATCGGCGACAGCTCCACGAACATCATCTCGCCCATGATGACCTACTTCGCCCTCATCGCGGCCTACGTCGAGCGCTACCAGCCGGGCGCCGGGTTGGGCACGGTCATCGCCACGATGCTGCCCTACAGCGTCGTGTTCCTGCTCGTCTGGACGGTCATGCTCATCGCCTGGATGCTGCTCGGCCTGCCCGTCGGGCCGGGCGCGCCGCTCTACCTGAGCCTGTAGCCGCGCCTCACGGCCGGAGCGCCCGCAGACGCTCCAGCACGCCCGCCGTCACGGGGAACACCGTGCCGTGGCGCGCCCCCTCGACGAAGCGGAGGTCGGCCGAGCGGTCGGTCCACGTCCGGAGGTCGTCCGAGGTCATCACGCCGTAGGCGTGGTCCCGGTATTTGTCGAAGTACAGATGCCACGTTTGCCCGATGCGCACGGCCGTCGGGCCTTCGGCCCAGTAGTCGCCCGTCAGGGCCGCCGAGGCGGGGCCGTACGGCCCCGAAGCCCGCGCCGCCGTGGCCATGCGCAGGTTCTTCTCGGGCGCCGGCGCGAGCGTCTCGTTCTTGAGGAACATCACAAACCGGCCGCCGTCCTGCATGAGGGTTGCGTCGATGGCGTTGAAGCCGGGGTCGTAGAAGACCGCCGACGGCGCAAACGTTTTGAAGTCGCGCGTCGTCGTGTAGTAGATGCGGTGGTTGAACGCGGTCTCGCTGCTGCCCGCCGTCTCGGGGAAGCGGCCGGGGACGGTGCTCGACCAGAAGAGCAGCCAGCGCTTTTCGGCCGCCTCCCAGAACAGCTCCGGCGCCCACACGTTGCGCGTCGTCGGCGCGTCTTCCATCACGGGGATGGCCTGTTGCGCCGACCAGTGGATCAGGTCGTCCGAGGAAGCATAGCCCACGGCCGGCGTTTTCCAGGAGGTCGTCCAGACCAGATGAAAACGCCCGTCCGGGCCTTGCGTGATCGCCGGGTCGCGCATGAGCATGTCGCCGGGCGCCGCTCCGATGCGCGGGGCCAGCACGGGCCGCCCGCCGTTGAGCGGCTGCCAGCGCAGGCCGTCGCGGCTGTAGGCCAGGTGCAAGCCGCTCTCGCCGTTGCCGGTGAAGTACGAGAATACGTAGCCTGCCGGCGGCGCCGCAGCAGGACGCAGACCGGCGCACGAGGCGCCCCACAAAGCCAGAAGGGCCAGCCATATCCGCATAAGGAACCTCTCAGGATGAAGGGAGCCGCCGGGAAAGCGCCCGGCCGCCGGTGCAGGGTACGAACGGCGCGTCCGCCGGGCAACCCCCGACTTGCCGAAGGCGCCCGCCGCGCGTAAGTTGCAGGGCCGCAGACCGTGGCCGTCCTGCAACCAGCCGGGGGAGGGGAGAGGCTTCCATGAACACCCGCATCACGCGCGCCGCCGTCGCGGCCGCGCTCTGCGGCGCCTGCCTGGCTCTCGCCGGGTGCGCCCCCCGCCCACCCGGGCCGCCCCCCGAGCGCCCCAACATCGTGCTCATCCTTGCCGACGACCTCGGCTACTCCGATATCGGGCCGTATGGCTCTGAAATCCGCACGCCCAACCTCGACCGCATGGCCGCCGCCGGGCTGCGCTTCCGGCAGTTCTACAACGCCGCCAAGTGCTCGCCCACGCGCGCCGCGCTGCTCACGGGGCTTTACGCCCACGAAGCCGGCATGGCCGAGCTGCCCCCCGGACGCGGCAAAAGCCGCCCGCGCGGCCCCTACCAGGGCTTCCTCCCCGACAGCGTCGTGACCCTCGCCGACGCCCTCCGCGCGGCGGGCTACCGCACTTATATGTCGGGCAAGTGGCACATCGGCGACGAGCCCGACCAGTGGCCCCGCCGCCGGGGCTTCGACCGCTACTTCGGCCTCATCAGCGGCGCTACGTCCTACTTCGAACTGCTTCAGGAGCCCGGAAACCTCCGCCAGATGACGCTCGAAGACGCCCCCTGGACGCCCCCCGCCGAGGGCTTCTACGCCACCGACGCCTACACCGACTACGCCGTGGCGCGCGTGCGCGAGCACGCCGACCGCCACGGCCGCCAACCGTTCTTTCTGTACCTGGCCTACACCGCGCCGCACTTTCCGCTGCACGCCCTGCCCGAGGACCTGGCGCGCTACCGGGGCCGCTACGATGCCGGCTGGGACGCGCTCCGCGCCGAGCGCTACGCCCGCATGCGCCGCATGGGCGTCCTAACGCCGCGCCACGCCCTGGCGCCGCGCCCGCCGCAGGTCCCCCCGTGGGAAACCGCCGAGGGCAAAGCCGAATGGGCGCGCCGCATGGAGGTCTACGCCGCCATGGTAGACCGCATGGACCAGGGCATCGGGCGTGTGCTGGCGGCGCTCGGCGAGACGGGCGCCCTGGAAAACACGCTCGTGCTGTTTCTCTCCGACAACGGCGGCTGCCCCGAGGAGGTCGCCGGGCGGCGGCTCGGGCGGCCGGGCGTCCCCACCGGCGCGCGCGGCTCCTACGCCGCCTACGAAGAGCCGTGGGCCTACGCCTCCAACACGCCCTTCCGGCTGTACAAGAACTTTCTGCACGAGGGCGGCATCAATACGCCCGTCGTGGCCTACTGGCCGCGCGGCATCCGCACGCCCGGCGCCTTCACCGACGCCGTCGGGCACGTCATCGATGTGCTGCCGACGTTCCTGGATCTGGCCGGGGCGCCCGCGCCGGAGCAGCAGCAAAGCTGGCGGCCCTTCCCGCTCACGGGCCGCAGCCTCGTCCCGGCGCTCACCGGCGGCGCGCTCGCGGCGCGCGGCCCGCTCTACTGGGCCTACGGAGGCCATGCCGCCGTCCGCGACGGCGATTGGAAGCTCGTCTACGAGGGCCGCCGCAGCCGCGCTTGGGAGCTGTTCAACCTCGCCGAGGACCCTACCGAACTGCATAACCTCGCCGCCCGCGAGCCGGCGCGCGCCGCCGCCCTCGCAGGGGCGTGGCGCGCCTGGGCCGCCCGCGCCGGCGTCCGCGAGGAGATCCCGCCGCTGGCCTCAGCCCCCTGAGGCCGCCCGCTCGGC
>CBDTTW010000207.1:0-5077 GCA_965363675.1 uncultured Rhodothermaceae bacterium
GCCGAGGCCCGCCCGGCCGCCGAGGCCCGCCCGGCGGCGCCTCCCTACGCGTCGCCGGCGGCGCCCCCGGCGACGCAGCGGCGCCCGGCCGCGCGCGCCGCTGCGGAAGTCCGCGCCGCCGCCGAGGCCCGCCGCGAGCGCCTCCGGGCGGCGGGCAAGGAGACCGACCGCCCCTCCGCAGCGACGCCCGCCGACGCGTCTGCGGCGGCCTCCGGCGCGGAGTCGCCCCGGCCTTCGGCGGCGCCCCGCCCCGTAGAACAGCGCCGCGACGACGGGCCGGTGAAAGAGGCTGCGCCCCCGCGCGCGCGCGGGCTGCGCCGCGCCGGATGGTGACGGCCGGGCCGTACGGATTTGCGATTTGTGCCGGGCCTGCCGGATCTTATGGGCCGCCTCAGGCGTGAAATAACGTTCGCAGACCAACCCTCTGACGACCTCGGCGGCTTGCTCCGCCGGTATTTATATAGAAAAGACTTCCTGCCGCCGCAGCCTTCGGGCCGTGGCGGTCTGTTTTTAGTATTTCCGGCCGCTGCCATGACCCAAACGAACAACGTCTACCTGACCCAGGAGGGCCTCCAGAAACTCAAGGACGAAGTGCAGTTCCTGCGCACCAAGGAGCGCGCGCGCGTGGCCTCGGCCATCGCGGAAGCCCGCGAAAAAGGCGACCTCTCGGAAAACGCCGAGTACGACGCCGCCAAGGAGGAACAGGGCCACCTCGAAGCCCGCATCGCCAAGCTGGAAACGACCATCTCCAGCGCCCGCATCGTGGACGAGAGCCAGGTGGACGGCAGCAAGGCCCGCATCCTCTCTACGGTGCGCGTGCGCAACCCGCAGAACGGCATGGAACAGCGCTACACGCTCGTATCGGCGCAGGAAGCCGACCTCGCCTCCGGCAAAATCTCCGTCACGAGCCCCATCGGCAAAGGGCTGCTCGGCGGGGGCGTGGGCGACGTGGTGGAGGTAAAGGTGCCCGCCGGCAAGGTCAAGCTGGAAATCCTGGAGATCAGCCGCTAACTTTACCGCTCTCGGCGCAGCCCGGCGCCCTCCGACTTAACCGGCAGACGCGTGGCTCTTCGGCGCAAGGCACGAAACGGCGGCACCAGAAAAGCGCGCAGCGGCGGCCTTGCGTCGCGGCTGCTGCTGGCGCCCATCGCGCTCCTGGCAGCCTACTACGGCCTCTGCCTCTCGCTGCTGCTGCTCTACACCGTCATCCCGCCGCCGTTCACCGGGGTGCAGATCCAGCGCCGCATCGAGGCGCTGGCCGCCGGAAAACCCTACGAGAAGCAGTTCCGGCCGGTCCCCTCGGGGCGCATCGCGAAGCACCTCGGGCATGCCGTCATCGCGGCGGAGGACGGCCGCTTCCGCGAGCACTTCGGGGTAGACTGGGAGGCGCTGCGGCAGGCCATCGAGGACAACCGGCGGCGCGGCCGCGCTTGGCGCGGCGGCTCGACGATCACGCAGCAGCTCGTCAAGAACCTGTTCATGACGACGCACAGCAGCTACCTCCGCAAGGCGCTGGAGTTTCCGCTTGCCTACATGGCCGAGGTCGTCCTGTCGAAAGACCGCATCCTGTACCTCTACCTTACCGTGATCGAGTGGGGCGACGGCGTGTACGGAGCCGAGGCGGCGGCGCGCCATCACTACGACAAGCCCGCCGCCGAGCTTTCGCGGCGGCAGGCGGCCTCGCTGGCGGCCATCACCCCGAGCCCGCGCCGCCGCAACCCCCACCGCATGCAAGCCTACACCCGCACCATCGAGCGCCGCATGCGCGCGCTCGGGTATTAGCCTTATGATCGACCTCAGAAGCGACACCGTCACGCGGCCCACGCCCGCCATGCGCGAGGCCATGCGCACCGCCGAAGTCGGCGACGACGTATTCGGCGAGGACCCTACCGCCGAGCGCCTCCAGGAGCGGGTCGCGGCGCTGCTGGGCAAGGAGGCCGCCTTGTTCGTGCCCTCGGGAGTGATGGGCAACCAGATCGCGCTCAAGCTGCACACGCAGCCCGGCGACGAAGTGATCACCGAGCGGAACTGCCACGTGTTCAACTACGAGTCCGGGGCCGCGGGGCTGCTCAGCGGCGTCGGGTTCCACGTGCTCGACGGTGTGCGCGGCATCCTTACGGCCGAGCAGATCGCGGAAGCGTTGCGGCCGGGGCACTACTGGGAGCCTCGGTGCCGGCTCATCTGCCTCGAAAACACGGTCAACAAATCCGGCGGCGCGGTCTACCCGCTCACCGAGATCGTCCGCATCGCGGAGGTCGCCGAGGCGCACGCGCTGCGCCTGCACCTCGACGGCGCGCGCCTCTGGAACGCCTCGGCCGCCACGGGCATCCCCGAGGCCGACTACGCGCGCCCGTTCGACACGGTGATGGTGTCCCTCTCGAAGGGGCTCGGCGCGCCCGTAGGCTCGGTGCTGGCGGGCTCGCACGCGCTCATCCGCGAGGCCCGGCGCTATCGCAAGATGTTCGGCGGCGGCATGCGGCAGGTGGGCGTGCTGGCGGCGGCCGGGCTGTACGCGCTCGAACACCACCGGGCGGGGCTCGCCGAGGACCACGAGAAGGCGCGCCTTTTGGCCCGCGCCATCGCCGGCAACCCCGCCTTCCGGCTCGACCCGGAAACCGTCGAGACGAACATCATCATCTTCGACGTGGCCGACTCTCCGGCGCGTCCCGTGCTGGAGGCGCTTCAGGAGGCGGGGGTAGCGCTCTCAGCCTTCGGACCGCGCACGCTCCGGGCCACGCTGCACCGCGACGTGAGCCTTGCCGAGGCCCGCGCCGCCGCCGAGGCCCTGGCCGCCTTCGCCGCGCAGCCTGCCTAAAGCGGCTTCAGGCGGGCGCTTCCACTTTCTCGCGCACCACGCGCACGCGCAGCGCCGGCAGTCCGGCGCCCGAGGCTTCGAGCAAATCGCCTTCATGCACCGGCCCCACGCCTTCCGGCGTGCCCGTGAACAGCAGATCGCCCGGCAGCAGCGTAAAGATGCGCGAGGCATAGGCGATGAGCGCGGCGACGGAGAAAATCATGTTGCCCGTGCGCCCTACCTGCCGCTCCTCGCCGTTGACCGTCAGGCGAAATTCGAGCTGCTGCGGGTCGCGCACCTTCCGCGCCTCGACGAGCGGGCCGAGCGGCGCAAACGTGTCGAAACCCTTCGCAACGGTCCAGGGGAGCCCTTTTTCCTTGGCTGCGCTCTGAAGGTCGCGCGCCGTCATGTCCAGCCCGAGCGCGTACGCATCGACGTGTTCGAGCGCCTGGGCCTCGGGGATGTGCTTGCCGCCCCGCCCGATGACGGCCACCAGTTCGATCTCGTGGTGCACCTCGGCGCTCATGGCCGGCAGCACGATCTTGCCGCCGTGCCCCACCAGGGCCGAAGCGGGTTTCAGAAACAGCACCGGTTCCTCCGGGAGGGCGTTCCCCAGCTCGGCCGCGTGCGCCGCATAGTTGCGCCCGATGCAGAGCAGTTTGCCGACCGAAACCGTATGGCCCATCGTGGGCAGGGTCAACTCCATATGCGATATGAGAATCTACGAGTTGCAGCGAAAGGGGTAAACGTGCTATATTGACTTGCTGTACCTGCCCGTGAGCGCAGGTGAAACCTCTCGCGCCGGTAGCCAGTCCGGCGCCAAAAGCAGAGACCCATAATATGTACGCGATTGCAGAAATAGCAGGCAAGCAGTTTAAATTACAAGCCGACCGGAAGGTATACATTCCCCTTACGGCATACGATGTAGACGACACGTTTACCGTAGATCGCATCCTGCTCGTGTCGAGCGACGCCGGCGTATCGGTCGGCGCCCCCACGGTCGCCGGGGCCACGGCCACCCTGAAGGTGCTGCGCCACGTCAAGGCCGACAAGGTGCTGGTCTTCAAGAAGAAGCGTCGCAAGCGCTACAAGGTGATGCGCGGCCACCGCCAGCAGTATACGCAGGTGCTGGTCAGCTCGCTCGATGTCAGCTAAGGCGACCCCCAACGGCAACCATTCCTTTCGAGGCAGTCATGGCACATAAAAAAGGCGCCGGTTCAACGAAGAACGGGCGCGACTCCAACCCGAAGATGCTGGGCGTGAAGGTTTACGGCGGCCAGGCCATCGGCGCCGGCGGCATCATCGTGCGCCAGCGCGGCACCAAGTTCCACCCCGGCCTCAACGTCGGGCGCGGCAGCGACGACACGCTTTTCGCCACGGCGGCGGGCACCGTCGCCTTCAAGCGCGGCCTGAAGAACCGGCAGTTCGTCAGCGTGATCACGCCGGAAGCCTAGGCGGCAGGCGGCGGTCTGCGCCGTTGGCATGACAAAAGGCCCTGTCGCGCGGCGGCAGGGCCTTTTTGCGGCTTGCCCTAGGCTGCGCCCTCCACCGCGCCCGGCGCGTCCTCGTCGGGCAGGAGCAGCCGGGGGTCGTAGCCGAAGTACTGCCGCAGCACGTCGTAGAGCTCCGGGCGGCGACGCGCCAGCAGCACCGGGCGCTCGAAGAACATCTCGACGCCGCAGGCGAACAGCTCGCGCGCATCGGTGGCGGCGTAGCGGCGCAGCACCGAGCGGCCTTTGCGCGCCAGAAACATTTCCTTGCGGATCAGGTCGGGCAGGCGCTCGACGGTCGCCGCGTCCATGCCCGCCGCGCCGGGGGCCTGCTCGAACTCCAACAGGTGCGCCAGCTCGTGCAGCACCACGTTCTGCCCGTCGTCGGGGCGCTGCCATGCTTCCATAACGGCCCCGGCGACCATGATGATCGGGCCTTGCTCGTGCGCCATCCCGTCGAAGGGCGCCCCCGGGTCGTCGAAATAGTCCTCGTCGAACTGACCGGGGTAGAACAGAATCGTGCGCCGCGCCGAAAGCTCCCATGCAGGGCGCCCGTGCAGCAAAACGGCCGCGCCCGCCGCCACCGAGAGCCGGAGCGCATGCGGCACGTCGGGCAGCCGGACGCCCTCCATGCGCCACTCGGCCAGCACGATGCGCACGTCCTGCTCGAAGCGTTTGCGCGCGGCGGCGTTCATGCCCGCATACAGCGGCACATGCTCGGCGAGCCACCGGCGGTCGCCGGGCGGCAACGGGCGCCGAAGGGCGCGCAGCCGGCGCACGGCGCGGCGCAGCC
>CBDTTW010000208.1:0-5004 GCA_965363675.1 uncultured Rhodothermaceae bacterium
GCTCGAAGCCGCCGAGCGCCGCCTGATCCTGGAAGCCCTCGCCCGCTTCGACGGCAACCGCCGCCGGACGGCCCGCACGCTCGGCATCAGCGAACGCACGCTCTACCGCAAGCTCAAGGAACTCGGCGAAAACGTATGACCGCCCCCTTGCGCCGCGTCGCCGCCCTGCTGTGCCTTGCGGCGGCCTTGGGCGGCTGCGCCTACTATAGCTTCACCGGCGCCGCCATCCCCGCCCACCAGCTTACCATCGCCATCCCGCCGGCCGAGGACCAGAGCGCCTCGCCCATCCCGACGCTCGCCGACAACCTGACGCGCCTGCTTACCGAGCGCTTCGTCGGCCAGACCCGCCTCACGCTCCAGCCCGACCCGGAGCAGGCCAGCGTCGTGCTGGAAGCCCGCATCGAGCGCTACGACAACACCCCCACCTCGGTCACCGCCGACGAGCGCGCCGAGCTGAACCGCGTCACCATCATCGTCGCGGCGCGCTACTTCGACCGCGTAGAAGACCGTGAACTCATGCAGCGCCAGTTCCAGGGCTTCGGCGAGTTCAACCCTTCCGCCGACGGCCTGGAGGGCGAGCTGCGCGCGGCCCGCGAAGCCCTGCGCAACATCGCCGACGACGTGTTCTCGGGGGCCACGTCCAACTGGTGATCCCGGCCTGCGCGCCGAACGCACAGAACCGGCGCGCGCCCCGCGTGTAGAACCCCCGGGCGCGCCTCCGCGCCTTCCCCGGCGGCGCCCACGCGCCGGGCGCAGACCAACGCCCCTTATGATCGTCATCGGCATCGACCCCGGCTCGCGCCACACCGGCTACGGCGTCATCGCGCTCGAAGGCCGCAAGGAAACGCTCATCGAGTACGGTGTGCTGGCCCTCGACGCCCAGAAAAGCCAGGAACTGCGTCTCAAGCACATCTACGACCGCCTCAGCCAGGTCGCCGAGCGCTGCCTGCCCGACGCCGGCGCCATCGAGATGCCCGTCTACGGGCAGAACCCCCAGTCCATGCTCAAGCTCGGGCGCGCCCAGGCGGCCGCCATGCTCGCCATGCTCAACCGCGAGATCCCGATCACGCAGTACACGCCCAAGGAGGTCAAGAAGTCGGTCTCGGGCAACGGCAACGCCGCCAAGCAACAGGTGTGGTACATGGTGCGCTCCATCCTCTCCATCGAAGAGAGCGTCGTGGACCTGGACCTCGACGCCTCGGACGCGCTCGCCGTGGCGCTCTGCCATGCCCACCGGCTGGCCTATGGCCTGGGCAACCAGCAGCGCAACTGGAAAAGCTTCGTCGAGGCCAACCCCGACCGGGTGGCCCGCTAGCGGCCCGCCGCCGCGCGCGCCTCCATCCACCGCGCGACGTACTTGCCGATCAGGTCGAACTCCAGGTTGACGGCCGCCCCCGGCGCCCAGTCGCCCGCGTTCGTGTGCGCCAGCGTGTACGGGATGATCGCCACCGTGAAGGCTTCCTCGGCCAGGCGCGCCACCGTCAGGCTGACGCCGTCCACGGCCACCGACCCGACGGGGATCAGGTGCGCGCCGAACGCCGGCGGGTAGGCCACCGTAAAGAGCCGGTCGGCCCCGGCGCCCTCGGCCGCCAGGATGCGCCCCGGCGCATCGACGTGGCCCTGCACCAGGTGCCCGTCCAGGCGCTCGCCGAGCGTCGTGGCGCGTTCAAGGTTTACTTTAATGCCGACGCCCCAACCGCCTAGCGTTGTCTTTCGTAACGTCTCGGCCACCGCCGTCACGCGGAACGCCCCGTCGGCGCGCCCCTCGACCGTCATGCACACTCCGTTGACGGCCACGCTCTGGTCCACCCGAAGCTCCGGCGCCATCTTTGCCGCTATCGTGAACCGGCGGCCGCCCTCCAGGTCCTCCACGGCCTTCAGGGCGCCGACTTCTTCGATGATTCCCGTGAACATAGCTGTCTGGTTTCAACCGGAGGGCGCCTCGTGAGGTAGGGAAGCCGCCCGGCTTTCTCCGCTGCGCGCCATTTGCACCCGCCTCATGTATACCGCCGTCCCCGATTATATCCTCGAAAGCGCCCGTGCGCTCTCGCCGCTGCCGGAAGCGGCGCAGCAACTGCTGGCGCAGGCGCACCAAGATAAAGCCGATTTCACCAAGATCACCCGCCTCGTCGCGCTCGACCCGTCGCTGACGGCGCGCACGCTCCGGGCGGCCAACTCGGAGCGCTATACGGCCAACCGCAGCATCGACAACGTCATGGACGCCGTCGAGATGATGGGCGACGACGCCGTGGGCCGCCTAAGCATCGGGGCGTGCGCCCTCGGCGCCAAGGCGCGCCACCCCGCCTTCGACGTGTGGGCGTTCTGGCGGCACGTCTTCGCCGTGGCGATGCTCTCGCGCCTGATCGCCGAGGAGCAGGGCGCCGACCCCGTCGAGGCCTACGTCTCCGGGCTTTTGCACGACATCGGCAAGCTCATCATGCTGGAGCACTACGGCGACCTCTACGTGCAGGTGCTGCTCGCGGCCCAGTACGGCGCCGCGCCCCTGCACGTGCTCGAACGCGACATGTTCCACCTCGACCACGCCGCCGTCGGGCACGGCCTCTGCCTGCACTGGAACATCCCGCACGCCGTCACGCTCTCGGTGGCCCAGCACCACGACGCCAGCCCCCCCGCGCGCGGCTCCTCCGCCGACATCGTCCGCGACGCCAACGACCTCGTCAAGAGCTATTGCATCGGCATGAGCGGCAACCGGTTTGCCGAGCTGCGCCCCGTCGTGGGCCTGCCGCACAGCCGGGTCGCCCCCAGCCGCCTGCGCGAGATCATGGCCGCCCTGCCCGGCATCCTCGACGCCGCCGAGGGCGACCTGCGGGGCCGCTCGCCCGAGGCTCCCGCCGCTCCCGGCGCGGGCCGCCCCCGCGTCCACCTCGGCATCGGCCCGGCCGAAGACCACGAGCTGCTCGCCGCCGCCCTCGACGCCGCCGGCTACGAGCCCGTCGCCGACGGCTCCGGCCCTCTGGTCGCCTGCATCCTCGACGCGCACGCCCACGGCGCCCCGCACGGCGCGCCTGTGCTCGACTACGCCGCCTGGCGCGCCGCCCACCTCCAGCGCGCCGAGCATCCCTGCCTCGATACGTACGCCTTGCAGCGCTGGCTCGCCGCCGAACTCGGAGCCGCCCACCCCTGCGCCGTCTGAGGCCCTCCGCCCGGCGCGCCTGCGTTCAGCGGGGCGCCACGAACGCCGTGTCGGACGGGGCATAGCCCAGCCGGTGCGCCCGCAGCCGCACCTCGGCCCCCGGCGCCGCGCGGAACGGCCCGAGGTACGGGCGCCACGGCTCCTCGCCGACGGCCCACATCAGCAGCGCCCCCGGCGTGGGCGACGAAAGCGCGATCTCGCCCTCGGCCGCTGCAACCGTCGCGTGCGGCGGCGCCGTGCGCGGCTGCCGCCCGTCCGGCGCCCAGAGGCGGCGCTTCAAGTCGTTTTCGTCCAGCGGCCCCAGGTCGCCCGTCGCCTCGACCCACGCCGCCAGGGCCCCCCGCAGCCGGGCCAGCTCGGCGCCGTAGCGCGGGTCCAGCGCGAGGTTGCGGACTTCGTGCGGGTCGGCCTCGGTGTCGTAAAGCTCTTCCTGCGGCTTCGTCGCCCGGAACCACAGCGCCTGCGTGCTGTCGAGCGCGCCGGCGCGGTGCAGGCGGTGCAGCTCCTGCATGAGCGCCATTTGATCGCGGTAAGGCAGGAACTGCACGAACGGGCGCTCGGGGTGATGGTTGTAGAGGTACTTGAAGCGTCCGTCGGTTACGGCGCGCGCCTCGTCGAGGGCAGGGTCCATGCGGCCTTTGGCTCCGAAGGCGTAGCGGCGGCGCGGCGCCTGTGGGTCGGCCAGGAACGGCAGGCCCGCCAGGTAGGCCGGGCGCTGGAGGCCGGCCAGCGCCAGCGCCGTCGGCGCCAGGTCCACCAGGCTGACGGGCCGCCCGACGCGCCCGCCCGGCGGCGGCGCGTCCAGCCCGGCCCCGAGGGCTTCGCGGACGCGGCTTCCCACCCGCACGATCAGCGGCACACGCAAACCGCTGTCGTAGAGCCAGCGCTTCATGCGCGGCAGCCCGTTGCCGTGGTCGCCGAAGAAAAACACGACGGTCTCCTCCAGCACGCCGTCCGCCTCCAACTCCGCCAGGAGGCGCCCGACGTGGGCGTCGGTCAGTTGGAGGTTGGCGTAGTTGCGCGCCACGTCGCGGCGCACGAGCGGCGTATCCGGGTAGTACGGCGGCAACGCCACGCGCCCCGGGTCGATGGGCAGCGGCTCCTCAGCCCGCCGCCACATCTGCGACTCGTGCGTTTCGGTGTCGTTGAAGACGTAGAAAAACGGCTGCTGCGGGTCAGGGCGGGCGCGCCAGTGCGCGCCTTCGCCGCGCGCATCCCACAGGGTCGCGGGCGTCTTGAACTGGTAATCCTCCTTGCCCCTGTTGGCCGTGAAATACCCGGCGCGCTGGAGCGGCCGCGTCACGGGCTCCACGTCGGGCGGCGGCACGGCCTCGTACGTCGGGATGGCAAGCAGCGCCGAGTCCGTGATCGCCTCCAGCGCGCTGGTGCGCGACATCGTCCGCATGTGCAGCGCCCCCATCGAAGTCGGGTAGACCCCCGTAATCATCGACGTGCGCGAAGGCGCGCAGACGGGCACGGTGACGTAGGCATGCTCGTACGTGACGCCCTCGCGCGCCAGCCGGTTGAGGTGCGGCGTCTGCGCCGTCGAGTCGCCGTAGGCGCCCATAATGGGGGAGAGGTCGTCGGCGATGATCCAGACGATGTTCGGGCGGAAAGCCCCCGGCAGCGTTTGGGCGGCCGCGCCCGCCGGCAGCAGCCAGGCAAGCGCGCCCAGCAGGCGCAAGAGGCGTCGAGACGAAAGCATGGCGCGATAGGGTTGAGGCGCGGCCCCGCCGCCGGGCCGGAGGCCGGACGCGCGCGCCGGCGCAACGCTGAATTTGAGGCAAAAAACCGGTAAAGTCCAGCGCCGCGCAAAGATAGACCGGGCGCGCCTACACCCGCCGCAGATA
>CBDTTW010000209.1:0-5001 GCA_965363675.1 uncultured Rhodothermaceae bacterium
CCCAGGGCGGCGCGCTGCCGGAGCCGGTGTTCTTCCAGCGCGGCGCGGCCGTAGATCGGCACGCCGTTGTTGATGGTGTGCACCCCCTCGGCCGTCCCGAGGAAGTCCGCCAGGTCCGTGGCGCGCGCCTCCTGCACCACCACGAACGGCCCGCCGAAGCGGCGCAGGGCGCGGCGCGCCTGCCAGTCGCGGAGAGCGGCCTGGCGCGCCTTGAGATAGCCCGCCGATTGGGTGATGTGCACCACGGCCACCGTCGGCAGAGCGGCGAGGCGCGCCGCCGCCAGCAGGTCCAGGCCGTCCTCCAGGTTCTGCTTGTTCAGGTGGAGGATGTCCGGGCGCAGGCGCGTCCACTCCGCCGCGATGGCGCGGGGGGCGCGGGGGGCGGGCTGCAACGTGCGCAGGCGGCGGTCGTAGGTGTTGGTGTACTCGGCGCGGACGACCTCGCCGAAGGCCGCGAACTTCTCGGACAGCTCGTCCATGCGGGCGTGCCGCGACGCCCAAAGCACGGTTTCGTGCCCCCGGCCGGCCAGTTCCTGCGCCAGGTAGAGCAGGTGGATCTCCCCGCCGCCGCGAGACCCCGACGAGGTGGAAACGAAAAGGATGCGCATAGGGGCCGCAGGATCGTCGCGTGGAGGAAACGCCCACGGTGAATATACAGCCCGCGCCGAACTACGGGCGGTCTCCGGCGCGGCCGAAAGGCAAAATGGGCCTCCACGGCGACGCGTGAAGGCCCATGCGTGGAGCTAAGGAGATTCGAACTCCTGGCCTCTGCAGTGCGATTGCAGCGCTCTACCAGCTGAGCTATAGCCCCGGCAAAAACCGCCCGTTTGGCGCGCAAATGGGCCGCGCGGGCAGGACTGCTAATATAACAAGCCGCCGTGCCGAATGCCAGAGGCGCCCGCGCCCCAAAGCGGCCGGCGCCAAGTTTTCAAGAGCCGCCGGAGGGCGCGCCGCCGGATAAACATGCGCTTTTTGTGAACAAAACCCTTCGCCGAACCGTACTTTTAGGACACCCGAGCCGCCTACCAGACGCGCCGTCCACCGGCATTTACCAGACCCACCCGACCATGCAACACGCACCGACCGGCCATAAGATAGATTTCTTCGGCGTCCGCGACACCTTCGACACCGGCATGGGGCAGGCGTACCTCTACCGCCTGGACCGCCTCGCCGAAGCCGGCTTCCCCGGCATCGCGCACATGCCGCTCTCGATCAAGGTGCTGCTCGAAGCCCTCCTGCGCGAGGCCGACGGCCACATCGTCCGCGAGCAGGACATCCGCACCCTCGCCGCCTACGACCCGAAGGCCCCCGCCCGCGAGGAGATCCCGTTCATGCCGGCGCGCGTGCTCTTGCAGGACTTTACCGGCGTCCCGGCCGTGGTGGACCTGGCGGCGATGCGCTCGGCGATGGCCCGCCTCGGCAGCGACCCCAACGAAATCAACCCGCGTGTGCCGGTCAACCTCGTCATCGACCACTCGGTATCGGTCGATGCCTTCGGCACCCCCGAGGCGCTCGGCATCAACGCCGACCTGGAGTTCCAGCGCAACCAGGAGCGCTACGCATTCCTGCGGTGGGGCCAGCAGGCGTTCCGTAACTTCCACGTGGTGCCTCCAGCCAGCGGCATCTGCCACCAGGTCAACCTGGAGTACATCGCGCGCGGCGTCTGGACGCGCCCGGCCGACGACGGCCTGCCCGTCGTCTACCCGGATTCGCTCGTCGGCACGGACTCGCACACAACCATGATCAACGGCCTCGGCGTGGTCGGCTGGGGCGTGGGCGGCATCGAGGCCGAGGCCGTCATGCTCGGGCAGCCGATCTACATGCTCATGCCCGAGGTCGTCGGGGTGCGCCTGCACGGCCGCCTACGCGAGGGCGCCACGGCTACGGACCTCGTGCTCACGATCACGCAGATGCTCCGCAGCTACGGCGTCGTCGGGCGCTTCGTCGAGTTCTTCGGCTCGGGCGTGGCGCATCTTTCCGTGCCGGACCGCGCTACCATCGGCAACATGGCCCCCGAGTACGGGGCCACGATGGGCTTTTTCCCCATCGACGGCGAAAGCCTGGCCTATCTGCGCCGGACGGGCCGCCCCGAGGAACTGGTCCGCATGGTCGAGCGCTACACGCGCGCCCAGGGGCTGTTCCTGACGGAGGACATGCCCGAGCCCGAGTTCCTCGACGTGCTCGAACTCGACCTGAGCGAGGTGCTGCCGACGGTGGCCGGCCCCAAGCGCCCCCAGGACCGCATCCTCCTGTCCGAGGTCAAGAAGTCGTTCGCTACGGCCTTCGCCAGCCCGGTCGGGCCGAAGGGCTACGGCCGCAAGCCCGACGACATCAAGGCGTGCGCCTCCTACACGACCGCCGAGGGCGAGCAGGTCCAGGTGACGCACGGCGACGTGGTGCTGGCCTCCATCACGAGCTGCACGAACACGAGCAACCCGAACGTGCTCATCGCCGCCGGCCTCGTGGCCAAGAAGGCCGTCGAGCGCGGGCTGCGCCCCAAGCCGTACGTCAAGACGAGCCTTGCGCCCGGCTCGCGCGTCGTCACGTCGTACCTGCACGAGGCGGGCCTGCTGCCCTACCTGAACCAGCTCGGCTTCAACGTGGTCGGGTACGGCTGCACCACGTGCATCGGCAACTCGGGGCCGCTGCCCGAGCCGGTCGAGGAGGCCATCCGCACGGCCGACCTGATCGTGTCGGGGGTGCTCTCGGGCAATCGCAACTTCGAGGGGCGCATCCATCCGCTCATCCAGGCCAACTTCCTGGCCTCGCCGCCGCTCGTGGTGGCCTACGCCCTGGCCGGCTCCGTGGACATCGACCTCGTCACCGAACCCCTCGCCGAGGACCGGCACGGCGCGCCCGTGTACCTGCGCGACCTCTGGCCCTCGACAGCCGAGATTACGGCCATCACCGGCGAGGTCATTACCCCGGAGATGTTCCGCGCCGCTTACGACGGCATCGAGCAGTCGAACCCCGACTGGAACGTCATCGAGATCCCGGAGGGCGCGCTCTACGCCTGGAACACTGAGTCCACGTACATCCAGGAGCCGCCCTTCTTCACAGACCTGACCATCGAGCCGCCGCAGGTGCAGCCCATCGAGGGCGCGCGCGTGCTGCTCAAGGTCGGCGACTCGACGACGACCGACCACATCTCGCCCGCCGGCTCGATCCCCTCGTCCAGCCCGGCCGGGGCCTACCTGATCGGCAAGGGCGTGCAGCCGCACGACTTCAACTCGTACGGCGCCCGGCGCGGCAACCACGAGGTCATGATGCGCGGCACATTTGCCAACATCCGCATCAAAAACCACCTCATGGGCGGCGTCGAAGGCGGCGTGACGGTGCACCTGCCCACCGGCGAGCGCATGAGCATCTACGAAGCCTCGATGCGCTACCAGGAGGCCGGCATCCCGCTCGTCGTGCTGGCGGGCAAGGACTACGGCATGGGCTCCAGCCGCGACTGGGCGGCCAAGGGCACGATGCTGCTCGGCGTGCGCGCCGTCATCGCCGAGAGCTACGAGCGCATCCACCGCTCCAACCTGATCGGCATGGGCGTCTTGCCGCTCCAGTACAAGCCCGGCGAGCACGCCGCCGCGCTCGGCCTCGACGGCACGGAGGTCTACGGCATTCCCACGGCGGGCGACCTGGAGCCGGGCCAGGAAGTCGCGGTGCACGCCGTGCGCGCCGACGGCAGCACGTTCACCTTCGGCGCGGTCTGCCGCCTGGATACGCCCATCGAGGTGGACTACTACCGCAACGGCGGCATCCTGCACTACGTGCTGCGCGACTTCCTGAACAAGTCGGCGGTGGACCAGAACGCCTGACCGCGCCCCGCGCAGGCCGCCCCTCCGGCGGCCTGCGCGCCTGTTTCAGGATTATCCGTCCCATCTCCTCTCTCGACGATTCTACAGCCATGCCCTCTACGAAACGCGTCGGCGTGCTGACCGGCGGCGGCGATTGCCCGGGCCTCAACGCGGTCATCCGCGCCGTGGTCAAAAGCCTCGTCATCCACTGCAACGCCGAGCTGTTCGGCTTTCTCGACGGCTTCGAGGGGCTGATCGAGCGGCGCGTGCGCCCGCTCACCTACCGCGACGCCAGCGGCATCCTGACCCGGGGCGGCACCATCCTCGGCACGAGCAACAAAGCCAACCCCTTCGCCTACAACGCCCGCGACAACGCCGACGTCTCGGGCGAGGTGGCCGCCTACGTCCGCGACGAACTGCGCCTCGACGCCATCGTCGCCATCGGCGGCGACGGCACCATGTCCATCGCCGATGGCCTCGGCAAGGCGGGCATCCAGATCGTCGGGGTGCCGAAGACCATCGACAACGACCTGATGTACACCGACCGCACATTCGGCTTCGACACGTCGGTCGCCATTGCCACCGAGGCGCTCGACCGGCTGCACACGACGGCGCAGAGCCACCACCGGGTGATGATCCTCGAAACGATGGGGCGCTACGCCGGGTGGATTGCGCTCTATGCGGGCGTCGCCGGCGGCGCCGACATCATCCTCATCCCCGAGTTCGAGTACGACGTGGAGGAGGTGGCGCGCGTCTGCAAGGAGCGCGAGAACGGCGGGCAGCGCTTCACCCTGATCTGCATCTCCGAAGGCGCCAAGCCGCGCGGCGGCCAGGTGGCCGTCAAGCAGATCGTGACCGACAGCCCCGATCCGCTCCGGCTCGGCGGCATCAGCAGCGTGCTGGAGCATCAGCTTCGCGGCCTGCTCGACAGCGAGGTGCGCACGGCCATCCTCGGGCACATCCAGCGCGGCGGCGCCCCCACCGCCTTCGACCGCACGCTCGCCACGGCCTTCGGCGCTTACGCCGCCGCCCTCGTCGCCGACGGCAACTATGGCCGCATGGTGGCCCTCCAGGAAAACCGCCTCACGAGCGTGCCTATCGCCGACGTAGCCAACAAAACACGCATCGTGGCCCCGGACGCTCCGCTCGTGGCGGCCGCGCTGGCCGTAGGCACGTCCTTCGGCGTCACCGACCTCGACATCCG
>CBDTTW010000210.1:0-4900 GCA_965363675.1 uncultured Rhodothermaceae bacterium
GGGAAGGCCCCTACCAGTTCCGATTCGTCAGCTTCGACTGCAACGAGCCGCCGCATGTGCATGTCGTCAGGGATCGCAAGGATCAGGCGAAGGTATGGCTGGAGCCGGTGGAAGCGGCTTGGTCGCGCCTGCCGCCGGAGGAAGCGCTGCGGGTGCTGCGCATCATCGAGGAACACCACCGTCGCCTGATGGAGGCATGGCATGCCCACTGTGGAGAAAACCCCCGGGAGTGAAGCCCGCCTCCCTGAGGCGCCGGCCTACAGCGTCCAGGACGAAGCGCTCCGGCGCTTTCGGAGCCGACCGACGCCGCCGAGCGCCCCCGCCGTAGACGAGCGTCTCCGGGGGGTAGAGGTGACGGCCGAGCACATCGTGATGCACTTGAGGGACGGCCGCACGATCGGTGTGCCGCTCTCGTGGAGCTGGCGTTTGATGGAGGCCACCGAGGACGAGCGCCAGGACTTTGAGATCGGCGAGTATGTGGTGCACTGGCCCGCCGTGGACGAGGACCTCTCTGCGAGCGGGGCGCTGCGCGGGACGCCGGCGCCGCGTCCGGGATCGGCATCCGGCGCGCCCGAGAGCCGCGCGTGGGCGCCGCCTGCGATAAAACGTCTGCGCGAACGCCTAGGCCTGACGCAGGGCCGGTTTGCAGAACAGCTAGGCGTGCGGCAGGCCACGATCAGCGACTGGGAGACCGGGCGCACCGAGCCTTCTCCGATGGCCGCAAGGCTGCTCAGCGCGCTGGCGGACACGGGCCGCATGCGGTAGACGGTTTGAGCGCTCCCCCCGAAACGCAGCGCGGCGCCCCGCGATCCGCAGGGCGCCGCCGAAGCGGGGTGCGCCGGAGGTCAGTCGGCGATGCGGGCTTCCAGGCTGCCGTCGGGGAGGAGGCGGTAGTTCGCGCCCGCCCGCTTGCCCGCCGGGATGCCGTCCGGCCCGACGACCATGGTCAGCTTGCCGTTGGGGCCGTCCACGCTGATCGTGATGGTTTCGATCTTCGCCTCGCCGTCTTCTTTCGAAGCGCCGTCCACGGTCGTACGGAAGTAGAACTGCGTGATTCCGTTGCCGCGCCGCACGTGCTCGTAGCCCATGCCGCCCAGGAAGACCGTGTCGTCCAGCCGGACGCTGGTGTGGCCGGTGGCCTTTACCTTCGTGCCCTCGACGGAGACCGTGATGCTGGAGCCCTCGACGAGCGGGTTGCCGTTCTCGTCCGAGACGGTGAGCACATAGCCCTGCCCGAGCTGCGCCGCGCCTGGCTGCAACCGGAGGATGGGCGCGCCCGAGAACACCACGGGGATTTTCTGGACTACCTGGCGCTGCTGGTCGTCGGCGGTGGTGGCCGTAACGATGCCGATGCCGTTGGGCGGCAGCGGGTTGGCCGAGATGAGCTGCACCGTGCCGCGCCCCTGCTCCGACGTGAGCGCCGAGCCCTCGATGACGCCGTGCGTCGTGGTGAAGTAGACGGCCGTATTCGGCTTGACCGGGTTGCCGTACTTGTCGCCGACGACGACGGAAACCGCGTTCTCCGCGCCGAACAGGCGCAGGCCCTGGAAGTTGTAGCGCGCCGGCCCGAGGCTGAAGTGCGCCTGGTCGGGCAGGCCGCCGTGCACCGCGACCGAAACCGGCAGCGAGCGCAGGGTGCGCCCGTCTACGGTCGCCTCGGCCACGACCTGCACCACCCCGGCGCGCGTGCCGGCCGAGAGGTTCACGTCGATCTGGCCGTTGGCGTCCGTCTGGCCTTGCGCCGGGAAGATGAACTCGCCGCCGCCCGGCCGCTCGCCGAGGCTGAAGCGCACCTGCGCCGACTTGTCGAGGATGACCGGGCGCCCGGCCGAGTCCGCCACCTGGAACGTCAGGCGGGCCACTTCCTCGGAGCCGCTCTCCTTGACGCCGATGGCCTGCGCCGACTGCTTGAGCAGCATGATGTTGGTGGCCCGGCCCGAAACCGGCTTGTCGCCCACGGTTTGCTTGATGCGCATCGTTGGGGCCTCGATCTTGCGCCCGGCAAGGGCCAGCACGTTGACCGAGCTGTACGTGAAGCCGTCCTTGGCGGCGCGCAGGGTCAGCTCCATCGTGCTGTCGATCTCGACATCGCGGCTGTAGCGGCCCTGGGCGTCCGTTTCGAGGAGAATGTTGTAGGGCATCACCGTCACGAAGGCGCTCGCAACGGGGGCGTTGCTTTCTTCGTTGAGCACCTGGCCGCTCAGGGAAACCGTTCCCGAGGTTTCATCGTCGGCAGTGCTTTTGCAGCCGGCCGCGCCCAGGGCAAGCATACCGAGGGTAAGCAGAAAAGCCAGAGGTCGTTTCATGGGGTCCACTCCGAATGACTACGGCCGCCGGAAGGCGGCGGGGGGTTAATTGCAGCGCACACGTAGGCACGGTATCGGCCGTGTTGCGGCTGACTTTAATCGGGTACGTGGAAACCGCCGCAAGTCGGAGTGGGGATAGCCCCTGCAAAACAATTTCTTAGACCCAGCGCTCCGGCGGCCGTTCGGGCGGCGTGGTGGGTGCATCGGGGGGGCGCCTGCCGTATCTTGCGCTCCGGTGGGCGCGCGGGCGCGCTCCGGGCGGGCGCCGTTGCCCGCGGCTTTCACCCAACCCGGCAAAAGAAACCTATGATGCCGCGCCGCTACATTTTCGGTGTGCTGGTGCTTGCGGCGCTGGCCGCAGGCTGCGACAGCACCGAGCCGATCAGCGAAAACCCTCAGCCGGCCACCGACGTGGCAGGTTCCTACCAGTTCGAGACGTACTCGTTTCAGCCGAAAGCCACCGTGCTGCCGGCCTACAACCTGCTCGACACGCTCGCCGTGGCCGACACCGAGCTGATCCTGGCCGACAGCCGCGAGTTCGTGCTTCAGTACCGCTTCAAGGGCGGCCAGACGCGCTTCATCTCCGGCGAGTTCTCGAACACGCCCACGCAGGTGGTTTTGCGCGCAGGCTCGGACCAGAACGCCAAGTTCAACGAGCTGCTGCTGGCGAACAACCTGGTGCTGCTGCGCAGCCCCACCGACCCGGCGCTGCTGACGCTCGACCTGGAGCAGACCGTAGACGTGGGCAAGTACTCCTCCCGGTTTGCCGGCCTCGGCCCGATCAGCGGCGTGCTCAAGGTGCGCCTGCGCCGGTAGCCGACCGCTCCCCTAGCGGCCGGAAGGGCCGGGCAGCGCGCGTCGCCCGGCCCTTCCGCATTTTCCGCGCGGGCGCCCTCCGCCCGGCTCAGTAGGCGTAGGCGGGTTCGGCGTGCTCGATGCGCGTGCCGAGCACCTTCAGGAACGCCGCGATCCAGGCGGGGTGCGCCGGCCACGCCGGCGCCGTGACGAGCGCGCCGTCCACCTCGGCCCCGTCGATGGGGATATTGGCGTAGCGCCCGCCGGCGCGCGTGACCTCGGGGGCGCAGGCCGGATATGCCGAGCAGCTTTTGCCCGCCAGCACGCCTGCCGCCGCGAGGATCTGCGCGCCGTGGCAGATGGCGGCGATGGGCTTCTGCGCCGCCGCAAAGCGCTGCACGATCTCCAGGACGCGCTCGTTGAGGCGCAGGTACTCGGGGGCGCGGCCCCCCGGCAGCACGAGCGCGTCGTAGGCGGCCTCGTCCACGTCGGCGAAGGCGGCGTTGAGCACGAAGTTGTGGCCCGGCTTCTCCGAGTACGTTTGGTCGCCCTCGAAGTCGTGAATGGCGGTGCGGACTTTGTCGCCGGGGCCTTTCTCGGGGCAGACGGCATCGACGTGGTGGCCGACGGCTTGCAACGCCTGGAACGGCACCATGACCTCGTAGTCCTCCACGAAGTCGCCGACGATCATGAGAATGCGTTTGGCTGCCATGGCGTTTCCTCCGGGGGTGAGTGGCGAAAGGGCTTCCGGCATATGGCGCCGCAAGCGCGTAGGGGAATACGATTGGTAACCGGCGTCGCAGGGCATGTTCCCGCGCCCGGCGGCGTATTTTAGCGTTTCCTGCCACTTACGCCGCCGCCATGCCCCCGACGCCCGCCTACGCGCTTTTTCGCAAGGCGCTTTTCCACCTCGACGCCGAGCAGGCGCACGGCCTGGCCGCCTTTGCGGGCCGGTGGGGCGAGCGCCTGGCGCCTGCGCTGCTCGACCGGTGGTTCGGCTACGAGCATCCGGCGCTTGCGCAGACGCTCTGGGGCATCCGGTTCGGCAACCCGGTGGGCTTGGCCGCCGGCTTCGACAAAAACGCGGTCCTCATCGACTTCTGGGGCCGCCTCGGGTTCGGCTACGCCGAGGTCGGCTCGGTCAGCGCCCGCCCCGCCGCCGGCAACCCGCGCCCGCGCCTCTTCCGGCTGCCCGAGGACCGCGCGCTCATCAACCGCATGGGCCTCAACAACGAGGGCGCCGCCGCCGTGGCGCGCCGCCTGGAGCAGCGACGCGCTGCGGTTTATCCCGTGGGCGTCAACCTCGCCAAGACGCACGACCCCGCCCTCGTAGGCGAGGCCGGGCTGGCCGACTTTGCCGAGAGCTTCCGGCGCCTGGCCCCGTCGGCGGCCTACGTCACGCTCAACATCTCGTGCCCCAACACGACGGAAGGCAAGACGTTCGAGGAGCCGGAGCTGCTCGACCGGCTGCTGGCCGCCGTCATGGCCGCGCCGGTCCGGCCGCGCCCGCCGGTGCTCGTCAAGCTCTCGCCGCCGGCGGGGGCCGACGCCGGGCGCGCCCGCGAACTGGTAGACCTCGCGCTCGGGCATGGGGCGGCGGGCTTCGTCGTCTCGAACACCGCCCCCGACCGCGCGGGCCTCGCCTCGGACCCGGCGGCCGTGGCGGCGATGGGGCGGGGGGGCCTGAGCGGTCCGCCCCTGGCCGCGCGCGCGGCGCAGCTCTTGCGGCAGCTCTACGCGCATACCGGCGGGCGCGCCGTCTTCATCGGCGTGGGCGGCATCGACTCGGCCGAGGAGGC
>CBDTTW010000211.1:0-4876 GCA_965363675.1 uncultured Rhodothermaceae bacterium
TGCCGAGGCCCGCCAGCACTTCGGCCGAGGCGTCGGCCAGCACGACGAGGTAGTTGGCGAGCATCACTCCGGCCAGATGGTAGCGGACTTTCGCGGCGGCCTCCAGAGGCAACGGATGCGCTCCGAGCCGCCGCGCCAGGCGCTTGCCCAAGGCCACGGCGTCCGGGTCGCCCTCCAGGCCCACGTACACGCCCTCCAGCGGCGTGTCGAGGCGGCCGGGCGGGAACGCCTGCATCGGGTGGAAGCTCAGCAGCCGCGCCCCCCGCGCGCCCAGAGGAGCCAGCGCCGAGGCCGTGAGCGCTCCCGAGGTGTGCGCCGCCACGCGCCCCTCCCAAGGGCGGCCCAGACCTGCCAGCGCGGCGGCCACGGGCGCAATGGCGGCGTCCGGGACGGCGCACAGCAGCACGTCCAGGTCAGCGGGCAACGCTTCGAGACGGTCCGAGGCGTCGGCCCCGATGCGCGCGGCCAGCCGCGCAGCCGCGTCGGCGCGGCGGCTCACCACGGCGATCGGCCCGGCCCCGGCCTCGTACAGCCGGAGCGCCAGCACGCTGCCCAGGGCCCCGGCCCCGACGAGGCCGATGCGCAGGTCCGCTACTCGCGCCACAGCACCGCGCCGACGAAGCCGGGCGTGTGGCCCTGGGGCGGGCGCATGTCCAGCACGGCGGCATGCGTAGCCCGCCGGTGCAGCGCGGCGATCATCGCCACGATCAGGGCGCCCTTGCCCTCCATCAGCACGCGCTCGCTGTTGAGCAGCGCCATCAGCCGCGACACATCGCGGGATTCGACGAGCGCGGGCAGGGCCTCCAGGCCCTCCTCCTCGGCTTCGAGCACGTCTACACAGGCCACCACGAGCGCCCGGCGGTTGTACATCACCTCGCCGATGGCGTTGCCCAGCTCGCGGCAGAACTCGGGCGTCTCCTCGCCCATTACAATCGGCACGATGTCGAAATCCCGCAGCGACTGCTGAAGGAAGGGAAGCTGTACGTCGATGCCCTCGGTGTGGAAATGGCCGTGATCGTCGAGGAAGATGTCGTCGTCCTCGTCGCAAAGCTCGTTGCGCACGCGGTCGTTGACGGCCAGCGCCCCCAGGGGCGTGCGGTACTCGTCGAGGCGGCAGATGTTGAGCCGGCGGAAGCTGCCGCTTTTGCTGGCCGAGACGATCAGCACGGTTTCGTAGTGGCGCCCCCTGAGCAGCGCGTAGACCTGGGCGGCCACCGGGCCCGCCGAGAGCAGGTTCGAGTCCGGAACGACGACGGCCAGGATTTCGCCTTCGATGGGCTCGGGGCGGGCGTTCTTGAGCAGATCGCCGACTTGCTGCCGGAGCGGCGCCGGCTGGGTGGCGTATTCGGCGCGGTTGAGAATAGCCATAGGGTTGGCGGAATCGGGGAGAGAAACGCGGTTATGCGGCAAGGCGCTGGAGCAGCGCCGTCAGTTCGGGCTGCTGCCCGAGCGCGTGGATGAAGGCCGGGAAGTTTTCCGGGTACTCGGGCCGCCACTCCAGGGTAGCGCATACAGGCGTCGGGTGCGCCAGTTCCCGCAGCACGTCGGGGTTGTAGGACTCCGCGAAGCCGTCGCCGTACTGCCCGAAACCGTTCAGGATGAAGCCGAGCGGATGGATGCCCATGACGAGCATCATCCGGAGCGTAAGCAGGCAGTGGTTGAGCGTGCCGCGCCCCGTCCGCCCGATGACCAGCGACGGCAAACCGAAGTCCTTGAGCAGATCGACCATCGAATAGGCGCGCGTGAGCGGCACCATGAGGCCCGCCCCCTCCACGACGACGAACTTGCCTTGCTGCCGGAGCGTGCGGTAGGCCGCCAGGATGCGCTCCACGTCCACCTCCCGGTTTTCCACGAGGCCGGCCACGTACGGCGAGGCGAGCGTCTCGTAGGTGACCGGCGTGATGAGGCGGCGGTCGTCGTGGACGCCGATGCGGCTCAGCAGATCAGCGGGGTTCTCCGTCGAGCCGCCCGTGAGGATGGGCGTCATGAGGGTCGCATCGACGCCCCGCTCGCGCAGCAGCGCCACGAGCGCCACGCCGATCATGGTTTTGCCGACGCCGCGGTCGGCGCCGATCAGGAAAAGGCCCTCCGCCATAGTCCGTCCCTCCGAGAGGTAGTTCGTTGCCCTCGCCCAGGCTTCGGGGTTAAGGTATCGCGCCGGGCCCGCCGAAGTCCACAGGCAGGCGGCGTTTCCCCGCTTACTGCCCCACGATAGCGTCGAGCCAGTTGTCGCGTGGGGGCAGGGCGGCGCGTTGCCGGGCGGCCTCCTCCTGCAACGCGCGCAGCACGTCGGGGTGCTCGGCGGCCACATCGTACTTCTCCGAGGGGTCCGCTTCGAGGTTGTAGAGCAGCGGCGGCTCGTGCGCGGCGGGCTTCTCGGGGCCGTAGCCGCTGTGCGAGACGAAGTGCGCCTTCCAGGGGCCTTTGCGCAGCGCGTAGAGGTCCTGGCCGCGGTAGTAGTACACCACGTCGCGGATGGTCTCGGCGCGCCCGGTCAGCAGCGGCAAGAGGCTGCGGCCGTCGAAGGCGCGGTCGGTGGGCAGGGCGGCGCCGGAAAGCTCGGCGGCCATCGGGAAGATGTCCAGCGTCGAGGCGAGCGCGCGCGAGACCGAAGGCTCGATGACGCCCGGCCACCAGGCAATCGCCGGGACGCGGTAGCCGCCCTCCCAGGCGCTGCCCTTGCCCTCGCGCAGCAGCCCGGCCGAGCCGCCGGCTTCGTTTTGCGTCAGCCACGGGCCGTTGTCGCTCGTGAACAGCACGAGCGTGTTCTTCTCCAGCCCGAGTTCGCGCAGCGCGCCGAGCACCTGCCCCACGCTCCAGTCGAGTTCCTCGACCACGTCGCCGTAGAGGCCGCGGATGCTTTTGTCCTTGAAGTCCGGCGAGGCGAAGAGCGGCACGTGCGGGAACGTGTGGGCAAAGTACAGGAAGAACGGCCCGTCGCGGTGGCTGCGGATGAACCGCACCGCCTCCTCGGTGTAGCGCCGCGTGAGCGTCGTCTGGTCGGCGGGCTGCTCCTCAATGGTTTCGCCGCGCAGAATCGGCGTCGGGGGGCTGCCGCTGCCCGGCTTGTCCATGTCGTTCGAGTAGGGGATGCCGTAGTAGGCATCGAAGCCCTGGCGGGTCGGCAGAAACTCGGGCAAATGCCCCAGATGCCACTTGCCGATGATGGACGTGGCGTAGCGCTTCTCTTTGAGCAGTTCGGCTATCGTGATTTCCTCGTGCGGCAGGCCGTACTTCGAGTTCGGAAACAGCACCCCGCGCTTGTTGCTCGTCATGCCGGTGCGGATGGGCAGGCGGCCCGTCAGCAGCCCCGCACGGCTGGGCGTGCAGACCGAGGCGGCGACATAGAACTGCGTGAAGCGCATGCCCTCGGCGGCCATGCGGTCGAGCGCGGGCGTGCGGATCGTGGGGTGGCCGTAGCTGCCCAAGTCGCCGTAGCCCAGGTCGTCCACGAAGATGACGACGAGGTTGGGCGGCGTGGAGGGTTGCCGGGCGTGGGCCGAGAGGCGGACGCAGGCAAGCAGCAAGCACAAAGCGGCAAGGCAGCGTAGAAGTCGCATGGCGCGGGCAGAGGAGAGGCTACGCCCGGGCGCGCGGCCCGGGCGGCGTTCGTCAGGGGGAAGGCCGTGAAGCAGACAATATAGAACGAAGCGCTTCCTTTCGGCGGCGCGGGGCGCGCTTTGTTTACCCTGCCGCCCGGCCCGGCGGGCGCGCCGCATGCCGTGTATAAAAAAATGCTTACGCGGAACCCGCCCAGGGGGTTGGTGTATCATCCCTTGCCTTCGGGCAAGTATCGCGGCGCGGGCTGCATAACTGGGCGGCGGCCGGCGCGTATGTGGATGCCCTTACCAAGGAGGTGATCCTATGTCTGACACGCAGATGGGAGCCTCTGGTGCAGCCTGCTAGCAACAGCTCGCAGGGCTCCCGGACAGCTATAAAGGTCCTGATCGGCATGCCGGTCAGGACCTTTTTTGTTGCGCTCGGCGGCGGGCCGAGGGCGTCACGCAGATGTGACAAGCGGGCGGCAACCGGCCGCGCAAAAGCGCCGTTCTGCCCCTCAGCGCCGCTTCCTCCGGGCCTGCGCTCCGGAGGTGGGGACCTCTGCCGTCACCCTTCGCCCAACGCTATGAAGCTTTCTACGAGAATCGCCTGCCTGCTGCTCGCCGGGGCGGCCCTCGCGCCCGCCCTTGCCGCGCAGCCGACGCCTCCGCTGCGCAACCCCGAGGCCGCCAACGTCGAGGTGGTGGGGCACGTGCTCGAACCGACGCAGCTAGAGCCCACGCCCGAGCGCCTCGGGCGGCTGCGCCTGCCGCCGGGCTTCACGATCAGCGTGTTCGCCCGCGACCTCGTCAACCCGCGCATGATCGCCGTCGCACCCAGCGGCGCCGTCTACGTGACCCGCCGCTCCGTCGGCGACGTGCTCATGCTGCGCGACGACGACGGCGACGGCGTGGCCGAGCGCCGCGAGGTCGTCGCCAATCGCCCCGGCATGCACGGCATCGCCATCGACGGCGACGTGATGTACCTCGTCACGGTCAACGAGCTGTACCGCACGAAAATCGGCCCCGACGGCATGCTTGCCACGCTCGAACGGCTCCTCGACGATTTGCCGGACGGCGGCCAGCACCCCAACCGTACGGTCGTGGTCGGCCCCGACGGCAAGCTGTACCTCTCGGTCGGCTCGACGTGCAACGCCTGCGACGAAACCAACCCGGAGAGCGCTACGATGCTGCGGGTCGAGCCCGACGGCAAAAGCCGGAGCATCTACGCCTCGGGGTTGCGCAACACCATCGGCTTCGGCTTCGAGCCGCACACCGGCAAGCTCTACGGCATGGACCACGGCATCGACTGGCTCGGCGACAACGAGCAGCACGAG
>CBDTTW010000212.1:0-4828 GCA_965363675.1 uncultured Rhodothermaceae bacterium
CCGCCGCGCCTTCGCTCGGCGCGCGCCTACAGGCGTGGGGGCCGCGCCTGCTGCTGGCGGGGGCCGTCCTCTACGCGGTCCACAAGGTCTACCCGCGCGTCGATCTCTCCGGGCCGGCCGCCCCCGCCCCGGATTTCGAGACGGCCGACCTGGACGGGCAGCCGTTCCGCCTCTCGGCGCTGCGCGGCCGCGTCGTGGTGCTGAACTTCTGGGCGACGTGGTGCGGGCCGTGCCGCGCCGAGCTGCCCGCGTTTGCCGCGCTGCACCGCGCCCTGGGCCCCGAGGGCGCCGAGTTCGTCGGCGTCGCGCTCGACGAGGAGGGCTGGGCGGTCGTGGCGCCCTTCGTCGCTGCGCGCGGCCTGCCGTACCGGCAGCTCGTAGACCAGGGCGCCACCATTGCGCGCGCCTACGGCGGCATCACGACGGTTCCCACCACCGTGTTCATCGACCGGCGAGGGAACGTGCGCTACCGCCATGAAGGAATTATGGTGAAGCCTGCCGTTTCCGGGCTTGTGCGCCGCCTGCTGCGCGAACCCTAGCCCCGGGCGCGGCATACCACCCTCCTACGCCCTTTGCCTCCCATGCAAGACCTCTGGCTCGTATTCATCGCCGGGCTTCTCGGCAGCGCCCATTGCCTCGGCATGTGCGGCGGCTTTGCCCTGGCGCTCGGAGGCGCGCAAAGCCGCACGGCGGCCCTGGCGCGCCACCTGACCTACCAGGCGGGCAAGACGCTCACGTACACGATGCTGGGCGCGCTGGCGGGCTTGTTCGGGTCGGCGCTCACGCGGATGACCGGGCTGCAATCCGTGCTGAGCATCCTGGCCGGCGCCGCCATGATCGTCATCGGGCTGGGCCTCGTCGGCCTGCTCGACCGCATCGAGTCGTTCGGGCGGCTGGGGCAGCGGCCGTGGTTCCAACGGGCCATGCGGCTTTTCCTCTCAGAGCGCTCTGCGACGGGCGCTTTCGGCGTGGGCCTGCTCAACGGCCTTTTGCCGTGCGGACTCATCTACGGGATGCTCCTCAAGGCGTCCGCCGCCGGGACGCTCGTCGGGGGGGCCGTTACAATGCTCGTCTTCGGCCTGGCCACGGTTCCGGCGCTGCTGGCCCTCGCCATGACCGGCCACCTGATGCGCCCGCTCTGGCGCGCCCGCATGAACCTCGCCGGCGGCGTCGTGGTGCTGCTGCTCGGGGCCATTACGATACTGCGCGGCACGCCCGCCGCCGACTCGGTGATGGGCTTCATGCACGGCGGCCACGGCGGCCACAGCATGCACGAGGCCGCGCCGGGCGCCGGGCAGCCCCCCGCCCCGGCGACGCCCCACCACCACCACTGATCTGCCGCTGCCGCCGGCGCACGACCGGCATGGAGAGCAGCGCTTCGCCGTGGGCGAGGGGATGTACGTCTGACATGTTCAGCATCCGCGAGAGCTTCCATGAACGCGCACCGCATCTTGCTGCTCATCCTCATGGCCGCCCTGACGGTGACCACCGGGTGCGACCTGACCAGCGGCGAGGACGACCGGCGCCTCGGCGAAGTCGTCTGGTCGCACCCCCTCGCCTACCCGGACGACATCACCATCACGCAGCCCGCCATCGATGGCGAGGTGGCCTTCGTCGCGGCATCGCGTGCGCTGATCTGCTTCGCCCTGGCCGACGGCGCCGTCAAATGGAAGACCGACCTCGGAACCAGCTATGCCCCGACCGCCCGCCGGATCATCGTCGAGGGCGACCGGATTTATCTCAACCATCGCGAATGGCGCGCGCCCGGAAGCTGGGTCGCCGCCTTCGACAAGCGCACGGGCAAGCAGATGTGGAGGACCTACCTCAACGACTTCGTCGCCATCGACCGCGCCGCCCTGGCCGAGCACCGGGATCACATGTTCCTCGGCGGCAGAGGAGAGGTCGTTCGTCTGCGCAAGGATAACGGCATGCTGGACCTGCGCATCCCCGTCATCCAGCTCAGGCCCGAGGGCGTCCGGCAGTCGGCTTACGACCCGGTCGTGAGCGAGGACGGCATTCTCTACGTCCCGACCGCCTACTTCGTCGAGGGCGCCCGTGCCACGAGCGGCAATCTGCCGGCCTATGACGCCCTGACGGAAGCGTTTCTGTGGGGCAGCGCGTCGCCGAGCTTCACGATCCCTGTTCCCGAATTCAACCCACGATCATAACCGACGCGGCGTCCTTTGTCGCGGTCCTCGCCGGAGACCAGGTCGTCTACACGGCGGGCCAGTCCGTGGTCGCCCTGGACCGCTTCACCGGCGCGAAGCGGTGGGTGCAGTTCTTAAAGAATGAGGGTTTTGACGTCGGGCTTGCCGCCGACGCGCACACGGTCTACGCAGGCTCGACGAACCTGGGCATCCTTGCACTCGACATGCGCAGTGGTGAGGTGCGCTGGCGGCAGATTGTGCGCGCCAGCATCATCTCGCTCGTGAGCATGTTCGATGGGAGGATCTACACCCTCGGCTCCGGCCAGCTCTGGGTCCTGGACAAATCGAGCGGTAAGCCGGCCTGGCACGGCTTCCCGCCGGAGTACGAGGCCGGCGACAGGGGATCGGTGTACCTGGGCTCGGTGGGTGTGGGCGGCGGCTACATGATCGGCGTGGGCAGCAGGAAGATCTACTGCCTGGCTCTATAGCGTGTTATGAACTAGGTCCTATCTGGCAGGTGCTTGCGTGCATGGAAACACGCAAGCCCTCCCCCAGCGACCGCTCCGATGACGAAAGCGCCTTCGCTGCGTCGCACCTGGCCCTCCTTCGAGAAGACACACCTCAACGCGCGCGCGCTGCGCGAAGTCCATAACACACTCAAGCCCGGCTCCTTCTCCTTTGCCTGCCCCCGACGTCGCTGTTACCGCCGGTGCACGACCGGCGCGGCCAGGAGCACCTTGCCGTCGGCGAGGACGCGCACGAAGTAGGCGCCCGTCGCCGCGAGGCGCAGTTCCGACGCCCCGAGCGTCAGCCGCTGCTCGCCGGGGGCCTGGCGCACGGCCGGGCGCGCGTACACCACCCGCCCGAGCACATCGACGACTTGCACCGAGACGGTCTGCGCCTGGTCGAGCGCGTACGAGACGGTTACCACGTCCGAGAACGGGTTAGGGTAGACCGCGCCGCCCCGGCGCGCCGTCGGCAGGTCGCCGCGCTGCACGCCTGTCGAGGGCGCCGCCACGAACCGGTGCAGCGTGCCGCCGTGATGCACCAGGTACAGCTCGCCGCGCGCATCCACCCCGAAGGACGAGATCGAGAAGTCGGTGTCCATCAGCTCGGTGTTGTGCGCCGCCGCGTCGCCCTCCTTGCGCAGCGCCCAGACGCGCCCGGAGACGTAGTCGCCGTAGACGTAAGCCCCCTGCAACGCCGGGATGTCGGCCCCCCGGTACACATAGCCGCCCGTGACGGACTGGCCCACGTTGTGCCGGTACTCCCAGGCGGGCATGATGAGACCCTCGGAGGCGCAACCCGTTTTGGGCTCGTAGCACTGGCTGCCCTCGCGGATTTTCCAGCCGAAGTTGCCCCCCTTCGTGATCAGGTTGATTTCCTCGATCTCGCCCTGGCCTACGTCGGCCGCCCAGAGCCGCCCCGTGGCCGCGTCGAAGGAGAAGCGCCAGGGGTTGCGCAGGCCGTAGGCCCAGATTTCTTCGCGGAAGCCCTGCGTGTTGCCGACGTAGGGGTTGTCCGCCGGGATGCCGTAGTTGCGGCCGCCTCCGCCGCCGTCCACGTCGATGCGCAGGATCTTGCCCAGCAGCGTCGTGCGGTTCTGAGCGTTGTTCTGCGGATCGCCGCCCGCGCCGCCGTCGCCGGTGGCGACGTAGAGGTAGCCGTCGGGGCCGAAGGCCAGTTGGCCGCCGTTATGGTTGTCGTAGGGCTGCTCGAACGAGAGCAGCTCCACCTCCGAAGCCGGATCGACGACGCTGCGCGGGTTGCCCGTCGCCGTAAACCGCGAGACGTGCGTATGCAGCGGATTGGGCGCGGTGTAATTGACGTAGAAGTAGCCGTTGTCCTTGAAGTTCGGGTGGAAGGCCAGCCCCAACAGCCCTTTTTCGCCGCCGGTCGCCACGCGGTCGCGGATGTCGAGGAAAACCGCGGCCGTGGCGGCGGCGTTGTCGCCTGCGAACACGCGGATGACGCCGATCTGCTCGGTCACGAACAGGCGCCCGGAGCCGTCGCCCGAAGGGATGAGGCCCACCGGGTTGGTGAAGCTCAGCGCCGGAAAGGCGCGCACGAGCTGCACGTTGTCCTGCGCCAGGGCTGCGCGGTCGTCGCCGGGGGCGCAGGCGGACAGCACAAGGACCAACAGGGATAGCAGTAGCGTACGCGGCATGGGGCCTCCTCTCGTGTCGTGGATGATGGGCGGGGGTTCCCGTTTGAACACGGCCCCACCCGCCGGTTCCGCCGCCTCCCGAGACGAAGCTGTAACGCAAAACGGGGACGGCCCGAAAGCCGCCCCCGCTTGCGCTGCATGTATAGGTCGGCCGAAGCCTCTACATCGCCGGCAGGTGCACGGGCGCCTCGGGGGGGGCCTCGGCCATGCGCTCCTGGAAGTAGGCGAGCGTGCGGCGCAGCCCTTCGCTACGGCCCACCTTAGGCTCCCACCCGAGCAGCGTACGCGCCCGCGTGATGTCGGGCTGGCGCACCTTCGGGTCGTCGGCGGGGAGCGGGTGGTACTCCACGGCGCTTTCGCCGCCGATGAGCGCGATGATCTCCTCGGCGAACTCGCGGATCGTGATTTCCTCCGGGTTGCCGATGTTGACCGGCTCGGCCACGTCGCTCAGGAGCAGGCGGTAGAGCCCCTCCACGAGGTCATCGACGTACTGGAACGAGCGCGTCTGGCTGCC
>CBDTTW010000213.1:0-4797 GCA_965363675.1 uncultured Rhodothermaceae bacterium
GGCGCAGGCCCGTACGCTCCGGGAGGTAGGCCACCGGCAGCTCGGCCTCGGCGTCGGGGGCGGGCAGGCTGTAGAGCACGATGGCCTCGCCGGGAGCGAGCATGCGCATGGCGGCTTCGGCGCGGGGCGGCGTGTAGGCGTAGAGGGCGTTCGAGCGCCCCGCCTCCCCGGCGGCGCGCGCGTGGGCCTCGCGGGCGGCTTCCAGGGTTTGCCGCAGCCCGCCGGCGCGGGTGGCGGCGCCGGCGGCGCCGGCGGCGGCAGGCTCGGCCAGCGCCATTTGCTCAATGGCGCTCACGCGGCGCTGCGTCTCGATGGCCTCCGCGACCGGGTCGCCGGGCGTGTAGGCGCGCTCCTGCTGCGCCGTGTAGAGCAGATCGACGAGGCTGCGGCTGCGGGCTTGTTCGAGCAGGTGCAGCGCCTCCAGGTCGCGGCCTTGCGCGCGCAGGAAGGCCGCGTAGTCCTTGTACACCCCCGACTTGTTCTGCACGATGAAGGCGCGCTGCCGGCTGGAGGAAAAGCTGCCCCGGAGGGCTTCGATGGAGGCGACGGCGGCCTTGAAAGCGGCTTCGGCGCGGCGGGCGTCGCCTTTCTGCCGGTAGGCGCGGGCGCGCACGTCGTGCAGCATCCACGCCGTGAGCGCGCGGCCCGGCGCGTCGTCCGAGCCCTCGGCCGACGCCACGCGCTTGAGCGCTTGGTCGTAGCGCCCCGTCGTCAGGTAGAGGTTGGCGAGCGCAAGGTCGATGTGGTAGCCGGCGGCCGGGCGCTTGCCGGCGGCGCGCCCGGCTTCGAGCAGGGCGGCTTCGGCTTTGCCGTACTGTTTCAGGAGCGTGTAGTCCCACGCCAGAGCCAGCAGCGCGTCGGTGCGCAGGGCCCGGCTCTCGGCGGCGCCTCCGGTCAGGCGGAGGGCGGCTTCGGCATGGCGCACGGCCTCGGCATAGTTGCCGAACTGCCCGTAGGTGTGCCCCAGACCCAGGTGCGCCCGCACGAGGTCGGGCGTCTGCCCGAGCCGCCCGGCCGCCGCCATCGCTTCGTCGAAGTAGGCGCGCGCCGTCGGGGCATCCTGCATGTAAAGCGAGAGCGCGCCGAGGCGGTTGTTCAGGTCCTGCGAGCGGCTGTGGATGCCTGCCCCGGCCGCGACCCCCAGGCCCCGACTGTAGTGCTTCTCGGCGTCTTCGAGGCGGCCCAGCGAGAGCGCCACGTCGCCGAGGACGCTGTGCGCGGCCGCTTCCAGGTCGGCGAGGCGGTAGCGCTCGGCCAGGGCGAGGGCTTCGAGGCAGATGGCCTCGGCGGGGCGGTAGCGGCCCATGCGGTGGCGCAACTGCCCTAGGGCTACGGCGGCGCTGATCTCGACGCCGACGTTGCCCTGGGCGCGCGCGCCTTCGACGGCGCGCGCCAGCTCGGCCTCGGCGTCGCTGAAGCGGATCAGCTCGTGGTAGACCGTGCCGCGCAGCGCCTGCACCTCGGGCTGCTGGCGTGGGGCGTGGGCGGCGTAGCGCACCTCGGCCGAGTCGAGCAGCGGGAGCGCCTCGTCCGGGCGGCCTTGTTGCAGGCGCACGCCGGCCAGGCGGTACAGGTTGTAGCCCTCCGTCTCGCGGTCGGCAAGCAGACGGCTTTCGGCAAGGGCGCGCGCAAAGATTTGCTCGGCCTCGGCGAGGCGGCCCGCCCCGAGCAGGCGCAAGCCGAGGTTGCCCGAAAGGATGATGTGCTGCTCCAGATCCCAGGCGGCGGCGGCGGCGGCGAGGCCCTGGTTGAGCGCCTGTTCGAGCGCGTCGAAGTCGCCGGCGGCGTAGTAGAGGCGGCCGAGTTCGCGGAAGGGTTCGGGGTCGCCGGGCGCAAGGCGCGCCGCGCGCCGGAAAAGCGGCAGCGCCCCCGCGAAGTCGTTGCGGCGGGCGCGGAGGAGCCCGAGCCCGAAGGCGGCTCCGGCGCGTGTGGTGTCGGCGGCTTGCCAGGCGGCTTCGAGCGTGTCGGCGAGGGCTGGATCTGCGCCGGCGAGCAGCCGCGCGAGCGCCGGGTCGAGCGCCGGGTCGGCGGCGACGCGCGCCAGGCGGGCGGTTGCAGCGTCCGGGGGCGCCAGAAGCGCCAGGGCCGCCTCGCGGTAGAGCCGGGCGATGGCCGTGGCGGGGCGCGCCGCCGGCAGCGCGCGCGCGCACGCGGCCTCGGCATGGAGGGCGCGGCAGGCTTCGGGCAGGCGGCGGTAGAGCGGCAGATGGTCCGGGTGGGCCCCGAGCAGCGTCAGGCCCTGCCCGAGGGCGTCGTCGCGGCCGGCGTTCAGAAGGCCGACCCAGGCGTAGTAAGCGCGGTGCGCCGCCGGCATCTCCGGAAACGCCTTCGCCGGGCGCAACTGCGCCGCGCCCACGGCGGCGAGGGCGACCACGACCGACAGCACCACTGCCGGCTTCCAGCGAAACGAGGGCCTTTTCATCCGTGCGCGCGGCGTAAGGGAAACGAAAGGGGCTGCTAACCCGAAGTACGCAGGCGTTATCGGCGTTTGCCGCCGCCGCTTGAGGCAGGCGCAAAAAAAAGGGCCGGAGCCTTGCGGTCCAGCCCTGAGCGGATCGGCGCGGCGCGTCAGCGGGCGGCGGCTTCCAGCGCGAGCAGGCGTTCGATGCGCCGCTCCGTGGGGGGATGCGTCGAGAAGAGGCTGCGCAGCCCCGCCATGGCCCCGGCGAACGGGTTGACGATGAACATGTGGGCCGTGCTCGGGTTGGCCGTCTCCATCGGCATCACCTCCGAGCCGTGTTGCAGACGCGCCAGGGCGCTGGCAAGCGCGCGCGGGCGGCCGCAGATTTCGGCGCCGGTGCGGTCGGCGGCGAACTCGCGCGCCCGCGAAATCGCCATCTGGATGAGCATGGCGGCCACCGGAGCCAGGAACAGCATCAAAAGCGTGCTGAAGATGTTGTCGCGGTCGCGGTCGCCGCCGCCGAAGAAGATGGCGAAGCGCGAGAGCATGGTGATGGCGGCCGCAATGGCGGCGGCGATGGACGAGGTCAGGATGTCGCGGTGCTTGATGTGGGCCAGCTCGTGCGCGATGACGCCCTCCAGCTCGTCGTTGTCCAGCAGGCGCACGATCCCGTTGGTCACGGCGACGGCGGCGTGCGCGGGGTTGCGCCCCGTCGCAAAGGCGTTCGGCTGCTCGTTCGGGATCACGTACAGGCGCGGCATGGGCAGGCCCGCCCGCCGGCGCAGCCGGTCTACCATGTCGTAGAGGGCGGGGGCGTCCTGCGGGCCGATCTCTTGCGCCCGGTACATCGAGAGCACGATGCGGTCGCTGAACCAGTAACTCGCAAAGTTCATGGCGACGGCCATCACCAGGGCGATCACCATGCCTTGCGTCCCGCCGAGGGCCTCGCCGAGCAGGGCGAACAGGACGATGAGCACCGCCATGAGCGCGGTGGTGCGGAGCGTGTTGTTCATGCGGTCTATAAGCGATTTTCGTGAAAGCGATCCGAGGCCCCGCCCATGCGCAGCGGGGCGTTAGATCAAACGAAAAATCGCGCTCCGGGTTGCAACAGGGCGGTTCAGCCGAGCAGGTGCGTCACGATGAGGATGTCGTAGAGGGCGTGCGTCCAGGCGGCCACGCCGAAGCCGCGCGCCAGGAACAGCGCGTTGAGGGCGAGCCCGAAGAGCAGCCGGAACGTAAACGAGGGAAGGGTGAACACGTCGCCGAGGCTGCCCATGTAGTGCACCGCGCTGAAGAAGGCCGCCCCGACGACGGCGGCCACCACGTACGCCACGCCCCGGTTGCCGAGCACAAGGGCCAGCAGCAGGTACAGCCCGCCGACGATGAAGACGCGGAACACCAGCTCCTCGTAGATGCCCGCGCCGATGGAAAGGGCAATCTGCGTGAGCAGCCCCTGCCCGGCCAGGCCGTCGGGGGCGGCGATGGCGGGCCTGAGGGCGGCCATCGGCCCGGCAAAGAGAAAACCGACCATCGAGGAAACCAGCAAGGCGACCACGACGGCGTAGACGAGGCTCTCGGCGACCATGCCTGCGAAGTAGGCGCCGCGCAGGGGGATGCGTTTGCGGCGCTCGAAAAGCATGACGGCCGCGCCCACCAGCACGAGCACCCCTGAGAGCCACAGCGTGCCCTCGGCGCCGAGCCACGCCAGGAACTGCTTCACCCACACGTCGGCGCCCACCCGCACCGCGACGATTTGGCCGCCGGAGGCCAGCCGGATCAGACCCTCGTAGAGGGCGATCAGGGGCAGGGCCGCCAGAAAGCTGTAAGTGCCCGTACGGGTCAGGCGCAGGTAGCCGCGCTTCGGCGGAGCGGCGGCGGGCGCAGGGCCGGGCGCGAGGCCGGGGGCAAGAGTGTCGGGGGCGTAGGAGTTCATGGGGTGCGGCTCCGGGGGTGCGTAGGGGCGGCTACTCGTCGCCGAAGCCCTCGGCCTGGAGCAGGGCGTCCTGCAACTCGGCCAGGGCGTGGGCGTCGAAGGCTTCGCGGGCGCGCGTGATGCCCTCGCGGTAGGCGGCCACGGCTTCGGGGGTGCGCCCGAGGTCTTCGTAGAGTTTGCCGAGGTGGTAGTACGTGCCGATGTAGCCCGGCTGGTCCTCGGCGAGGCCCTCGAAGAAGCGCAACGCCTCGTCCGGGCGGCCCTCCTTCTGGTACTCGCGCGCCAGGGCGAAGCGCGTAAAGGCGTCGTCGGGGTCCATCTCGTAGAACTGCAAGAGCGTCTGAAGGCGTGCCGACATTGCAGGGGTCTCCACAGGTGTTCGGGTTACCAACCGCCGCTGGCGCCGCCGCCGCCGAAGCTGCCGCCGCCGCCGCTGAAACCGCCGCCGCCGCTGAAACCGCCG
>CBDTTW010000214.1:0-4728 GCA_965363675.1 uncultured Rhodothermaceae bacterium
CAAACCGCCGGCGAGGTGCGCGGCCGCGCGGGGCGCATGCACGAGTTTCCGAGCCTGGAGGCCGCCGAGGATGCGATTGCGCGGCTCACGGAGCGCCCCGAGCCGCTCGCAGCGGCGCTCGGCCGGCGGCCGGGGCAGAAGGAGGGACGCTACGCGCACCTGCTCTCGGGCGCGCCCGACCCCGACGAGCCGCTCGCGCTTCCGGCCGCCGGCGGGCCGCACGAGGAGCGCATCGCCCGTCTGGAAGCCCTCGTCGAGGCGCTGCAAGCCCGGGCCGACCACCTCGAAAGCGCGCTGGCCGCCTTCCGCCGGCAATTCGAATAACCCCCGCGCACATGGTCAAAGTGTTCACCACCGGCGGCACCATCGACAAGGTGTACTTCGACGCCCGCAGCGAGTACGAGGTCGGGGAGCCGCAGATCGTCGGCATCCTGGCCGAGGCGGGCTGCGCGGCGCCGGTCCGGATCGAGACGGTGTTCCGCAAGGACTCGCTCGACCTGACCGACGAGGACCGCGCCGCGCTCGCCGCGCGCGTGGCCGCCGACCCGGCCGAGCGCGTCCTGATCACGCACGGCACCGATACGATGGTGCTTACGGCGCGGCGCTTGCAGCAGGCGGCGGCGGGCAAAACCATCGTGCTGGTAGGCTCGCTCAGCCCGGCGCGCTTCAAGGCCAGCGACGCCGCCTTCAACATCGGCTATGCCATGGCGGCGGCGCAGCTCTTGCCGCCCGGCGTGTATATTGCCATGAACGGCCGCATCTTCGACCCGGCGCACGTGGCGAAAAACCGCGCCGCCAACCGGTTCGAGGCCACCGAGGAATAAGCGCGGCGGCGCGTATCTTCCACGGCGCGGCTTCGTAGCAGCCTCCGTGCCTCCCTTTCGCCGTCCATGCCTGCTATGCCGCCGGGACCTGCCCCCACGCTCGAATCCCTCGTAGCCTCGGCGCGCGCCGGCGACGAGCGCGCCCGCGCCCTGCTGCTCTCGCGCCTGGAGCCCGTCGTGCGCTCCTTCTTCATCCAGCGCATCGGCCTCAAGCCCGAGGTAGACGATCTGGCGCAGAACACCTTGCTGCGCATCCACCACAGCCTGCCCGACCTCAAGCAGCCCGACCGCCTGAAGGGGTTTGCGCTCAAGGCCGCCTTGTTCGAGTTGCAGGACCTCTACCGGGGGCGCTACTCGGCGCGCGAACGCCTCTACGACCCCGAGAACCCGCCGCCCTACGTCCAGGCCGACGCGTCGGTGGGCCTTAAGGTGGACGTAGAACGCGCCCTGGCGACGCTGACGCCGCGCGCCCGGCGCATCGTAGAGCTGAAAGAGTACGGCTACCGTTACGAGGAGATCGCCGAGATGCTCGGCACAACCGAGGCCGCCGTCAAGATGCAGGTGAAGCGCGCCTTCGAGAAGCTGCGCGACCTCCTGGCCGCAGGGGCGGGCCTGCTGTGGCTGCTGGCGCGCTGACTCGGCGGGCATGCGCCGCCGGCGCTGCGCCAAGTGTTACCTTTATGCAAGTTATGGCGGCCAAGGGAATAAGCGGAAGCAGGCGCGTTTCGGCCGGGTGCGCCGGGGGGCCGCTTCCATCAAAGTTGCAGACGTTGGCAGTTCGCTATGGCAATCGACGATTCGCTTTTCGACGACGCGCTGTTCTCGGATGACCCGGAGGCGGGCCGGCGGCTGGAGGCGCTCCGGGCGGCGCAGCCCGAAGCGGCGCGCCTCTTTGAGCAGTGGTCCGCCGTGCGCAGCGCCGTGCGCGAGGATCTGGCGCAGGCCCTTCCCGACCGCGCGCTGCTCGTGCTGCACGCCCTCGACGCCTCGGGGCGCGCCGCCGCCCTGACGCCCTCGGAGGCGGCCCGTCTAGAAGCCGACCGCCCCCTGCTGGAGGCCGCCCTGGAGGCGCGCCCGTACCTGAAGGACGCCGCCGCCGACATCGCCCGCCAGGCCGACGCCTTCGAGGCGGTGTGGGAGGAGCGCCTGGGCCTTGCGCCCGAGTCCCCGGCGGCTGCGGGCCGCGCGCCGCTGCGCCTGGCCGTAGGCCGCACCCTCTGGAAAGCCGCCGCGCTGGCCGCCGTAGTGGTGTTTGCCGCGCTCGTCTTTACGCTTCTGCGCCGCGACGCCGGCCTGACGACCGTGACGGCCGAGGCCGGAGCGCCGCGCGTCGTCGCCTTGGAGGACGGCTCGGAGGCCCGCCTGGCCGAGGGCGCGCGCCTCACCTACGACGCGCGCCAAGGCCGCTTCAACCGCCGCGTGCGCCTGGAGGGCCGGGCCTACTTCGACGTGGCGAAGCAGGCGCAGCCGTTCGTCGTCGAGACCGAGTCGGCCGCGACGACCGTGCTCGGCACGACGTTTTCCGTGAGCGCCGCCGACGGCCTCACCGAAGTGGTGCTCGTCACGGGCAAGGTGGCGCTCGCGCCGAAGTCGGCCCCCGCGCAGATGGTGGTGCTTCGGCCGGGCGAGATGAGCCGCGTGCAGCAGGGCGCGCTGCCTTCGACGCCCGCGCCCGTCGATGTCGCCGAAGCCCTGGCTTGGACCGGCTCGTTCTTCTTCGAGGCCGCGCCCCTGGGGCGCATCGCCGGGCAGCTCGAAAAAGCCTACGGCATCACCGTGGACGTAGCGCCCGCGCTTGCCGGCGAGGCCGTCTACGGCGAGTTCTCGCGCCGGCAGCCGCCCCGCGAAGTGCTCGGGGCCATCGCCGCGACGCTCGGGGCCAAGCTTACCGTGCGCTCCGACACGAGCTTCGCGCTCGGCGAGGCGATCCGTCCGCCGGGCCGGTAAAAACGCGGGCCGCCGGGGCATTTTCGCGCGCGGGCACAACCTGCGGCGGGGTAGGGCGTTCCAGAAGCAACTCCGGTTTGCCGGGTTCGCTCGGCAAACCGCTTCTCTGCGCCTGCCTCCGACGGGGCGGTTTCCAACGGTATCGTACGCGAGCGTATGCCCCGCGCGCCCCTGGCCTTTTGCTACAGGCCGCCCTCGCTGCACCTGCTTCTGTGGCTGCTGGCGCTTGCGTGCGCCGGGCCGGTCGGGGCGCAGGCCATCCGGCTGGACCTGAGGGCGGCGCCCCTCGCCGAGGCGCTGCTGAGCGTGCGCGAGCAGTCCGGGGTGGACATCGTGTTTGCGGCCCGCCTCGTCGAGGGGCGCCGCGCCACATGCCGTTACCAGGGCAGCCGCCCTGACGAGGCGCTGGCGTGCGTGCTGGCCGGCTCGGGGCTTCAGGCCGAGCAGGTGCGGCGGCGGCAGTACGTCGTGGTGGCGGCCCCCCCTGTGGCGGCCCCGGCTCCGCCGGCGCGCGGGCGCATCGCCGGCTTCGTCGCGGACGCGGCCTCGGGCGAGCTGCTGCCCGGGGCGCACGTATACCTGACGGCGCTGCGGCTGGGCGCCTCGACCAACACCGGCGGCTACTTTACCATCCCGGATTTGCCGCTCGGAGCCTACCGCGTGCAGATCTCCTACATCGGCTACGTCCCGCTCGACACGGTGTGCACGGCCGGCGGCCCGCCGCTGCGCGTGAAGCTGCGTCCGGCGACGTTCGAGTCGGCCGAGATCGTCGTGGAGCGCCCGGCTGCCGGGTCCGAGCCGCCGGGGTTGCCCGGCGCGCTTGCCCTGCCGCTCTCGGAACTGGAGGTGTTCCCCAGCTTTCCCGGCGAGCAGGACCTGTTCCAGGCGCTGCAATGGCTGCCGGGCATCCAGCGCACCGGCGAGGTCACCGGCGGTTTGCTCGTGCGCGGCGGCGAGCCCGACCAGAACCTCTACCTCGTCGATGGCGCGCCCGTCTACCACCCGTGGCACGCCTTCACGCTCATTTCGACGTTCCAGACGGAGACGTTCAAGGACGTGCGCTTGTACCGGGGGGCGTTTCCGGCCGAGCATGGCGGGCGCCTCGCCGCCGTGCTCGATGCGCAGATGAAGGACGGGAGCAGCACGCGCCGCCACGCGTCGGCGGCCCTGAGCCTGCTCAGCGCGCGCCTGATGCTCGAGAGCCCGCTCACGCGGAGCAGCTCGTTCATGTTCTCGGCGCGCCGCTCGTACCTCGACAAGCTTATCGGCGTGCGGCATCCGGTGGCGTACGACGACGGCCGCCGCGACACGCTCCGCACGGGTTACTTCTTCAACGACCTCAGCGCCAAGTTCTCACTGCGCCCGCACCCCAACCACCAGATCACCCTGAGCCACTACCGCGGCCGCGACAACCTCGACCTGCGCTTGCCCTTCGGCGCCTCGGTGGACTGGAGCAACTGGAAGTACGCGCCCGATCTGTTCTTCGAGATCGACCAGAACTGGGAAAACCGCCTCTACACGGCGCGCCACCAGTTCGTGCTCTCGCGCAGCCTCTACTGGACCACGACGGCCTACTACTCGGGGTACTACGCGCAGGAAGGGGCCTACATCCAGCCCTCGACCAGCGCTTCGCTGCGCTCGGGCTACGACGTGGATTTGCACGAGCTGGGCCTGCGCGCCGACGTGGACTACTACCGCAGTCTGAGCCACCAGGTGCGGGCGGGCCTGCACCTCGTCAACCGGCGTTTCGAGAGCAACCTGTCCGCCGAAGTCTACCGCTCGGCCGGGGCCGCCGACTCGCTCAACCAGGCCAGCGCCCTGCGCGCCCACGAACTCACGGTGTACGCGCAGGACCTCTGGCAGCCCTCGCCGGCCGTGCAGGTGATGCCGGGGGTGCGCCTCAGCCACTTCGGCGGGCGCAACTACCTCGGCGTGACGCCGCAACTGAACGTGCGCT
>CBDTTW010000215.1:0-4712 GCA_965363675.1 uncultured Rhodothermaceae bacterium
CTGGAAGCTCGTCTGGTCGGACGAGTTCAACAAAGACGGCCGCCCCGACCCGAACGTTTGGGGCTATGAGGAGGGCTTTGTGCGCAATGACGAAGCGCAGTACTACACCGACCGCCCCGAGAACGCGCGCGTCGAGAACGGCGAGCTGATCATCGAGGCGCGCCGGGAGGCGTACCGGGAGGGCAAGTACACCTCGGCCAGCCTCAATACGCTGGACAAAAAACATTTTCGGTACGGCCGCTTCGAGGTGCGCGCCAAACTGCCCGGCGGGCGCGGCATGTGGCCCGCCATCTGGATGCTTGGGGTCAACGTGCGGGAAGTCGACTGGCCGAGGTCCGGCGAGATTGATATCATGGAAAACGTCGGCTTCGACCAGAACCGCATCCACGCCAACATTCACACCGAAGCCTTCAACCACGTCATCAAAACCAACAAGGGAGCCAGCATCGAAGTAAGCGCGCCCCATGAGAACTACCACATCTATGCCGTCGAATGGGACGCAAACCGGATGGATTTCTTCGTTGATGATCAGAAGTACTTTACCTATGAGAAGCCGTCGGACAAGTTCGAGGAGTGGCCGTTCGATCAGGACTTCTACCTGCTGATCAACAGCGCCGTCGGAGGCGGCTGGGGAGGCCAAAAAGGCATAGACGACGCCATATTCCCGCAGCGTTATCACGTTGACTACGTGCGCGTCTACGAGCGCCAACCCTGAGCAGCGGAAAAGCGCCGCCGGGGACGGGCGACTCCTCCGCAGATGCGGAGGACGAAGGGATTGAGGCGGGAGGGCTCTGCGCCAAAGGCGCAAGGAGTGCGCTCAGTTTGTTACGTAGTTGGCATACGTAGCAACGGTACATTCCTTGTACCCTCACGCCTGCCATACCTTCACACACTTTGCACCATGCCACGGCAAGACGTTACCGGCGCGTATACCCCTACTTCCTCGTCCGTTTCCGAAGCAGTCACCGAAGCTTCCAGCGTTATCGAGGTTAGAATCCCTGATCAGAGGATTGGAATGAAGCAGCAGGTCATCAAATGGTTGGATCTCGTTTCACGGCGTAAGTGGCTCATCCTGCTTATTTTCGTGCCCCTGGCCGCGCTGGGCGTCTACTCGGCGGCGAACCAGGTGCACATCTACGAGTCGCGCGCGCTCATCATGGTAGACCTGGACAAGATGCCGGTCTCCGCGACGCCCGACCCGATGGCGACGATGGCCGGCGGCAGCTCCTACTCGGCCGCGATGCGCCTGCGCTCCATCGAGTCGGAACTGTTCGTGTTGCAGAACTCGCGGGTGATCGCCGACCGCGTGAACGACCGTTTCGAGAAGACGGGCCGCCCGGCGGGCGCCGTGACGTTCTACCCGGCCAGCCGCAACGTGAACAACGCCATCGAGGTGAAGGCCACGGGCACGAGCGCCGAGGAGGTCGCCAAGCTGGCCAACGTCTACGCCGAGGAGTACGTGCGGCACACGCAGGACGCGAGCCGCTCCTACCTGACGACCTCGCGCTCGTTCCTCGAAGAGCAGCAGGACAAGCGCAAGTCGGAGTTGCAGCAGGCCGAGGGCAGCCTGGAGGCGTACAAGCGCGCCACCGGCCGCATGGGGCTGAGCGTCGAGGGGTCGAACATGGTGGCCCAGATCGGCGCCCTGGAAGCCGCCCGCGACGACGCGCGCATCGAGCTTCAGATGCGGCAGGCCAGCCTCGCCACGCTCGAACGGGAAATGGCGGCCATCAACCCGCAGCTTGCCAAACGCGTGGCCTCCGATGTCGAGTCGAAGTTGCGCGTGGCCCAGGAGAAGCGCTCGACGCTGGAGGCGGAGAAGCAGCAGGCGCTGCTGGCCCGCCCCAACCTGACGGCGAACGCGCCCGAGTTCAACATGATCAACAGCCAGATCGGGCAGCTCAGCGCCGAGATCAACGCGCTTTCCGAGCAGCTCGTCGAGGAGTTCGTCGGGTCCGGCGGCGTGGGCAGCGGCGCCGAGGGGGGGGCGGCAGGCATGAGCTACGTGGCCGACCTGAAGCGCCAGGCCGTGCAGCACCGCATCGAGATCAGCGGCCTGGAGGCCAAGATCGGCGTCATGGAGCGCCGCCTGGGCGTCTACCAGCAGCAGCTCTCGCAGGTGCCGGCGGCTGAAGTAGACCTGGCGCGCCTGGAGCGCACCTACCAGCAGGCGGTGCATATGCATCAGTACGTCGTGAACCGGTTGCAGGAAGCGCAGATCTCCGAGGAGACGCAGCCCGGCTACGCCCGCATCCTCGACCGCGCCGACGTGCCCTCGATCCCCGTCGGGCCGAACAAGAAGCGCGACGCCATCAAGAACGTGCTCATGGCGCTGCTGTTCGGCCTCGGCGTCGGCGTCTTCCGCGACAAGCTCGACACGCGCCTCTACAAGCCGGAGGACCTTAAGGAGCGCGGCTTCTCCCTCATCGGTGTCATCCCGGACATCCGGCCGCTGCTGCGCGCCAAGCGCAAACTCGGCGCGCACATCGAGCAGGACGGGCATTACTTCTCGACGACGTTCGTCGCCATGCTGGACCCGCTCTCGACGGTGGCCGAAGCCTACCGCAACCTGCGCACCAACATCCAGTTCAGCCGGCCCGACACGGTCGTGCAGACGATCATGGTGACGAGCCCGGCCGCCGAAGAAGGCAAGTCCACGACGGCCGTCAACCTGGCGATTGTCATGGCGCAGTCGGGGCGGCGCACGCTCCTCATCGACGCCGACCTCCGCCGCCCGAAGCTGCACGACTTGTTCAAGCTGCCGATGGGGCCGGGCCTCGCCCAGCTTCTGTTCAGCGCCCAGTCGAGCTTCGAGGCCGAAAAGTACCGCACCCAGATCGACGATCTGTACCTGATCCGCGCCGGCGGCTACGCCATCACGCAGGAGGATTTGCCCCAGGCGCACGAGCGCATGACCGACGAGTCGGACTTCGGCGCGTTCTTCGTCAACCCGGCCGAGCTGCTGGGCTCGAAGCGCATGCGTGAGCTGCTGACGGGCATGCGCGAGCAGTTCGACGTGGTCATCATCGATACGCCGCCGGTGCTGGCGGCCACCGACGCCGCCTTGCTCTCGACGCAGGCCGACGGCACGCTCGTGGTGGTGCGCGCCGGGGTCTCGAAGGAAGGCGACCTCGTGGACAGCCGGCAGATCCTCTCGGACGTGGGCGCCCGGGTGCTCGGCGTGCTGCTCAACGGCTTCGACCTCTCGAAAGCCTACGGCTACAAGTACCGCAACCGGTACCAGCGCTACTCGAAGTACTCGCGCTACGGGTACTCCTCGAAGAAGCGCGGCTGGAAGCAGATTTTTAGCCGCAGCGCCGCCTGACCCGGCCCCGGACCCCTTTGCAACCTCGTGTGGTGCAGTCTATAATACCGGCTGCACCACTTTTTTTACCCCTACGCCGATATATCGCCATGTCCAGAATAGCCTTCGCCTGCCTCGTCGCCGCGTGCGCCCTGCTTCCCGCCTCCGCCTCCGCCCAGGTCGTCGGGCGGCTCGGCAAGGTGCAGACCTCCGGCGTGAACTACGCCACCTTCGCCGAGCCGGGCGAGCCGACCGTGCGCATCCTCGTGCTCGGCGACGAGATGAACGGCATCTTCGAGGTGGGCTCGCGCATGCGCCTCGATGAACTGGTGGCGCTGGCGGGCCAGAACGGCCCCGGGGCCGTCCAGGAGGGCCGCCGCGAAGTAAAGATCCGGGTGCTCCGGGAGACGGACGGCCGCCGCGAAGCCATCTACGAGTCGGATTATGAATGGCTGCTCATGGAGCCCACGCGCTACCCCGAACTGCGCGACGGCGATATCCTCTCGATAGAGACGAAGATCAAGCGCCGCATCAACTGGCGCGATGGGCTGTCCATCCTGAGCTCGCTGAGCAGCATTGTTCTCATCATCGACCGGCTGGCGCGGTAGCCGCCGGGAGCGCCAGGCGCGCGATCAGCGGGCGGTGGTCCGAGCCGCCGGTGGGCCGCCCGACACGCGCTTCGGCGGCGCGCCAGTGGGGGCTGGCGAGCACGTGGTCGATCTGCACGAGCGGCAGCGTCGCGGGGAACGTGGCCTGCCGCCGCCACAGGCCGGCGGCGGGGCGCAGGCCGCGCGCGAGGTGGTGGTAGTCCCAGTTGTCGGGCGTGCTGTTGAAGTCGCCCAGCACGACGAGCGGCCCGCGCTCGGCCTCCAGGAGGCGCTTCAAGCGGACGGCCTCCAGGGCGCGCACGGCGTAGTCGCGGCGGAGCACGCCTAAAAGGCCGCCCCACCAGCGCAAATCGGCGCGGCGGCCGCGCCCGGCGGCCCAGGCGGCGCGCACCGTGAACGAGTGCAGGTGCACGTTGTACACCACAAAGCCTTGCCCGCCGAGCCGGAAGGCGGCGCGCGTCGCAAGGGGGTGCAGCCGCATGTCCGGGGCGGCGGTCCGGTGCACCTGCGTGACGCTGTCGGCGCGAAGCCCGTGCGTGAGCACCGGGTTCAGGTACTGCGCGAACGGATAGTCGCGTGGCCGCTCGAAGCTCCACGCGGGGGCGCCGAGCACCCCGAGCAGGCCGCACTGCGCGCCCACGTAGCCGTCGAGGCTGAAGTTGAGGCGGTTTTCCTGGATGCCGATCAGCTCCACGCCGCGCAGCCACGCGGGGGGCTCGGGAGGCGTGACGCAGTCGAGCTTGGCGTTGAACGTCGCCAGGGTTAGCGCGGGGATGCCGGCGGGCGGCGGCGCGGCGGGC
>CBDTTW010000216.1:0-4683 GCA_965363675.1 uncultured Rhodothermaceae bacterium
CCCAGTTCGAGCAGCCGCCGCGCGCCGGGGCGGTGGCGCTGGATGAAGCCGTGGATGTGGCGCGCCCATACGCCGTACTCGACGTGCTCCATGACGCCGTCGTAGGCGAAGGCGAGCACGGCGTAGGGCGGCGCGTTCGTCGAGGCCGCAGGCATAGGGCTAGGCGGCGCTCCCCCGGCGCTCGGCGGCGGCGGCGCGGCGCCGCGCGATGTCTACGGCCAGGTACAGCGCGCTGCGCATGCTGCCGGGGTTGGCCTTGCCCTCTCCGGCGATGTCGTAGGCGGTGCCGTGGTCCGGCGAGGTGCGCACGATGGGCAGGCCCGCCGTATAGTTGACGCCGCTGTCGAAGGCCAGCGTCTTGAACGGCACGAGGCCCTGATCGTGGTACATCGCAAGCACGGCGTCGTAGTTGCGGTAGGCTCCCACGGCGAAAAAGCCGTCGGCGGCAAACGGGCCCACGGCCAGATACCCCTGGTCGCACGCCGCCGCGATGGCCGGCACGATGGTTTCGATCTCCTCGTGCCCGAGCACCCCGCCATCCCCCGCGTGCGGGTTCAGGCTGAGCACGGCGATCTTGGGCCGCTCGATGCCGAAATCGCGTTGCAGGCTCGACGTGATGACCTCGATGCGGCTCAGGATAGCCTCGAACGTCACGTGCCGGGGCACGTCCCAGATCGCCATGTGCGCCGTGACGAGGCCCACCCGCAAGTCGCCCGAGACCATCATCATGGTGTATTCGTCGCAGCCCGCCATGCGCGCGATGAACTCGGTGTGGCCGGGGTCGGTGTAGCCGGCCAGCGCAATGGCCTCCTTCGAGATCGGCGCCGTCGCCATGCCGTCGAGCGCGCCGCTCAGGCACAGGTTCGCCGCTCGCTCCACCGCCTGCATCGAGAGCCGGCCGCCCGCCTCGGTGATCTGCCCGAGCGCAAATTCGGCCTCCTCGCCTTGCGTCACGTCGAGCACGAACAGGCCCGGGCGATCGATGTTGGCCGGGGGCTCGTGCACGACGTTCACGCGCAAATCGCGGTAGCCCAGCTTCTGGCCGTGCATCTTGAGCACCGCCGGCGAGCCGATGATGAGCGGCTGCATGAACTTGAGCAGGCGCGAGTCCTGCAAGCACTGCATGACGACTTCCGGCCCGACCCCGCCGGGGTCGCCGAGGGTGATGCCGATGCGCGGGCGCCGCGCCCGCTCCGTGTTCGCGTTCTGGTTCAAACGGTCGTCCTGTCGGAAGGGGTGAGCGTTAGCGCCGGCGGCGGCGGTTGGCGTAGTCGCGCAGGAAATCGACGAGCAGGCGCACCCCGAAGCCGGTGCCGCCGACAGGCCGGTAGCCGTTGGCCGCGTTGAGGAATGCCGGCCCGGCGATATCGACGTGCACCCACGGGTAGCTGACGAAGTGCTCCAGAAACTTGGCGGCCGTAATGGCCCCGGCGTCCCGGCCGCCGATGTTTTTCAAATCGGCGATGCTGCTTTCGAGGAGCTTGGCATAGGCGGCGTGCATCGGCATCCGGTGCACGAAGTCGCCGCTGCGCTGACCGGCGGCCTCCAGCGCATCGAGGCGCTCGCGCGGGTCCTCCAAGTCGTTCGTCATGACGGGCGCCACCTCCGAGCCGAACGCCACGACGGCCGCGCCCGTGAGCGTCGCCAGGTCAAGCGCCAGCTCAGGGTTGAACGAGGCGGCATACGAAAGCGCGTCCGCCAGGATCAGCCGCCCCTCGGCGTCGGTGTTGAGCACCTCGACGGTTTTGCCGGAGTGCATCCGGATGACGTCGCCGGGCACGTAGGCGTTCTCGCCCGGGCGGTTGTCCGTCGCCGGGATGAAGCCCATCACGTAAAGCGGCGTCTCCAGCCGCACGAGGGCCTCGAAAGCCCCCACGACGGCCGCCGCCCCGGCCATATCGGCCTTCATGTGGTCCATCGAGTCCTTGGTCGGCTTGAGCGAGAGCCCGCCCGTATCGAACACGACGCCTTTGCCGACGAGCACCACGGGGCGCGTGTTGACGGCGTTCTCGGGCTGATGCGTCAGGATGGTGAACGTCGGCGGCTCCTGGCTGCCCCGGTTCACGGCCAGCAGACCGCCCATCTTCTCGCCCTCGATGGCGGCCTTGTTCCACACCTCGACCTGGTAGCCGTATTTCTTGCCCGACTTCTCGATGGCGCGCGCCAGCAGCGCCGGCGTCTTTTCGTCGGGCGACAGGTTGACGAGGTCGCGGGCCGTGTTGACGGCTTCGGCCACGATCCGGCCGCGCTCGGCCCCCCGGCGGCTCACGAGGTCGTCGCGGTCGGCGTGCAGCACGAGGCGCTCGGCCACCTCCGGCTTGTCGTCGCCGTTGGTCTTGTAGCGCGTAAAGCGGTACGTCGCCAGCACGAAGCCTTCGACGATGGCCTGGCTGGCGGCTTCGGCGTCGAGCGCAGTGTGCGGCACGAGCAGCGCCACCGTGCGGGCCTTGCGCGCCAGCGCCAGGGCGGCGCCGTCGGCCATGGCGCGCCGCAATGCCTCGGCATCGACGGCGGCGGCCGGACCCATGCCCACCAGGGCGATGCGCTGCGCCCGCGCCTGCTCCGGGTAGATGAGCAGCGTTTCGGAGGCGCGCCCGGTGAAGTCGCGGGCGGCGCGCGCAAAGGCCTGGCCCAGCGCGCCGCTGAGCTGCTCCAGGCGGTCGGCGGCATCCTCCGGCAGCGGCACGAGCAGCAGGTCAACGTCGAGTTCGGATAGCGAAATGCCCGTCACCGATACTTTCATGAAGATGTGTTCTGGTTCTTGAGTTGCATCAGCGCCGTAAGGTACGACATATCGTCTTCGGTCAGGGCAGGGTCGGAGGGCTCGGGCGCAGGGCCCCCGACGTATTTGGGCGCCGCCGCAACGACGGCGTCCACGACGGTTTGCAGCGGCTTGCGCACGAACGCCCCGGAGGCGTTGCGGTGGCCGCCGCCGCCGAAGCTGCGCGCCCACTCGTTGACGTAGGTGTCGCCCTTGCTCCGGAAACTCACCTTCGTGCCGCTCTCGACCTCCGAAAACAGAATGCCCACCTGCACCCCCTCGATGGAGAGCGCGTAGTTCACGAAGCCCTCGGTCTCCTCCAGGCTGGAGCCGGCGTCGCGGACCATGCGCTGCGACACCACGACGTAGCCCACCTTGCCGTCGTGGCAGATCGTGAGGGTTTCGAGGGCCAGCCCCAACAGGCGCAACCCCTCGCGGCTGCGCGTGTCGAAGAGCGCCACGTGGATGGGCGCCGGCGAGAAGTCGCCCCGCTCCATGAGGTCGGCCACGATCCGGTGCACGCGGGGGGTGACCGAGTTGTACCGGAACGAGCCCGTGTCGGTCATGATCGCCGTATACAGCGCCTGCGCAATGTCCGCGTCGATGAGCGCGGGGTCGTGCGCGCAGATGAGGTCGTAGATCATCTCGCCGGTGGACGAAGCCGCATCGTCTACCCACATCTCATCGAACCAGCGCTCGGGGTTGGTATGGTGGTCGATGAGCACGCGGCGCGTGCGGGCGTACTGGTAGAGCGGCTGCAACCGCCCCAGCCGCTCCCCGGCGTTCGTATCGACGACGACGAGCAGATCGGCCTCATCGACGGCCTTGCGCTGCGCCAGGCCGCCGTCGAAGACGTTCACCTCGCCGCTGGAGGGCAGCCAGTACAGGTTGTAGGGCAGCCCGTCGGAGTTCAGGATCAGGACGCGCTTGCCGAGCTTGCGCAGAAACAGCGCGAGCGCCAGTTCCGACCCGATGGCGTCGCCGTCCGGCTTTACGTGCGTCGTGATGACGATGCGCCGGCTTCGCAGCAGCGCCTCCAGTACAGATGCGTTCATGCAAAAGGATAAAGAAGATGACGGGTCCGCAGGCGCGCCGCAGCGGCCGCCTGGGCCGCGCCGGTTAAACGCCCCCGGCAAAGCATGGGTCCTACACGCCGCGAAATCAGAGAGGTCTCAAGCAGCGAACCTCCCTGCGAATGCCTCCCTGCCGTACAACGACGTTCTGCGCGCCCCCTTTGCCGGAGAAACAACAAAGCCTTTACAGGATAGACCTAGGGGAATACGAAGCGCCTTTAGCGCCGCACGCCGAAGGTGTGGCGGAAGCGAGGTCCTATGAGCCGCCACGCACACAGGAACCTGGATACGCCATTTGCGGGACTGGCGAGAGAGGAACAGTGCCGCGTATGCGGCGCCTACGCCGTGTGCAAGCGCACCGAGACCACCGAGCATCCTACGGAAGACAAAGGGCCTGTAGGGATCGTGAGCACGGAGCAGCGGTGCGGCCTATGCCGCGCTCGGGTTAATTGCATCCAGACGACGGGGCCGGACAAACAAGATGCATCAGATTGTTTTTTCAAGATATATATCCGATTCTAACCCAAGACTATGTCGCCTGCTCGCACGTCAACTTGGCTCTGCCGCCCGACGATTCGCCTGCGTGGCGACATACTACAGGAGCCGTCGCCCGCGAGCAGTGGCAGCGCACGTATCAGGAACGCGCAGCGGCGATCCGCGCCGCCGCCCTCAACTAGCGCCCTTTTAGCCAAAACGGGCCTCGTCGCCGGCGGCCCAGCCTCCGACGGACGAGATGGCAAGAAAAGCTTCAGGAGCGCAAAAACGCCCCGAATCGCATGATCCGGGGCGTTTTCTTGTGGAGCGGAACACGGGGCTCGAACCCGCGACCTCAACCTTGGCAAGGTTGCG
>CBDTTW010000217.1:0-4681 GCA_965363675.1 uncultured Rhodothermaceae bacterium
GCGGCGCAAGCCCAACGCACGGGCGCGCCCGCCGAAAAGTACTGGGTGTTCTTCTCCGACAAAGGCGCCGCCCCCGCCGAGGCTGCGCCCGTCTCCGCCCGCGCGCACGAGCGCCGCGCCGCGCGCGCCGTTTCCGCCGCCGTAGCGGCCGAGGCTGACCGTCCGGTCAGCCCGGCCTATCTCGCCCGGCTTGCCGAGGCCGGCGCGGCGGTGCAGCAAACCAGCCGCTGGCTCAACGCCGCCAGTGTGCACGCCGACGCGGCCGCCCTGGAGACCCTGCGCCGCCTGCCCTTCGTCCGCGAGGTGCAGCCGGTCGGCCGCCTGACGGCCGCGCACGCCGAGCCCCCCGCGCCGCGCCCCCTCGCCTTCGCCCCCGCGCTCGGCTACGGCAGCTCCCGGACGCAACTAGCCGTCATGAACGCCATCGCCCCGCTCGAACGCGGCTTTAACGGCAAGGGCGTACGCCTGGGCTTCCTCGATACCCGCTTCGACTTCAACCACCCCGCCCTGCGCCACATTCCCGAGTCCGGCCGTCTGATCGCCGTCCGCGACTTCACGCTCGCCGACCAGCAGCGCTACGGGCGCAACCAGGGCAGCTTCCATGGGCTTCAGGTGTCGTCGCTCGCCGTCGGCTTTGCCCCCGATACGCTCGTCGGCCCCGGCTACGGCGCCTCCATCCTAGCCGCCACGACCGAGTTCGGGCAGGGCGACTACGAAAAGAACGCCGAGGAAGACAACTTCGTCGCCGGCCTCGAATGGCTGGAGTCTCAGGGCGTCGATGTCGTCAACGCCTCGCTCGGCTACACCACCTTCGACGCGGGCGAGCGCAGCTACACCCATGCCGACCTCAACGGCAATCGGGGCGTCACGACGCGCGCCGCCGACCTGGCCGTCAAGATGGGCATCGTCATGGTCGTCAGCGCCGGCAACGACGGGGCCTGCTCCGGCCCGCAAGGCGGCTGCTGGTACTACATCGGCACCCCCGCCGACGGCGACTCGGTGCTGGCCGTCGGAGCCGTCCGCGCCGACTCGCTGCGCGCCGGCTTCAGCTCCTACGGCCCTCCCGGCCTCAAGATCAAGCCCGACGTGGCGGCGATGGGGCAGTCCGTGCTCGTCGCCACGACGAGCGGCGGCTACGGCTTCGGCAGCGGCACGTCGTACTCCAGCCCGCTCGTGGCCGGCGTCGTCTGCCAGATGCTCCAGGCCAACCCCCGGCTGACGCCCGTGCAGGTGGCCGACATCCTCCGCCAGACCGCGCACAAAGCCGCCTCGCCGGACCGCTCGCTCGGCTACGGCATCATCAACGCCGACGCCGCCGTGCGCCGCGCCGAGCAGTTGGGCAGCGGCGCCGAGCCGGCCGATTTGCCGCCCGGCGGGGCCTTCGAGGTGACCATCGTTCCGCAGCCCTCGCAAGACAGGACCACTTTCGAGGTCGTGGCAGGCGCTCCGGGCGCCGCGCGCATCGAGCTGTTCGACGCGCTCGGCCGCAGCGTAAAGGTGCTCTACGAAGGCGCGCTCGCCCGGGGCTTCAACGCCCTCGACACCGACACCTCGGGCCTGCCCGCCGGCTTGTACCTGTACCGCGTCCGCGTCGGCGGCGCCCTCGCGGGCGGCGCGCTCATCATCGCCCGCTGACCCGCTCCCGGCTGCGCCGGAAGTCTCGTTTCGCTCTTATGCCTATCACGTTCGGCGTCTCCCCCCTGCTGCTCATCGTCTGCGTGCTCGGCGCAGCAGGGCTGACCTGGTGGACGTACCGCCGAACCACCCCGAGCGTCTCTGCCACGCTTCGGTGGACGCTCGGCGGTTTGCGCTTTGCCGCCTTCGCCCTCATCCTGTTCCTGCTGTTCGAGCCGGTGCACCGCCGCATCTTCGAGCGGCAGGAAGCCCCGCGCCTTGCCGTCGTCATCGACGAGAGCAGCAGCATCCCATTCCTCTCCGACGCGCCCGACACCTCTCTTGCGGCGCGCCTCGACCTGCTGCGCCGCCGCATCGCCCCCGCCGCCGGGCTCGCTCCGGAGGGCGAAACCGTCGTCTACGCCTTCGGCGACGGCGTGCGCCGCCTCGCAGCCCTGCCGGCCGCCTGGCCCGACTCGCTCGGCTTCACCGGCGCCCGCACCGACATCGCCCGGGCGCTCGAATACGTCCTCGAAGACCAGGACGAAGGCAACCTCGGCGCCGTCCTCCTGCTCTCCGACGGCCGCTACAACACCGGGCGCAACCCGGTCTACGTCGCCGACCGCTACAAGGCTCCGATCTTCAGCATCGTCCTCGGCGACACCACCGAGAGCCGGGACGTGCAGGTAGAAAGCGTCGTCGCCAACGAAATCGCCGTGACCGGCGTCGAGCAGCCCGTACGCGTGTACCTCCGCGCCGAGGCTTTGGGCGGCGCGCCCGTGCAGGTGCAACTACTCCAGGCCGGGCGCGTGCTGGCCGCCGAGCGCCTCACGCTCCCCGAGGGCAGCGGCGGGGCCGCCGTCAACCTGCGCTATACCCCGCAGCAGGAAGGGCTGGCGCAGTACACCGTCGCCGTGTCGCGCCTGGCCGGCGAGGCCACCTACCGCAACAATCAGGAAACCTTCAGCGTGGACGTGCTGCGGCGCAAAAAACGGGTGCTCGTGGTGGCGGCCGCCCCCGACCCCGACGTGGCGGCCATCCGGCAGATCCTTACGGCCTCCTCCGACACCGAAATCCAGACCTTTACGCAAAAAGCCCCCGGCGAGTTCTACGAAGGGTCGTTTCCCGCCTCGCTCACCGGCGTCGAAGCCATCGTGCTGGCCGGATACCCCGGCAAGGAAGCCGACCCCGCCCTCGCCGCACGCCTTGCCGAAGCCGCGCGACGCGGCGCGCCGCTCTTTTTCCTGCTGAGCACGCGCACCGACCTGGAGATGCTCGGCCGCTTCTTCGGCGACGTGCTGCCTGCCGCCCCCGAGGTCGCCCGCCCCGGCTTCGTCGAGGTCAGCTTCGACCCCTCGGCCTCGGCGGCTTCCCATCCCATCCTCGCCGTCTCCGGCGACCAGCCCGACGCTTGGAAACGGCTTCCGCCGCTGCTCTACAACGAAAGCCGCTGGCGCACCGCCCCGGACGCCCGCGTGCTCGCCACGGCCGAGCTGCGCGGCGTCCGGCTCGCCGATCCCCTGCTCGTCGTGCGCACGCGCGGGGCCGTCCGCTCGGCCGCCTTGCTCGGCGCGGGCGCCTACCGCTGGCGCAACCTGCCCCAGGACCTAGCGGCCTACAGCAACTTCTGGCCCGACCTGCTCTCCAGCGCCGTCCGGTGGGTCGCCACGCCCGAGGACAACAAGCCCGTACGCGTGCGGCCCATCCGCCCGGCCTTTCAGGGCGGCGAAGCCGTTCGTTTCACGGGCCAGGTGTTCGACGAAAGCATGAACCCCGTCGAAAACGCCTCCGTCGGCGTAGAAGTGGCGGGCCCTGCCGGGCGCCGCTTTACCTTCGTCATGGACCCGCTCGGGGCCGGCCGCTACGCCCTTGATGCCGGCGCCCTGCCCGAAGGCTCGTACCGCTACCTCGCCCGCGCCCTGGCCTCCGGCGACACGCTCGGGACCGCCGGGGGCGTCTTCTCGGTCGGCGCGCTCACCCTGGAGTACAAGGACACCCGCGCCGACGCCGCGCTCATGCGCGCTCTTGCGCTGCGCAGCGGCGGCCGCATGCTCAGCCTCGACAGCCTGGACCGCCTGCCCGAACTGCTCGCCGCCGCCCCGGCCTTCGCCCCCCGGAACATCGAGGTCGAACAGGAGGTCGATTACCGCCGCATGTACGGCTTCTTGCCGCTCATCATCGGCCTGCTCACGCTGGAATGGTTTTTCCGCAAGCGCAGCGGGATGATCTAGCCGCGCCGCCTCTTTCCTCTACAGGTTTCTCCCCAGCAACCATGCCTTCACGTTCAGACGACCGCGCGTTCGAACTGCCCGAAGACTACCGGCTCACCGAACAGCTCGACGCCTACCTTAGCGGCGCCTCGGGTGTGCCCTTCGAAGCGCTGATCTGGTTCTGCGAACCCCTCTTCGACCTCTACGACGCCGACCCGCGCGCCCTCGCCGAGCCGGACCGCCGCGAGCGCGACGCGCAGGAACTCTCGCTTCAGATCTCGGTGCTCGACACCGGGCGGCTGCTGCTCTCCTACCTCCTGCTCGAACCCGAGCGCCACGCCGGAGCCCTGCCCCGCCTCCAGGAACGGCTCCTCGGCCGCGCGCCTACCGAAAACGAACGCCGCGACCTCGACGAGTTGCTCCACATCATGCAGGAGCGCCTCGCCGCCTTCGACCAGCGCTACCGGCGCATGCTTCAGCGCGTGCGCAAGGACCTGCCGCCGTTCGCCCACCTGCTCGAACAGTACGCCCCGGAGCCCACCGACGAAGCTTCCGCCGGCGGCGAGCGCTTCGGCCCCGACCGCCTGGATTTGCCCGAAGCGCTCGCCCTGTTCGCCCGGCCCCTGCTCGACGAGTTCAACGCCGAGGACCCCGACGCGCTTGAAGACCAGCTCGCCCTTTCGCACGCCTACTGGGACTACGCCCAAGCCTCCCGCGAGGACCAGGCCGAGATCCTGCACCTCATCGAACGCACCTTCGCCGTCCGGCCCGCCGAAGCCCGCGCCTGGGCCGAACGCATGACGCGCCGCTTCTTCGAGCTGTTCCCCGAACGCACCCCCCACGGCCCGGCCGCCTAG
>CBDTTW010000218.1:0-4677 GCA_965363675.1 uncultured Rhodothermaceae bacterium
CCGAAGAAAAGCGCCGGCTCGCGGCGGGCAAAGCCTTCCGCCTCTTCGAGCAGCTCGCTCACGGTGTGGTTGCGTAGGTACCCGGAGAACCGGTCGATCTGCGAGGCGGCTTCCTCGACGTAGTCGGCCACCATATTCTGCTCGCGGGAGCGGAGGGCGCCGCTCGTCTCGCGGAGCGCGCTGCTGATGTTGCCCACCACTTCGGTGGCGCGGTCCTTCTGGCCGGCGAGCTGCGTCTTGACCTGGTCCTTCGCCTGCCCCGTCACGGAAGCCGCCTTTTCCTTGGCCTGCTCGGCCACCGACGAGGCGGCGCTTTTGACCTGGTCGGCCGCCTGTCCGGCCTTCTGTTCCATGCTCTGTTGCGCCGAGGCGCCGCCGTACGCGCCCTGGCCCTTGTCATCCGGATAAGCCATAGTATTTCCTCTTCACCTTGGTGAAACAATGCTGAGTTGCCATGCGAGGAGTAAATACAGATGCCGCAGGCTGCGGTTCGGAGCGCTTCGTTTGCTTCTTGTAACCTATCGTGACGGAATCGGTACGAGTGCGATATTGCCTTTGCAAACAGGGGTTTGCCCACAATAAAGCCGCCCCTGCGTCGGCAAGGGCGGCTCTGGAGAGGGGCGGCGGCCGGGCGAGCGGCGCCCGTCAGCGGGATGCCGCGCCGGGCATGGAGAAGCTCCGCGCGGCGCTGTCGAGCACGAGCACCCAGTCGTTGCCGCGCCCCGGCTCGCCGGGCGGGTCGAACGTCCACTCGGAGCCTTCGGGCGTGGGCAGCGGGTCCAGGGCGCGGCCGGTGCGCGGGTCGAACCATACGGCCCGGAACCGCTCGCCCCGGAGGGCGCGGGCGTTCACGACGAGCGGCTCGCCGAGGGGCGTATACAGGATGGCAAAGCTGCCGTCGCGGCCCCGGGCGGCGCTGCGCCGCCCGGCCCCGTCGCCGGGGTTGCCCGAGAGCACCGACGGATCGGGGATGAGCTCCAGGAACGGCCGCGAGGCGAAGAGCCGCATCATATAGCCCATCTGCGCCGCGCCGGGGTGGTTGATGGCCTCGCGCCACGGCGTGCGCGCCGACGACACCGGCGGGTGGGCCGCCGAGAGCATCTGCCAGATGTTGTGGTCGCCGTAGGTATGCCCGGCGGCCCCGGCCAGCATCGACCAGTAGGCCGCCTGGCGCACGTCGAAGTCGTCGAACCAGCCGTTCTCGGGCTTCCAGTTCACCGGGTGATCCTCGTAGCGCGGCTCGCCGTCGATGACGGGCTTCGGGTCGGGCAGGGCGTAGGCGGCCGCCGTCAGGAGGTAGTTGGGCGCATCGTAGGCGCCGTGGCCGGACTGGAAGAGGTGCAGGTCGAGCCAGTCGTCGTGGTGGAACCACCAGGCGGCGCTCTGGCCGCCCATGGGATGGAACGTCATGAGGTGCGCGCCGCCGTCGCCGGCCGCCAGCCCCTCGGCCATGGCGCGGAGGATCGGCAGGTGGCCTGCTTCCTCGGGGCTGCGGTCGCCGCCGAGGATCCAGATGATCGGCTTGTTGCGGTAGCGGCGGCCGAGGTATTCGCCGTAGCCGCGCGCGTTCTCGGGGGTGAAGATTTCCGGCCCGATGCCCCACTTCTTGTTCCACTTGTCGCCCCAGGTGGGCAGCATCCCGACGTACATGCCGAGGGCTTCCGCCCGGTTCACGATGTAATCGACGTGCTCGAAGTAGGCTTCGTTGGGGCGCAGGGGGTCGTTGTCTTGCAGCGGGCGGGCGCCCAGGGCGTTGGGCGCGCCCAGCCCGTCGAATTCGGCGAGCACGACGGCCTGGATCACGTTGAAGCCTTTGGCGGCGCGGTCGCGGAGGTAGAGGTCGGCTTCCTCGCGGTCGAGGCGGTGGAACAGCTCCCAGGCGGTGTCGCCGAGCCAGAGGAACGGCCGTCCGTCGGCGCGCACGATGCGGCGGCCGTCGTCGGAGATGCGAAGCGTATAGTCGGGGGTTTGCGCCCGGAGCCCGGGCGCGCCGAGAAGCGCCCAGCAGGCAAGCAGCGCCGCGATCCGGCGCAGGGGGGTGAGCAGCATGGCGGTGCAGGGTTAGGAAGGGGGCCGCCGGTCAAGGTAGCGCCCACGCCGGACGGCATCAAGCCGGGGGCGGCGTGCAAAAAAGGGGCCGCCGAGCTGCGGCGACCCCTTTGCGGTCCGGGAGCGGCGCGCGCCCTACAGGCACTGCCCCGCGAAGGCCGCCACGTGCTCGCCGGCCACGGCCTCGTCGAGCGGCAGGCCGGTGACGTTCATGCGGCAGCGGCTCTCCGAAAACACCGGGTACAAATGGCTGCCGTAGAGGCGCCGCCCGGCTTCGGGGTGGGCCTGCGGGTTGCGGAACAGCCCGGCGTAGCGGTCGGAGAACAGGTACTCGATGGGCGTGCCCGCGCTCAGGCGCTGCCAGCTCTCTTCGGCCTCGGCTACGCGGCGCATGGCGGCTTCGTGCTCGGCTTCGAGCGCCGGCAGGCTCTCGGTGAGCGCGGCGGCGAAGGCGCGTGTCACGGGATGCTCGAACGACGAGCCGCGCGCCCGCATCGCCGTGACGGCGGCCGTGGCGGCCTCCTTCTTGCCGGCGCCGCCGGGCGTGTAGACGAGCAGCAAGCCCGCCGGGCGCAGCGCAAACGTGACGAACGCCTTCGTCGGGCTGACGGCGGCCAGGAACGGCGTTCCGGCCTCGATGAACGGCGCCATTTGCAGCGCGTAGCTGCGGCGCATCACGGCGTCGTAGGCGTCGGCGCCCAGCCGGCGGGCGAACTCGAAGCCCGAGTAAGCGCGGTCGAGCAGGACGAGGTCGCCGCGCGCGGCGGCGGCCTCGGCGCGCGCGCGCACCGTCGCCTCGGTCTGCACGAGGCCGGTCGTGTTCATGGGGCCGGCCTGGTACAGCGGCAGCACCCCGTCTTCGGCGATGACGCCCTCCTGCGGGAACGCCTTGAAGTCCAAGCGCTGCGCCCGCGCGATGGCGCGGTAGGCGGGCCAGCCGAGTTCTTCGACGCCGAGCGTGGCGACGTTCGGGCGGAGCATCGCGGCCACCTCCACGGCCGTCCTGACGGCGCCGGTGCCGGCGTCCGAGGGCAGGGCCAGCGCGAAGTCGTCCCAGTGCGCCTCGGGGACGCGCTGCCAGCGGAGGACGGCTTCCTTGAGCGGCTGCTTCAGGCGGTCGCTGTTCATGTACGTGCCGGCGCCGCTGCGCTCGATCTCCTTGCGGGCGTAGGCCAGGAGGGTCGGCGAGGTGGGATAGGGCTTGCCGTCGCCGCCGAGGATGATGCCGATGCCGTAGTTGCGGCCTTCGGGGTCCTGGTCGAACAGCACCTTGGCCGCCTGGTTCGGGTCGATGCCCTGCCGGCTGAGTTCCTGTGCTTTTTCAAGTACTTGGTCGCCGAAGTCGATGTTCATGCCGTAGATGGAGTCGGTAAGGTTTAATAAGTGCGGCAAGATACGCCACCGGCTTCGGCTTCGGGAAGCGCGCGCGGGCGAAATGGCCGGGCGCGTCGCAAAAAACCGGCGCCGATGCCCTCAGGCCCCTGCCCGGGCGAGGCAGCCGCGGAGCGCCTCCAGCAGCCGCTCGGCATCGGGACGGTCGGCCTTCTGGAGGCGCAGCCGGAGCGCTTCGTCGTGCGCGCCGGGGAACGCCGTGAGCAGGTCGGGGCGGCGCGGGCGCAGCGTGAGCCGGTCGGCGGCGCGCCCGCGCGCAAAGGCGACCTCGGAGAGGGCCGCCGGCTCGATTTTGAACACCTCGAAATCCCCCACGAACGTCTCCAGGCGCCGCCGCGCCGTGTCGAGCACGAGGAAGCCGTCCGCGAGGTAGGCGAGGCCGATCACGTCCGCCAGTCCGAGGCGGTCGGCGGCCGCCGTGAAGGGCGCAGCGGGCGGCGCCCCGGCGAGCGCGGCGTGCACGCGCGCGGCCGGCAGGCGGGCGGCCTCGCGGTCGCGGCGAGCCACCTTCAGGTCGAGGCGGCGCGGGTCCACGCCGGGCAGCGCCGCCGGCAGGGCCATGCGCGCCGGGCGCAGGCGCAGCACCCCGCGGCGCATCCAGCGGCGGTAGTCGAGGCCGCGCAGGCCGCCGAGCGGCAGGGCGATAGTCTCCGTCTCCGACCACGTCGCCCCAAGCCCCTTTGCGTCGTACTCCAGCGACAACCCGGCCCCCTCGCCCCCCCGGAGCATGCCGCGCATCTCAAAGCGCCCTTCCATGACAGCGGAGAACGTCGGGTCGATGGCGACGAGGACGGCGAGCGAGGCGTTGGCGGGCATCATGCGTAGGGCGGAAAGCGGCGGCGAGGCCGGGCGCGCCGTATCTTCCGGGGTTCGCCGCTCAGGCATCGGGGTAGGAAATATGGTCAAGCGCATCCTGAAATACGTGCTCGCGGCGGTTTTCGTTGCAGCCGGGGTGCTGCACTTCGTGCGCCCGGCGACGTACGTCGGCATCATGCCGCCGTATGTGCCGCAGCCGCTGCTGCTGGTGTACCTGAGCGGCCTGGCCGAAGTCGCGCTCGGCGCGCTGGTGCTCGTTCCCCGGTGGACGCGCCCGGCGGGGTGGGGACTCATTGTGCTGCTCGTGGCCGTGTTTCCGGCCAACGTGCACATGGCCCTTCACCCGGAGCAGTTCCCCCAGATCCCCCCCGCCGCGCTCTGGGCGCGCCTGCCCCTTCAGGGCGTGCTCATCGCCTGGGC
>CBDTTW010000219.1:0-4655 GCA_965363675.1 uncultured Rhodothermaceae bacterium
CCCCGCCGCCGACCCGCTCGCCGAGGCCGTCGAGGGGCTTCTGGCCGCCCGCGACGAGGCGCGGCGCAACCGGAACTTTGCGCGCGCCGATGCGCTTCGCACGGAGATCGAAGCCCTGGGCATCGACGTGATGGACGGCCCGGAGGGCACCCGCTGGCGCCGCCGCCCCTAGCGCCCCGCTTCCCCCGGCCGCCCCCAGGCGGCCGACAACCTGCCGGAACCATGCAAACCACCACCGCCTACCCGATTACGCACCGCCCGCGCCGCATGCGCCGCACCGAGAACCTGCGCCGCCTGGCCCGCGAGACGCGGCTTTCCGTGGACAACCTCATCGCGCCGCTGTTCGTCATCGACGGCGCCGGCGCCTCGCGCGAGCCCATCGCGTCGATGCCGGGGCAGCACCGCTATACCATCGAGGCCCTCGCCGAGGAAGCGCGGGCGCTGGAGGCGCTCGGCGTGCCGGGGGTGGCCCTGTTCCCGGCCATCGAAGACCGCCTCAAAACCCCCGACGCCCGCGAAAGCCTCAACCCGCAGGGGCTGTTCCCCCGCGCCGTGCGCGCCGTCAAGGAGGCGGCGCCGGAGCTGCTGGTCATCACCGACGTAGCGCTCGACCCGTACTCCTCCGACGGCCACGACGGGCTGGTGCGGGGCGGCGAGATCGTCAACGACGAGACGCTGGACCTGCTGGCGCGCATGGCCGTCGTACAGGCCGAGGCCGGGGCCGACGTGATCGCTCCGTCGGACATGATGGACGGCCGCGTCGGGGCCATCCGCGAGGCGCTCGACGAGGCGGGCTACACGCACGTCGCCATTCTGGCCTACACGGCCAAATACGCCAGCGCCTTTTACGGCCCCTTCCGCGACGCGCTCGACTCGGCGCCGCGCGCCGGGGCGGGCATCCCCGGCGACAAGAAAACCTACCAGATGGACCCCGCCAACGCCCGCGAGGCGCTGCGCGAAGCCATGCTCGACCTGGAGGAAGGCGCCGACATGGTGATGGTCAAGCCTGCCCTCCACTACCTCGACGTGATCTACCGCCTGCGCGAGGCGTCGGACGTGCCGGTGGCCGCCTACCACGTCAGCGGCGAATACGCGCAGATCAAGGCCGCCGCCGCCGCCGGCTGGCTCGACGAGCGCCGCGCCGTGCTCGAAACGCTCACGGCTATCCGGCGCGCCGGGGCCGACATCATCCTCACCTACTACGCCCGCGAGGCGGCGACATGGCTGCGCCCCTGACCCTGCTGGACTACGGCGCCCTCGAAGGCGGCCTCGTGCGCATGATGGAGCGCTACAAAACCGAGGGCACGCTCACCGGCGACCCCGACGCCGACGCCTTCGTGCGGGCGCACCCGGCCGCCGCCCTGCTCGGCCTCCTCTACGACCAGCGCGTCCGGGCCGAGTACGCCTTTACCGGCCCCCAGCGCCTGCACGCGCGCCTCGGGCACCTCGATTTGCGCCGCATCGCTGCGATGGACCCGGAGGCGCTGCGGGCGGCCTTTGCGGAGCCGCCCGCCGTGCACCGCTTCACGAACAAAATGGCCGACACGACGCACGCCCTCGCCGCGCTCCTCTGCGAGCGCTACGGCGGCGACGCGGCCGCGCTCTGGAACGACGGCTGCGACGCGGGCGAGCTGCGCCGCCGCCTGCGCGCCCTTCCCGGCTTCGGCGCGCAGAAGGCCGAGAAAATCCACTTCGTGCTGCATTACTTCGGCCACCGCGACTTCGCGCCCTGAGGCCCCGCCAAACTTCCGCGAAGCGAAGCGCTCTCATTGCGGCGCAGCCGGAGCAGGCGTATTCTTTCGGGCGCCCTCCCTCCTCCAGCCCACGCCGCCCATGGCCGACCACACCCTCCCTGCCGAGCGCATCACGCCCCGGCAAGCGCACGTCGCCACGACGGCGTTCCTGGCCCTGTTCTCCATCGTCGGCCTGGCGCTCTACGGCCTGCCCTTCTTCTACGACTTCTTCGTCGAGGACTTCGGCTGGTCGCGCACCCAGGTCACCTCGGGCAACGCGCTGAGCAAGCTGCTCGTCGGGCCGCTGTTCGGCTTTGCCGTGGGGTGGATCGTGGACCGCTTCGGGCCGCGCCGCATGATGCTGGCGGGCATCCTCATGGCCGGCGTGGCGCTCGTAGGGCTGAGCTACATGACCGAGCTGTGGATGTTCTACGTGTTCTACCTGTTCAACGCGCTCGGCTACGTCTGCGGCGGCCCCCTGCCCAACCAGGTGCTCATCTCGCGCTGGTTCCAGCGGACGCGCGGCAAGGCGATGGGCTTCGCCTACATCGGCATCGGGCTGGGCGGAGCGCTCGTGCCGCTCATCGCGCACGCGCTCGTGGAAGCCTACGGCTGGCATGCGGCGCTGCGAACCATCGGCTTCCTGATCGTCCTCGTCGCTTTCCCGTTCGCCTTTTTCGTCCGCGACGCGCCCGAAGGGTGGGCCGGGAGCGGGCCGGCGGCCCCGCTCGTACCCTTGCGCGACGTGCTGCGCAACAAATACTTCTACTTGCTGGCCTTCGGCAGCATGTGCTCCATCGCCGCCGTGGGCGGCACGAACCAGCACCTCAAGCTGTTCCTCGGCCCCGACCTTGCCATGAGCCAGGACGTGATCGCGCGTGTGCTCTCGCTCGTGCTGTTCTCCAGCATCGCCGGGCGCCTCTTGATGGGCTGGCTCGCCGACCGCTTTCCGCGCAAGTACGTCATGCTGCTCATCTACCTGATCGTGGCCGGCGCCATTCCGCTGCTGTTCTTCGCGGACCAGCCGGGCGTGATCTATGCCTTCGCCGTGCTGTTCGGCATCGGCCTCGGCGGCGACTACATGATCATCCCGCTCATGGCCGCCGACATCTTCGGGGTACGCGTGCTCGGGCGCGTGATGGGCATCATCCTGACGGCCGACGGCGTGGCCGAAGCTACGGCCCCGATGCTCGTCGGCTACCTCCGCGATACCAGCAGCGCCTATACCACCGGATTTACCTTCCTCATCGCCATGGCGCTGCTCGGCGCGCTCGTCATCTTGCTGCTGCCCAAAAAGCGCCTGGCCGAGTAGCCCGGCTCCCGGCATGAAGGTTGTACGGAATTCAGCACGCAAGCGCTTTTAGGCTTGACTTAAACGGTAACTTAACGGACCTTATGCCCTGCCCCCCTGGTCTCGGGGGCCAACGGGCTTTTACAGGAAGCATGGCTTCGTCCACGATGGAAAACACTCGCCGCACCTTTCTCAAAACGCTGGCGCTCGGCGCCGGGGCCGCCCTCGCCTTGCCGGCCTCGGGCATGACCGCCCAGAGCTACAGCCGCATCGCCGGCGCCAACGACCGGGTGCGCCTGGCCGTGATGGGCGTCAACGGGCGCGGCGGCATGCTGGCCCGCAACTTCAGCCGCCTCCAGGGCTCCGAGGTGGTCTACGTCGCCGACGTGGACCAGCGCGCCATGGAGCGCACCGTGGCCTCGGTGGCGGCGAGCCAGCAGACGGCCCCCCGAGGCATCAAGGATTTCCGCACGGCGCTCGACGACGCCGGCGTGGACGGCCTCGTAATCGCTGCGCCGAACCACTGGCACGGCCCCGCCACGATCCTCGGGTGCGCCGCCGGCAAGCACGTCTACGTCGAGAAGCCCGCCAGCCATAACCCCCATGAAGGCGAAATGATGGTCGAGGCGGCGCGCAAGCACAAGCGCATCGTGCAGATGGGCAACCAGCGCCGGTCGTGGCCCGTCATCATCGACGCCATCGCCGAGTTGCAGGCGGGGTCCATCGGAGAGCTGCACTACTCGCGCTCGTGGTACGCCCGCGCCCGCGACCCCATCGGCGAGGGCAAGGAGGCGCCCGTGCCCGCCTGGCTCGACTATGAGCTCTGGCAAGGCCCGGCCCCGCGCGTGCCCTACCGCGACAACGTGATCCATTACAACTGGCACTGGTTCTGGCGCTGGGGCAACGGCGAGGCCGGCAACAACGGCGTCCACACGGTCGATCTCTCGCGCTGGGGGCTGGGCGTCACGTATCCGTCGCAGGTCGTCGCTACGGGCGGCCACTTCTTCGCCGACGATGACGCCGAGACGCCGGATACGCAGGTGCTCACGTTCAAATTCCCCGACGGCAAGTACATCATGTGGGAGGGCCAGAGCGCCAACGGCCACGGCATGATGGAGAACAGCGGCGTGGGCGTGAGCTTCCACGGCGACAAGGGCGCGCTCGTCATCTCGGGCCTCACCTACCGCATCTACGACCGCGCCGACCGGCTCGTGAAGGAGGTCAACCCGCAGAACGGCCGCAAGGTCACCGAAGCCGGAGGGCGCGAACTCGGCGCCGAGGACGTGCACCTCTACAACTTCATCCAGGCGGTGCAGGGCCAGGCCAAGCACAACTCCGACATCGAGGAAGGCCACCGCAGCACGCTGCTGACGCAGCTTGCCAACATCTCGTACCGCACGGGCCGCATCCTCAAGACCGACCCCAAGACCGGCCGCATCCTCGGCGACCCGGAGGCGGCGGCGTTGTGGCAGCGGGAATATGCGCCGGGCTGGAAGCCGCAGGTGTAGCGGCGGCGCCCTGAATGGTTACTTTACCGGAGACCGCCCGCCCTGCGACGCGCGGTCTCCGAACGTTTCAGCCCCTACCCTACCGCCATGCTACGCCTCGCCCTGGCCGCCCTCGTGGCGGGC
>CBDTTW010000220.1:0-4622 GCA_965363675.1 uncultured Rhodothermaceae bacterium
CTTAGCGCCACCCCCCAATCCGCCAAACGCCTCCCGCCATGCAGTTTACCGCCTCCAGCGCCGAGCTTCTCAAGGCGCTCAGCGTCGCCGCCGGCGCGGTGCCCTCCAAAAGCACCCTGCCCATCCTCGAATGCATCCTTTTCGAGCGCGAAGGCGACCGCCTGCGGCTCAGCGCCACCGACCTTGAAATCTCGATCATCCAGCTCGTCGGGGTGCGCTTCGACGGGGCGGCCTCCCCCGAGCGCGTCGCCATCCCGGCGCGCCGCCTGCTCGACACGCTGCGCGCGCTGCCCGACCTGCCGGTGCACATCGAGACCGACCGCGAGCACAACGTGATGCTGCGCACCGACCAAGGGCGCTTCAAGATGGTCGGCTTCGACGGGGCGGACTACCCGGCCCTGCCGCAGCTCGCCGGGGGCGCGCGCATCGAGACGACGGGGCAGATCCTGCGCCGGGCCGTGCAAAAGACGAGCTTCGCCGTGAGCAAGGACGCGCTGCGGCCGGCGATGATGGGCATCTACTTCCAGGTAGGCCCCGAGCACGCCCGCGCCGTGGCCACGGACGGGCACCGCCTGGTGCGCCTGCGCCTGGAGGAAATCAAGGCCGAGGAGCCGCTGGCCTTCATCGTGCCCGAGAAGGCGCTGACGCTGGCGGCCCGCGTCGCCACGCACGACGCCTGTACGGTCGCCGTCGAGGGCAGCTACGTCGGGTTCGACTTCGGCGCCTCGAAGGTGCTCGCGCGGGTGATCGACGAGTCGTACCCGAACTACGAAGCCGTCATCCCGGCCGACAACGAGCGCCGCATGGTCATCAACGGCGCCGCCATGCTGGCCGCCGTCAAGCGCGTCAGCCTCTACTCGTCCAACCTGACGAACCAGATCCGGCTCTCGGTTTCGCAGAACCAGGTCGAGGTGTCGGCCGAGGACATCGAGCGGGCCAGCGAGGCGCGCGAAACCATCGTGTGCGAGTACGCCGACGAGCCGATGGTGATCGGCTTCAACCACAAGTACCTCGAAGAAGTGCTCGGCAACGTAGACTCGGAGGACGTGGTCTTCGAGTTCAGCTCGCCCAACCGCGCCGGCGTCGTGACGCCGGCCGACGAAAGCGCCGACGAGGAGCTGATGATGCTCATCATGCCGGTGATGCTCAACACCTACGCCTGAGCCGCCCCCCGCTTAAAGATTGCTTGAAGACGGCCCTGCCGGGCGCCTCGGGCGGCGTCCGGCGGGGCTGCGCCGGCGGCGCGCCGATTGACAGCCCCCGCCCGAGGCGTTATCTTATGAGACTGTAGCATTTCCTGCGGATGCCGCATAGTATAGATCGCTGATCCGGTGCGCGGGGGCCGGATATTTTTATCTCCTCAGGCGAGGCGCAGCCCCAGGGCGGCGGCGCTCCTGCCGGGACCGGTAACTTTCATTATGGACGCCAACAGTTATAAGACGCTGAGCGCCAAGCCCCGCGAGGTCGAGCGGGATTGGTTCGTCGTGGACGCGGAGAACCAGATCGTGGGCCGGTTGGCCTCGAAGGTGGCCGCCGTTCTGCGCGGCAAGCACAAACCGACCTTCACGCCGCACGTGGACACGGGCGACTTCGTCGTGGTGATCAACGCCGACAAGGCGCGCTTCACCGGCGGCAAGGAAACCGAGAAGGAGTACTTCCGCCACACCGGCTACCCCGGCGGCGGCCGCGTGCGCACCCCGCGCGAAGTGCGCGCCAAGAAGCCCGGCTTCATCATCGAGAACGCCGTCAAGGGCATGCTTCCGAAAGGCCCGCTCGGGCGGCAGATGTTCCGCAAGCTGAAGGTCTACGCCGGCGCGGAGCACCCGCACACGGCCCAGGAACCCAAGGATCTCCCGCTATAACCCTACCCTCATCGTTCTATCCCCGTTTATCATGGCAGGACCAGTGCAATACAACGCCGTCGGGCGCCGCAAATGTTCGGTGGCGCGCGTCTACCTTCGGCCCGGCTCGGGCAACGTGGTCGTCAACCACCGCGACCTGGCCGAGTACGTGCCGCTCGACTGGCGGCGGCGCACGCTGCTGGCGCCCTTCGACGTGACGGGCACCGCCGGTCAGTTCGACGTGGTCGTCAACGCCGCCGGCGGCGGCGAGACCGGCCAGGTCGAGGCGATCCGGTTGGGCATCGCCCGCGCGCTCGTCGTCTACAGCGACGTGCTGCGCAAGCCGCTCCGCGACGCAGGCTTCCTCACGCGCGACCCCCGCATGGTCGAGCGCAAGAAGTACGGGCGCCCGAAGGCCCGCAAACGTTTCCAGTTCTCGAAGCGCTAGCGCTCCTCGGGCGGCTTCGGCCGCCCCTCACCACCACGCGCACCGCTCGATGTGCGGCCGGGTGACCTGCGCCCTTACGGGGCCGGTTCGACCTGCACAGATGACGGCGGCGCCAGGATAAAACCCGCACCCACACTCATGGCAGAAGTCCAGTCTCCGCAGCACCGCGCGGAAATCGAAACCCTCCTCAAGGCCGGCTCGCATTTCGGCCACCTGACCAGCCGCTGGAATCCGAAGATGAAGCCCTACATCTTCATGGAGCGCAACGGCATCCACATCATCGACCTGATCCAGACGCAGACGATGCTGGACAAGGCGGCCGAAGCCGTTTCGCGCTACGCCCGCCAGGGTCGCAAAATCCTGTTCGTCGGCACCAAGAAGCAGGCCCGCGACACGATGCGCGAGCAGGCCGAAGCCTGCGGCCAGCCCTACGTCGTCGAGCGCTGGCTCGGCGGCACGCTGACCAACTTCCAGACGATCCGCAAGAGCATCCGCCGCATGGAAACCCTCGACAAGATGGCGACCGACGGCACCATGGAGCAGCTCAAGAAAAAAGAGCGCCTCATGCGGCGCCGCGAGCAGGATAAGCTCCTGAAGAACCTCGGCGGCATCGCCGAGATGCCCCGCCTGCCGGGCGCGCTCTACGTCGTGGACATCAACCGCGAGCACATCGCCATCAACGAGGCCAAGAAGCTGAACATCCCCATCATCGCGATGGTGGACACCAACTGCGACCCCGGCCTGGTGGACTATGCGATCCCGGCCAACGACGACGCCCTGAAGTCGATCCAGCTCATCACGTCGGTGATTGCCGCCGCCATCAACGAAGGCAACCGCACCCGCGACGTGCAGGAAGCCGCCGGCAAAGCCGAACGCGAGAAGCGCCAGCAGGACCAGCGCGAGGCGCAGCCCGAGCCGCCGCAGGAGGGCCGCCGCCGCCGCCGCGGCGACGCCCCGGCGCCGCAGGAAGACTAACCGCACTCCAACGGCCTTCCCCCGGCCTTTAAGCTTAGCATTTACCGATATGTCTATTTCAGCAAGCGACGTTAAACGTCTGCGCGAGATCACCGGCGTAGGCATGATGGACTGCAAGAAGGCGCTCGAAGAAACCAACGGCGACTTCGAGGCGGCCATCGACCAGCTCCGCAAGAAAGGCCAGAAAGTGGCCGCCAAGCGCGCCGACCGCGAGGCCAAAGAGGGCCTGGTCGTCTTCGCCGCCTCGGCCGACGGCAAAACCGGCGTCCTGGCCGAGGTCAACTGCGAAACCGACTTCGTGGCGCGCAACGAGGAGTTCCAGCAGTTCGCCCGCGAAGTGGGCGAGCTGGCCCTTGAGCGCCAACCCGCCGACGTGGCGACCCTCAAGGGCCTCACGCTCGGCAGCGGCCGCACCATCAGCGAAGCCCTGACCGACCTGACCGGCAAGATCGGCGAGAAGATCGACGTGCGGCGCTACGCGGCGCTCACGAGCGAGGACGGCATCGTGGCCCCGTACATCCACCCCGGGGCGCGCATGGGCGTGCTCGTCGAGGTGGCCGGCGAAGGCAACCTTGCGGAGGTCGGGCGCGACCTGGCGATGCAGGTGGCCGCGCTCAACCCGGTGGCCGCCACGCGCGCCGACGTGCCCGAGGAAGTCAAGGAGAAGGAGATGGAGATTGCGCGGGAAGCCGCCCGCAACGAGGGCAAGCCCGAAAAGATGCTCGACCGCATCGCGCAGGGCAAGCTCGACCGCTACTTTGCCGACAACGTGCTCGTCGAGCAGCCGTTCGTGAAGGACGCCGGCGTAACGGTCAAGGAGATGCTCCAGAACGCCAAGGCGGAGGTGCGGCGCTTCGTGCGCTTCGCGCTCGGCGACTAAAGCCGCCCCGGAGCGGCCCGCGCGCCGCAACATCCTGTGCAAGGGGGCATCTGAACGCCAGGCGCCCCCTTTTGCGTGCCGCGCCCGCTCGTTGCTCGGCGCCCTCGGAAACCCTACTTTGTCCGCCCACCCACTCGCCTGCGCCCCCATGCCCGCCGCTCTGCACTACAAACGCATCCTGCTCAAGCTCTCCGGCGAGTCGCTCCTCGGCGAGAAAGCCTACGGCATCGACGAGCAGGTGCTGCGCGCCTACGCCGCCGACATCGGGGCGGTGGCTGCGCGCGGCGTCGAGATCGCCATCGTCATCGGCGGCGGCAACATCTTCCGGGGCGTGCAGAACTCCATGACCGGCATGACGCGCGCCCACGCCGACTACATGGGCATGCTCGCCACGATGATCAACGCCATGGCGCTCCAGGACGCCCTGGAGCAGGCGGGGCTGCAAACGCGCCTCCAATCGAGCATCAAGATGGAGGAG
>CBDTTW010000221.1:0-4572 GCA_965363675.1 uncultured Rhodothermaceae bacterium
GGTTGGAAGGAAGAAGAAACCATGCTCCAGCGCCACCCGGGCGCCGCCGTCAAGGTGCTCACGCCGCACCAGATCGCTTCCATCCTCTTCGGCACGCACGGCCACGAGGCGCAAGCCCTCGACCTCGAAGGCTGCGACGTGATCCTCGACGAGGTGCACGTCTACGGCGGGCGCATGCAGATGATGGTCTTCGAGCTGGTCGGCGCCCTCGTGCGGCTCGGCTGCCGCGTGCACATCGGAAGCGCTACGCTGCCTACGGCCCTCGCCGAGAAGCTGCGCGAGCGCCTGGGCTCGACGCACGAAGTGCGCCTCGGCCCCGAGGCGCTGGCCTCGTTCGACCGGCACCGCGTCTTCAAAGCCCCCGACGCCGAGGCCGCCTGGGCGCAGCTCCGCCGGTGGCTCCGCCGGGGGCGGCGCGTGCTCTGGGTCAGCAACCGCGTCGCCGAGGCGCAAGCGCGCTACCGCGAAGCCGAAACGCGCCTGCCCGGCGTGCGCCGTCTGCTCGTGCACAGCCGCTTCCGCCGCAGCGACCGCGGCGCCCTCGAACAGGAAATCGAACGCATCGGCAAGGAAGGCCAGGAGGCTTGCGTCGCCTTCACGACCCAGGTGGTCGAGGTGAGCCTGGACATCTCCTTCGACGCCATGATCACCGACGCAGCCCCCCTCGACGCTCTGGTGCAGCGCTTCGGGCGCGTGAACCGCCTGCGGCGCGCCGAACCCGTGCTCAAGCCTGTGTGGGTGCTGCCGCCGCCCGCCGACGACGCCGACTGCCTGCCCTACGAGGCTGCCGTCGTGCGCGCCGGCTACGAGGCCCTCCCGCACGCCGAGCCGCTCCGCGAAGCCGACGTGCAGCGCCTCCTGGACCGGGTCTACCCCGAGTGCCGCCTGGACGAGGCGCTCCGGCAGCACATGGTGCGCCAGGGCGACGCCTTCACGCTGCACGAGCTGTGCCACGTCAAGCGCTCTGTCTTCTTCGACGCCCTCGACATCGACGCCTACGCCCTCATCTGCGCCGCCGACCGCGAAGCCTACGCGCACTGGCGCTCCCGCGACGGCGTCGAGATCCCCGTAGGCCGCCGCGTGCTGATGCCGCTGCTGGGCAAGCAGCCCCTGCCGCAGATCGCCGAGGGCGCCTACCCGTTCGTCGTTCCCGACGACTGGTACGACGGCGCCCTCGGCTTCGTCGGCCCCGCCGCCGGCGACGCCGCCCCCGAACCCGAACGCCCCTCCGGAGTCTTCCTATGAATATCGCTGCCTATGGGCGCCGGCTCGTCGAGCGCTACAACGCCGGGGCGAACACGCGCCACACGGCCCGGACCTTCTTCGACGAGGTGTTCTACCCGCTCGTCTACGACCACGCCAAGCCGCTGCAATACCCTGTCAAGAACTCGTCGTTTTTCGTGCTCTTCAGAAAGTCGAAGGAGCCCGTCACGGCGGCCCGCCGCCGCGAGGCCTTGGGACGGCTGCACGCCAAAATCGACACGACCGCCCCCGACGGCAGCTTCGTGGTGGGCTACCCGGCCTGCGGCGCCGAGGCCGTCACGTCGGGGCAGGTGGGCCTGCTCAGCCCGCCTACGCTTCCCGAAGATGCCTACGCCACCTGGATCGGCGCCGCGCTCGGGCTGACCATCAGCGGCGGCCAGACGCTGCTCTTCGACGACGACGAACTGCTCTGGATGACCTTCGAGGGGTGGAGCCGCTACCGCGCCTTTATCAACCACCCGCCGGCGCCCAACATCAAGGGGATGGAGATCAACGTGTGGAACGCCTGGTGGCTGGCGCACCGCCTTTCGGGAAGCTACGACGCGGGCGAGGCGCTGCCGCCTTACCAGGTCAACAAAGACAGCGACGCCCTCGCCACGATGGAGTGGGCGGCCCTCGTGCTGGCGCTGGCCCGCCGCCGCCCCGGCCAGACCCTGACGGCCTACGTCTTTATGCTCGACAAAACCAATACTACGGTCGGCTTTCTGCCGCTGCGTCTGCCCGAGATCGCCCGGCTCTACGCCGTCTTCGACCAGTACTTCGCCAACGAGGCGGGCCTGAACGACACGGCCTTTCAGCGGCTCTACCGCACCGACGCCGCCTTCCGGGCCGCCTGCGAGCGCGGCGCCATCGGGCTGCAAGCCCTGCCGCCTTCCGGCCTGGACAAATACCTGCACGCCCGCGCCGACAAAGCCCCCAGCTACGGCGGCCTCGGCCCGGCCGACTACATCCTCTACCTGACCTGGATACTCGCCATGCTCGGACCCCAGCACGAAGACCTGTACCGGCTCTCCGAAGAGACGGCGCAATACCTCGGAGCCTTCGCCCGCCAGACGCGCGGCACCGAACGCAACAACCTCGTGAGCGAGCTGCTCCGGCAGCCGCACAAGTCCGGCTTCATGAAAAAGCTGGCCGATATCGTAGAAAAAGAAGCCGAGGCGTACGCGCATCTCGAACCGCTTTTCCGGCGCGTCTACGCCATGCCTGCCGAGCAGCTCACGCTTTTCCTGACGCTCATCCGCTTCCACCACGCCGGCCTCGCGGGCGGCGCCTCCCACGCCAACGATTAACCCCCCGTACGCTCATGCCCCGCTACCTTTACCTCCGCCAGTTGCGGCACGTGGACCACACGGTTTTCTGCGTGCAGGACGGCCGCCAGAAAACCTTCTGGAATGCTCAGTTCGGCGTGCAGTTGCCCTACAGCAGCGGCCAGCAAGTCAAGCGCTCGCTGCTGACGGCCTTGCTGGAGACGCTCCAGGAACCCTTCGCCCCCGTCACGACGACGCAGGTGCTCAAGCAGAGCGGCGGCAAGCGCGCCCTCGGCGACGGCGAACCCCTCTCGGCGGCCGACCCGGCCTGGGCCGACCAGCTCATCGGCGGCTGGATGCGCGCCGCCAAGAAAGACAAGGGCGCCGGAAAACGCGGCAAGAAAAACGGCGGCGAGGAGGAAAAGGAACCCGGAGGCGTGCTGCGCCGCCGCAGCCCGCTTTCCATCTCGGCCATGCGTCCGCTGCACCCGCTGCTGGCGGCGCTCTCCCCCGAGGCCATCTCCTTCGACCGCTCGGGCGTGCCCGGCGACCACCAGGTGATCGTCCGCGACGAGAACGGCAACTCGCTCATGGTGCAGGACGAAAACGGCAAGAACGTTCCCGGCCCGGAGCTTCAAGCCTTTCTGGAGAGCGGCGACGGCGAGCTGAAGCTGCGCACGTTCATGCCGGAAGGCAAGGTAGGCCCGCGCGCGACCGGCCTGTTCGTGGTGGACATGGCGATTGACCTGGAGCGCCTCTTCGTCGTCTCGAGCGACCCCTACGACCCCGAGACGCCGCCGGCCACCGCCGCGCGCCTGGAAGCCGACGGCTGGGAGCGCTCCGGCTATCAGCTTCGCTGCCCCGCCGAGCGGCGGCAAAAGCTGGCCGAAGCCCTGGCGCATGCCCTCGTCGCGTGGCGCGTCACGAGCAACCAGTCCCGCACGTACAGCCCGCAGGAAGTGCTGGCGGTGGCCCTTTCCGAGGATGCCTCGTTGCCGGGCGTGGCGCTGCGGGCCGACCTGGCCGACGCCTACGAAGAGGGCCGCCCGCGCGCCGCGCCGGTCGTCGAGCCGGTCGAGGGCGTAGCGCTGCACCTGAGCCCGGCCCTGCGCGGGCACATCGCCGGCCTCGAAGGCACGAGCGCGCTGGCCGTGCAACAAGCCGAGCAGGATCTGCGGCGCCGCCTGCTGGAGGCCGCCGCGTGAAGCCGCGCATCAGCGGGGGCATCGTAGGCTACTACGCCCGGTGCCCCCGGCAGGCATGGCTGGCCGCCGCCGGCATCCGCATGGAGCAGGAGTCCGACGACGTGGCGCTGGGCAAGCTCCTCGACGAAACGGCGCTGCCCCGCTTGCCCGCCGCCGTAGACCTGGAGGTGGAAGGCCCCGATGGGATCGTGCTCAGCGGCCGCATCGACCGGATCAACTTCCGGGAAGGCAGCCTCATCGAGATCAAGAAAAGCATGTCGGCGAAGGAGGCCCATGCCTGGCAGCTCCGGTTTTACCTGTGGCTGCTGCGCCTGGCCGGCGTGCGCCGCCCCGACGGCGCCCCCTTCGACGGCGTGCTGACCTACCCGCTGCTGCGGCGCACCCTGCGCGTAGGTCTCGAAGACGCGCACGTACGCCGCCTGGAGGGCATGGTGCGCAGCATCGCCGAGGCGGCCGCGGCCCCGGCGCCGCCGGCCCGAGCCGCCGACCGGCGCCGGTGCCGCGGCTGCGCTTACGAAGAATGGTGTTTCGCCTGAACGGTTACCCCCATGCGGCGCCCGTACTACATCTTCTCCGGCGGCCGGCTGCGCCGCAGTCAGCATACGCTCGTGCTGGACCGCGACGCCGCCGGCGACGGCGCGCCCTCGCGCGTGACGATTCCCGTGGCCTCCGTCGAGAGCCTTTACCTTTTCGGCGAGATCAGCCTGAACACGCGGCTCGTGACGTTCCTGGCCCGCGCCGGCATCCCGGCGCTGTTCTTCGACTATTTCGGCAACTACACGGCGGCGCTGACGCCCCGGGAACCGGTGCTTTCGGGGCGGGTGCGCCTGGCGCAGGCCCGGAGCTGCTTCGGGCCG
>CBDTTW010000222.1:0-4468 GCA_965363675.1 uncultured Rhodothermaceae bacterium
AGCAGGTCGTAGGCTTCGGCGATGAGCTGCATGTCGCCGTACTCGATGCCGTTGTGCACCATCTTGACGTAGTGCCCGGCGCCGCGCGGCCCGATGTAGCTCACGCAAGGCTCGCCTTCGGCCTTGGCCGCGATGGCCTCGAAGATGGGCGCGACGATTTCGTAGGCTTCTTTCTGGCCGCCCGGCATGATGGCCGGCCCTCGGCGCGCGCCTTCCTCGCCGCCGGAGACGCCGGAGCCGATATAGTTGAGGCCCTGGGCTTCCAGCGCGCGGGCGCGGCGCTCGGTGTCGCGGTAGTGCGAGTTGCCGCCGTCGATGATCGAGTCGCCGGGCTTGAGGTGCGGCGTGAGCGCGGCGATGACCGCATCGACGGGCGCGCCGGCGGGCACGAGCATCATGACGGTGCGCGGGGCGCGCAGGGCGGCCACGAAGGTTTCGATGGTTTCGGCGCCGAGCACCTTGCCGCCGCCTTCGCTGCGCAGGGCGTGCACCTTGGCTAGGTCCGTGTCGAAGCCGGCCACCGAGTAGCCGTGGTCGGCCATGTTGAGGAGCAGGTTGCGCCCCATCACGCCCAGGCCCACCAGCCCGAGGTCGTAGGTATCCATAAAAGTCCGCTCAGGCTAAAGGGTTATTTCCACGGGGGAGTGTCAGGGAGGGCGTCGGCAAGTTGCTGCATGAGCGCATCCTGATAGGCGCCGGCGAAGGCGCCGTTGAAGAAGCGGTCCAGGCCCTCCTCGTAGAAACGCTGCCACGAATCTTCTTCCTGCCCCGGCAGAATCGGGTAGAAGAGCGCATCGACGCCCTGGGCGGCCTTGAGGTCGCCGTAGGCGTCGCCGATCATGAGGATGTTTTCCTTAGGGTACTTGCCGCCGGCGGCCATCTGGAGATGTTCGACCTTGGTGCCCATTTCCTGCCCGGCGATGGTGCGGAGGTAGCCGTCGATGCCGTGCTCCTCCCACTCGCGCTGAAGCGCGTCGAAGGGCGTCTGGGAAACGACGACGAGGTCGGCTTTGGCCCGGGCTTTGTCGAGGAACTCGCGGACGTAGGGGAACGGCGGCACGCCGTAGACCATGTCGGCGATGGCCGCGTTGATGGCCTCGCTCCAGCGGAGCACCTGGGTCAGCTCGGAGTCGCCGGTTTCCGCGACGAGCTTTTTGAGCGCGGGGTTGCCCAGGCGCGTTTCCTCCTGGATCCACTGGCGCAGGCGCGGCAGTTCGGGCACGGCCACGCCGCGCGCCTGCACCTCCTTGCGCTCGCGCAGGAGGTCGAGCACCGAGACGAGCGCGGGGAAGCGGTTGACGCCGCGCTGCTTGGAATACAGGTTGACGAAGTCCCACGCCTGCCGCACGTACTTGCTGGCGGCCTGCAAGTCGAAATGCTTGACGGTGGCGGGGCAGAAGCACTCTTTATGTTTGATCTCCATGGTATCGAAGGCGCAGCCGTCCGAGTCGATGCCGATGAAGAATTCGTGTTGCGGTTGCAGCGCCTTTAGCGCTTGCGCCGGGTCGCTCATGGGGTATGGTCCGGTTTATTTGTGGTAGGCTTGGGGCGTGTAGGCAGGCAGCTTGCGCTCGGCATAGATCGGCTTGATCCGGGCGAAGCGCTGAAGCCCATTGATCAGCGGCACGCTCACCCAGTCGTTGCCGATGAGGGGACGCACGTAATTCAAGAACTCGTCGGTTACGTCGATGCGGTTCTCGGTAATCCAGTGGTCAGGGAAGCTGCGTTCCGAGTTGGCGACCTTTTCGAGGGGCGCCTTGTCGTAGCGCACCGAGTAAATGGGGCCGGGGTTGCGCAGGATGGTGGACATGTAGCCGTTCTCGCCTTCGTAGGCGAGGAGGGCGGCCTTCTGCCCGAGCGCATAGGCTTCGTCGAGGTCCACGGTCGAGGCGTAGATCATCGTGTCGCGCTGGTCGGTGCCCGAGATGTTGCCGCGGGCGGCGCCGCGCGCCTTCAGGCCGACGCCGTTGAGGTAGTTGACGACGCCCTGCTCGACGCTGAGCTTGCTGCTGCCGAAGGAGGTGTGCCCGAAGGCGTCGCGCACGTCGCCGATGTCGCCGATGTCGAAGCCTTCCGAGACGACGAGGATGCACCGGCCGCTGCGCTGCAGCTCGTCGTTGACGTTGTCGGCAAGCTGCTGCATCGAGATTTTGCTCTCGGCCATGTAGATCTGGAGCGGCAGGCGGCGCTCCGGGTCGGCGAGGCGTGCAGCGGCCGGGATGTAGCCGATTTTGCGGCCCATCGCCTGAAGCACGAGCACCGGGTCGGCGGGCGACGAGCCGGCGTTCTCTTCGTTGGCGCACTGGACGATGTTGGCCCAGTAGCGGGCCACGCTGCCATAACCGGGCGTGTGGTCGATCAGCTTGAACTCGGAGTCGCCTACGTCGTTGTCGATGGTTTTGGGACCGCCGACGCCGACGAGGTCCAGGCCGCGCTCGTTGGCGAGCTGGGCGACCTTATGGGCGGTATCCATGGAGTCGTTGCCGCCGATGTAGAAGAAATAGCCTATGTCGTGCGCCTTGAACACCTCGATGACGCGGTCGAAGTCGGCCTCCTGGTTTTTCTTGAGCTTGTAGCGGCAGGTGCCGATGGAGCCGGCGGCAGGGGTGGTGCGCAGCAGGGCGATTTCGTCGGGGTCCTGGGCGCCGAGGTCGATGAGTTCTTCCTTGAGGACGCCTTCGATGCCGTGATGCCCGGCGTAGATGTCGCCGAACGTATCCGGGTAGAGCTTGCACGTGTCGATGATGCCGCGCAAGGTATTGTTGATGACCGGCGTCGGGCCGCCCGACTGGGCGATGACGACGTTGCGTTTTCGTGGCATAGCGGATGCAGAGGATGGTAGGGAGACAGAGGAAAAGGTAGGGGCTACGGCTTGAGTCGGTACAGGATTTCGCCCGCGTGCGGCACGAGCAAGATGCCTTCGTCTTCGCGGTCCCGGAAGTCCTCGACGCGGATTGTGGCCGGGTCGCGGTAGCCGACGTTGATGCGGGCGCAGCGCTCGGGGCTGATGCCGGTGGCGAGCGTGACGGCCACGCGCGGCGTTTCGACGCCGTTTTCGTAAGTCCCTGCGCCGCGCAAATGGGTCGAGTGCGCGAGCACGCCCCAGGGATACTGCTTGAAGCGGTCCCACTGCTTGACGAAGTAATCGCGCGTGTGGTAGCCGATCTCGTCGAGGATGGCGCCGTGGGTGTACGAGACCTCGGTGATGTGGGGCGCGTAGATGATGACCTCGCCGCCGTCGGCGGCCACGGGCTCCAGCTTATACATGCCTTTTGCGCCCACCCAGATGTCGTCGTACATCTCGGGCATGACCGAGAGGATTTGCCGGAACGGACGGTCTACGTAGCGGATATGCACCTGCGACGACAGATCGGCGGCGGCGGACCAGGCGTCTTCGGGGGCGCCGGCGAAGAGTCCGTGCAGATGCTCGCCTCGGACGACCATGCAGAAGGCCAGCTTCGGGCGGTCGATGCGCGCGGCGGCGCGGTCGATGACGGCGCGCACGGGCGTGTACTTCGTCCCGATGATCTCGTAGTTGGTGATGAGCGCGCCGAGCCAGTGGGTAAAGTTGATGACCTCGGGACCGCTGATGCCGGGAAAGAAGTACTTGTTGCCGCCGGAGAAGCCGGCCACTTCGTGCGGAAAGACGGGTCCGCAAATCACGAGGTAATCGTACTCGAAGGCGAGGCGGTTGACGCGCACGGCCACATCCATGCCGAGCATGCCGTTCGAAAGGGCAAGCGTCTCCTCCGCCGTGATGAAGCCCGCTTCGACGAAGGTTTCCTCCCGGTCCCAGCGGTGGTTGAAGATGTTCACGTCCGCGAAGGTGGTCGTGCGCTCTTCCGCCGTAACGCCGACGAGCCGGTTGATGGCTTCCTCGCTCATGGGCTGGTGCGTGCCGAGGGCGATAAGGAAGTCGAGAGCGGCTACGCGCCCGCTGAGCCCCTCATGCAGCAGCCGAAACATCTGCGGCAGCGGCCCGGTCCGGGTGGCGTCGGGGATGATGCAGAGGATGCGCTTGCCTTCGAGCGCATGGTCGCGGAGCGTTTGGGCGACGATGGCGCGGATCTCGTCGGGCGCGAGGTACGCGTTGGGAGAGCCGTGTCCGATGAGCGAAGAGGTAGGCATAGCGAGAGAATCTTCTTTACCGGTTAAGTTACATCATGGTTGCGGAAAAGCAACCCTTCGTCCGGGCGAACGAGCGCGCCGCATGCGCCCGGCGCCGGCCGGGTACGCGCGTGGAAAAACAACCGCTTGAAGGCGGAGCATGGGCTTTTTTGCAGCCGCGCGGGCAAACGCGTTTTCGACAAAACTACGCAGACCGCCGCAAGCTACGCATGCGGGCGCCGCCATGCCACCCGGATCCAGCGCCTGCGCGCCTCGGCGTAGCCGCACGCTTGCCGGGCAGGGACGCCGAAGCAAAGACTTCGTTCGAAGAGGCCGCCTAGGCGCCGCCTGCGGCGCCTAG
>CBDTTW010000223.1:0-4463 GCA_965363675.1 uncultured Rhodothermaceae bacterium
GTCGCCGCCGGTGTAGCGGTACTCGAACTCGACGCCCGGGGCTTCGGGGCTGCGGCGCAGCACCTCGGCGGCGCGGCTGGCGGCCTTGCAGCGGTGGTGCCCGTCGGCCACGTAGAGCGGCGCGACGCCCCGAAACGCCTCGGAAAGGGCCTCCGGATCGGGCGCGCGCCAGACGGTATGCCGGATGCCGTCGGGGGCCGTGAAGTCGTACAGCGCCTCCCGCCGGCAGACCTCCTCTACGAGCGCGCGGATGGCAGGCTGCTCCTCGTAGGCCAGCATCACCGGCTCGGCGTGCGCGCCCTGGGCCAGGATGTGGCGCGTGCGGTCGTCCTCTTTGTCAGGGCGCGTCTTCTCGTGCTTCAGGATCACGTCGGCGTCGTAGTCGGCCACCGAGACGCACCCGAAGATGCCCGTCTGCGCCCGGCCTTCCATGACGAGGCGGTACACGTACAGCGAAGGCGTCTCCTCGGCCGTAAACGCGCCCCCGACGGCAAGGCGCTTCAGGTTCTCAGCGCCTTTTTCATACACCTCGGGCGCATGCTCGTCCACCCCTTCGGGCAAGTCGATCTCCGGCCGGATGACGTGCAAAAAGCTCTCGTCGTTTCCCTCGGCAAGCGCGCGCGCCTCGGCCGTCGAGATGACATCGTAGGGTACGCAGGCCACGCGGGCGGCTTTTTCAGGGTGCGGACGGAAGGCGGCGAACGGGTGGAGCTGGGCCATGGAAACGCGCAAAAATCCGTTGGGAGGGCAGAGACAGCCACAGTTTACGCAGGCGCAGACGCCCTCACAACCGCGCGCGCAGCTTTTGTAGCGCCCCGCCGCGCCCGCGCGGCGCCGCCCGCCCCCCGCCCTCCCGGCGCGGCGCGCAGCAATCAAGGCGGCGGCGTGGGCGCGGCTTCAGAGCGCGGCATGAGGGCGGCCGGCAGGCTTAGTTGCTAACCGCCCCCGCCGGCCGGAGGCGCCGCGCGGGCCGACGCCTATATTGCGACGTTCCTGCAACGAGCCGCGAGCCTGCGGGCAGCCGCCTGCGCGAAGTTATGAAGATCCGGCAAAGCAAGCAGTTTTTACTTGCGCCGCCGGGCGCAGGACCGTATCATAGCAGTCCACATCGCGGGGTAGAGCAGCTGGTAGCTCATCGGGCTCATAACCCGAAGGTCGCGGGTTCGAATCCCGCCCCCGCTACAAAAACGCCGAGGTCCCTTAAAGACCCCGGCGTTTCTTTTTGAAGGCAACCCCTGCACGGGCGGCGCGAGGCTCCGCCGCGCCTGAAGCCCAGCCGCTTCCGTATGGAGACGCCGCGCCGAAGCCTGCTCTATACCCTCCTCGTGTGCGCCGCCTGCTGCGGCCTGACCGCCGCCGCGCGCGCCCAATCCGCGCCCCCCTTCGACCTCGGCGCCGCCTATACCGCCGATCTGTTCGCGGGCAGGCGCTGGGCGGCCGGGCTGCACCACCTGAACGTATCGGTCGGCGCCGACCTCGGGCGGGGGTTTGCCGCCTATGCGTCCCTCCTCGCTCACCACGGCGAAAGCCCCACCGAACGCCTCGGCGACTTTCAGGTAGTCAGCAACATCGACGCGCCGCGCGTGCTGCGGCCCTACGAAGCGTGGATCATGTACACCGGCGCGGCCGGCGGCGTTCAAGCGGGCCTCTACGATCTGAACGCCGACTTCTACGCCTCCGAGAGCGCCGCCCTGCTGCTCAACAGCGCCTTCGGCATCGGCCCGGACCTCTCGGCCAACGGCGCTTTCGGCCCGTCGATCTACCCGTTCACGGCGCTCGGCGTGCGCGTGCAGGCCCACCCCGCGCCCGGGGCCTACCTCCAGGCCGCCGCCCTCGACGCCGTGCCGGGCCACGCCGACGACCCGGCGCCGCTCCACTTCCACCTCAACCCGCGCGAGGGCGCGCTGCTCATCGCCGAGGGCGGCCTGGCGCCCACCGCCGGCGCGCGCCGCAAGCTCGGCCTCGGCCTCTGGACGTTCACGCAGCCGGTCCCCGGCGCGGCCGAACGCGCCTCGGGGGCGTATGCGCTCGGCGAAGTCGCCCTCTCGGCCGAGGCGGAAGCCCCCAGTCTCTTCGGCCGGGCGGGCGCGGCCCTCGGCGAGGCGTCGCCGGTGGCGCTGGCATGGGGCGCGGGCGTGCTCTGGCCCGCGCTGCGGCGCCCCCGGGGCGCCGCAAGCTTCGGCGTCGCCGCCGTGCACGGCAGCGACGCCTTCCACCGCGAGCGCGCCTCCCAAGGCCCCGCCGCTCGCCGCCCGGAGATCGCCTTGGAGGCGACGTACGCCTTCGCCGTAACCGGCAACGTTAGGGTGCAGCCCGATCTACAACTCGTCCTGCATCCGGGCATGACGGCGCGCGCATACCATGCATGGACCGCCGCCCTGCGCCTCTCCGCCGGGCTGTAGGGCGGCCGCCGCGCCGCGCCCAAGCGCCTCCCCGCGTTCGCGCATGCCTCACCCCTCGCATGGAGCCTGCTTGTCGGAACGGGCAAATGCCGTCTTGCAGGCCGCCGGAAAATTATTTGCCTGAAGCCTAAAGTCTTTCTAAAGCCGGCGCATTCCAATCCGATACCTGCGTTACGCCAGCGCTCCCCGAAGTCTCCGGCTGCGACCTTCCTTTTTTCCTCGCGGATGCGCGCTCTTCATCACCCAGCTTCCTCAGCGGCTCGCCCCCCATGCGAAAGCTCCTGAACAACTCCCGGCTCAAGGCCAAACTACTGCTGAGCTTCTGCCTGCTCGCCTTTTTGCTGGCCGCCGTCGGCGGGACCGGCGTGTTTTCCGCCTACCGGCTCGGCGGCCACGTCGGCGCCCTCGGCGAGGCGGTCATCCCCTCGACGCGTGCGGCCTTGCAGCTCGAAGCCGCCATGACCGGCATCCTGCTCGGCGAGCGCGGCCTCATCAACCCGCGTATGGCGGCCGACAGCCTGCGCATGCCGCAGTACGCCTTCATCGACAAGGCCAAAGTCCGCGTCGATTCCTCGCGCGCCGTGCTGAGCCGCATGCCGCTCTCCGACGAGGTCCGGGAGCACTTCGCGGGCTTCGACAAGCTGTACATGCGGTGGATGGAGGCGCACCAACGCCTCATCACGCTGGCGCGGGAGAAGGACGCCCTGCTCGCCACGGGCCTTTCCCCGGACGACTCGTCGCTCATCGACCTGGACGACCGCACCTTCGCCGCCTCGCTGGAGTCGCGGCAATACTACCTCCCGGCGCAGAAGGAACTGCTCGAAATGACGGAGCACCTCACCGAGGACGCCGAAGCACGCATGGCCGCCGCCGCTACGGACCGCACCGGCATCCTCTACCAGGCGCTCGGCTTCACGCTCGCCGGCGTTGCGCTGGCGCTCGCGCTGGCGTTCATGCTGGCGCAGATGCTCACGCAGCCTATCCTCGCCCTCAGCGCCGCCGCCCGCCGCTTCACCGAGGGCGACCGCGCGGTCGTGCTGGAGGCCGAGGGCAAAGACGAAATCGCCGACCTCGGGCGCACGTTCAACCTCATGGTCGAACGCATCACGCAGCAGATGGGCTACCTGGACAAGCTGCCGGCCCCCGTCATCCTCATCGACGCAGACCATACCATCGCCTACGCCAACCAGAGCCTGGCCGCCCTCGTCGGCGCCGAGGCGGCCGACCTCGTGGGGCGGCGGTGCGCCGGCGAGCCGAGCACGTCGGTGTGCGGCGCGGCGGCGCAGATGGGCGCGCGGGCCATGGCCGAGGGCGCCGCCTGCACCGCCGAGATCACAGCCGAAACCGGCGCCGCCCGGCTCGACCTGCTGGTGACGGCCGCCCCCATCTACGACCGCGCAGGCCGCGTCGTGGGCGCGCTGGAGTACTTCGCCGACATGACGCCGCAAAAAGAAGAACACCGCTACCTCGCCCGCAGCACCGCCCATATGCTGGAGAAGATGGAGCAGTTTGCCTGCGGCGACCTGACGGTGCGCGCCGAGCCGGAGCGCGCCGACGACGACATTGCGCGCCTTTACGAAGGCTTCAACGGGGCCGTCGCCGGCATGCGCAAAGCCATCGAGCAGGTGGCCGAAGCCGTCGTCGCCACGGCCACCGCCTCCGCCGAAATCAGCGCCTCCAGCGAGCAGCTTGCCTCCAGCACGCACGAATCGACGGCCCAGGCCGCCGACATGGCCGCCGGCATCGAGGAAATGGTGCGCTCGGTGCTGGAAAACAGCCGCCATGCCGCCGAAGCCGCCGACGCGGCGCAGCAGTCCGGCGCCTCGGCCACCCGGGGCAGCGCCATCGTCGGCCGCACCGTCGAGAAGATGCGCCAGATCGGAAGCGCCGTGCAGCACACCTCGGGGGCCATCGAGCAGCTCGGCGCCTCCAGCCGCCAGATCGGCGAGATCGTGCAGGTCATCAACGACATCGCCGACCAGACGAACCTGCTGGCGCTCAACGCCGCCATCGAGGCCGCCCGCGCCGGCGAACAGGGGCGCGGCTTTGCCGTCGTCGCCG
>CBDTTW010000224.1:0-4391 GCA_965363675.1 uncultured Rhodothermaceae bacterium
GAGTGTAACAAACGCGGGCGCGGCCTCGTCCTGCCGGAGAACGATCACCCTTCAGAAGGAGGCCGCGCCATGCCCCGCACCCTGCTCGCCACGCTCGCCCTCACGGTCGCCCTGCTGCTCGGCGCGACCACCGTCAGCAAAGCCCACCGCCAAGACCCGCCGGAGAGAGGGGCGGAAGATGTCGTCAAGCGCACCTTTACGGTAAAGCCCGGCCAGACGCTCCGGTTGCACTCGGACCTCGGCGCGGTGCGCCTGCGCGGCGATGCTTCGGGCAACGCCGTCACGGTCACCGTCACGCGGCAGGTCACCGGCGGCGACGCGGAGCTGCTCAAGCGCCTGCGCCTCGACTTCCGCCAGGACGACGAGGGCGTGGAAATCGTCGGCGCGTACGACCGCAGCGGTTCGTGGTTCAAAAACCGCAACGTGCGCGTCGTCTACGACGTGCGCGTGCCGCACCGCTTCAACGCGAGCGTCAAGACGGCCGGGGGCAGCATTACCATTGCTGAGCTGGACGGCGACGCCAAGGCCGTCACGTCGGGCGGCTCGCTCACGTTCGGCGACATTACGGGCGCGGTCCACGGCACGACGAGCGGCGGCCAGATCACGGCCGAGCAGGTGCGCGGGGCGGCCGAGCTGACCACCTCGGGCGGCGGCATCAGCGTGCTCTCGATGGGCGCCGACGTGCGCTGCACCACCTCGGGCGGCAGCATCTCGGCGCGCGGCGTGCGCGGCGACCTCGAAGCGCACACCAGCGGCGGCGGCATCCAGGTAGAAGGGGTGCTCGGCGCCGTCGATGCGACGACCTCGGGCGGCAGCATCCGCGCCGCGTTCGGGCGCGGCCTGGGCGCGCCGGTGCGGCTCGAAACCTCGGGCGGCAGCGTCGCCGTGGCCCTGCCGGCTTCGGCGCGCGCCAACCTCGATGCGGGGGCCTCGGGCGGCAGCGTCCGCAGCGATTTGCCCGTCGTGGGCGTCGTCGAGAAGCGCGCCATCCGGGGCGCCATCGGCGGCGGCGGCCCGGCGCTCGTGCTGCGCACCTCGGGCGGCAGCGTAGGCATCGAGCGGCTCTAGCGTCAGGCGGCTTCAGCGTCAGAACGTGTGCCCGATGCCGAAGTAGGCTTTGGGCGCGCGCAGGCCGTCCGGGAGGAAGCCCGCCTCGGGGCGCGCCGGGTCGTAGACCTTGTAGCCGAGGTCGAAGCGCACGATCAGGTACTCCCACGCGACCCGCACGCCGAGGCCCGAGCCGACGCCTACTTCCGTGGCGAACGAGCCCAGCCGAAAGCGCCCTTCGGGGCCGCCGAGGTTGCGCGGACCGGTCCAGACGTTGCCGGCGTCGAGGAATGCGGCGCCCTGCCAGTCGCCCGCGAACAAGTTGCGCACGAGCGTGCGGCGGTACTCGGCGGCGGCCTCCAGCTTGATGTCGCCGCCGAGCAAGTTGGCGACGGCGCCGCCGCCGGAGAGGCGGGTAAAGCTGGCCGCGCCGGGGCCCAGCTCGCGCAGGCTCCAGCCGCGCACCGAGGTGGGGCCGCCGCTATAGAAGCGCCGGTCGAACGGCACGACGCGGGCTTTGCCGGTGGGGTGGGCCATGCCTCCGGTGAACCGCAGCGCCAGCACGGCGCGCCGCCCGAGCGGCTGGTAGCGACGCAGATCCGCCACGAAGCGCGCGTACTGCCGGTAGATGAGCCGGTTCTCGAAGCGCCCGCCGCGAAAAATCGGCAGGCCGGGCAGGCTGCCCTCCACGGCGCCGGGGGAGTACGCGTACCGGTCGAGCAGGTAGGGGAGGTTGCCGCCTACCTCGGCCGAGGCTTCGTAGCTGTAGCCCTGGTCGCGCCGGAACGGATTGCCGCGCGCAGCCCGCAGCGTGTACCGGAACGCCGTGTTGACCTGGGGCTGCGTGTAGTCCTCCTCGATCTGGGCGCGCTGCACCGGGTCGTCGAGGCGCGGGGTGAGCGAGTCGCCGAGGACCACGTCGAGGAACGACGCCTTGAAACCGCTGAGCGTGTCCGGGTTGCTCAGGCTCACGTCGAGCACATCCACGAACGAGGTCAGCGTCGGCGAGTGCATCATCTCCAGGCGGAAGCGGGCCACGCCCCGGCCGCGGATGATCAGCCGCAGCTCGTCGCGGCGGGCCGTGAGCAGGCTGAGCGTCAGGCGGGTGCGGGCCTCGTAGAGGCCGAGCGCGCGGTCGAGCGCGCTGAAGGGGGCCACGAGATACGGCAGCGAGAGCGAGCCCGACGCCTCGGCCTGCGCCGAGAGCGTGGTGTCGCTGACGAGGTCGCCGGCGATGGAGCCGAGCGTGCGCAGTTCGAGCGTCTCGCCCGCGCCGAAGAGGTTGCCGTTCTGGTAGGCCGTCCCGACGCCCGCGCCGAGTTCGGTGTCGGAGCCGCCGAGCACGCCGGTGCGTTGCAGCATGAACGTTTCGAGGCGGATGCCGTGGCGGCGGCGCGTCTGGAGGGCCAGGCGGTGCGGCAGCGCGGGCTCGCCGGCGAGCGTATCGGGGGGCAGCGGCGCAATGTCGGTGAAGGCGAACACGCCGGTGGCGTCCAGGCGGCGCTTGGTCTCGATCAGCTTCGAGGCGTCGTACCACTGCCCCGGCGCAATGCGCAGGGCGCGCCGCAAAAGCACTTTCTCCAGGCGCGTCTCGGCGGTGTAGGCGATAGGGATCTCGCCCGGCGCGGCGGCCGACTCGGGGGCGACGTAGAGCGTATCGCGGCGCGGCGCGGCTCCATGCTCCGGCCCGGCGACGGCGGCCGAGAGCGCCCCGATGCGCCAGCGCGCCCCCGGACGGATGCGGAAGGCGACGTCGAACGAGTCGGGGTAGGGTGTGCTGATGATGGCGCGCACCGAGTCGCGGGAGGCGTAGGCGTAGCCCTCGTTGCGCAGCAGCGTCAGGATGCGGCGGCGCTCTTCGAGCAGCACGGTGGCCGAGTAGCGCTGGCCGCGCGCGAAAAAGCCGTCGGCGTCGGGAGGCGGGCGGGGGGCGGGCGCGACGGCGCTCTCGGCGACGAGGCGCCGCTGCTGCTCGTCGGTGAGCGCCCCCCCTGTGTCGAAGGAGAGGCGGCGGATGAACGTGGGCGCCCCCGGCGCAATGGCGAACGTGACGCGCGCCTTGCCGCCGCCGAGCGTATCGACGAGCGCCTGCACGTCGGCCTCCCGAAAGCCCTCCTGGACGTAAAACAGCCGCAGGCGCTCCACGTCGGCGGCCAGCACGGTCGAGTCGAGGTAGGCGGGGGCTTCGCCGCCGGCCATGAGGGCCTGCCCGAGGCGGTCGCCGAGGCGTCCGGAGGCGCCGAGCGCGTAGATCCAGCGCCACCACGTCAGGCCGGGAATGTCGAGGAAGCGCCGGTTGGCGCGTGTGCGCACCCGCACGCCCAGGGCCGGCTCGGAAAAGGGGGCTTCGCCCCGGAAGCGTATGTCGGCTACGACGAGCGGCGCGGGCGGCGCAGCGGCGGGGGCGGGGGCCTGCGAAAAGGCCCCGCCGCCGGGGCCCCACAGGGCCATCAGCAGAAGCGGCAGCGCTAAACGGGCCTGAGTCACGAAGAAAGGGAACAGGGTCGGCAGGGAGGCCGGCGGCGGCGCGCCCGTCCGGCCGGGCAAAGCGTTATTCCTCGGCGAAGTAGAAGTCGTCATCGCCGGTGGGGTAGTCCGGCCACATCTCTTCGATGCTTTCGTAGGGCTCGCCGTCGTCCTCCATGGCGCGCAGGTTTTCGAGGACCTCGACGGGCGCTCCCGTGCGCTCGGCATAGTCGATCAGTTCGTCTTTCGTCGCCGGCCACGGCGCATCCTCCAGGTAGGAGGCCAGTTCAAGAGTCCAGTACATAGCCAGAGAGGTTAAGGCGTGCGCGTCCGTTGACCGGCGGCAGCGCTGCTGCTTTTCGGGAGGAGGCACTATAGGCCGGTATTGCCAAAAAAGCAAGCGTCCTCCTCAAAAGCAAGCGTTCGGAGCTTGCCAAGCGTTCGGAGCTTGCGCCGCCGCCCGGAAAAAATGCGCGCTTGGGGAGGATGGTTCCCCGGGCGCCCCTCCGGGCCGTGAGTTCACAGGTCCGTCATAGAGGCCGCCTTACTCGAAATCATGTTCGAAGTACTCGATGCCGCGCGTCGGGGTGGAGTTGCCTTTGTTGCGGATGCGCTCGGCCAAGCGCCGCGCGAACACTTCAGCGGGGTCGTAGCCGTAGTGGCGCAGCAGATAATTCATGGCGATGACCTCGCAGATGACGGTCACGTTTTTGCCCGGCGTGATGGGCAGCTTCACCATCGGCAGCTCGACGCCGAGAATCGGGAAGGCATCCTCGACCATGCCGAGCCGCGTGTACTCCTCCTTCTCGTCCCAAAGCTGCATGTTGACGACCACCTCGACGCGCTTCTGGAAGCGGATGGCGCGGATGCCGAACATG
>CBDTTW010000225.1:0-4375 GCA_965363675.1 uncultured Rhodothermaceae bacterium
AGGACACGCCGCTCGCCATCACGGCGCCGGGGGTGCTCACGAACGATACGGATGCTGACGGCGACCCGCTCACGGTGACCGCCGTCACGCAGCCCGCCCACGGCGCCGTTACGTTCAACGCCAACGGCAGTTTCACCTACACGCCTGCCGCCGGTTACAACGGCCCGGACAGCTTCACCTATACCGTGGATGACGGCCAGGGCGGCGCGGCCACGGGCGCGGTGGCGCTCACGGTGTCGGGCGTCAACGATCTGCCCCTGGCGGTAGACGACGCCTACACGACGGCCGAGGATACGCCGCTCGTCATCACCGCGCCGGGTCTCCTGGCAAACGACAGCGACCCGGACGGCGACCCGCTCGCAGTGACGGCCGTAACGCAGCCGGCGCACGGCACGGTCACGTTCAGCGCCAACGGCAGCTTTACCTACACGCCCGCAGCCAACTACCACGGTCCGGATAGCTTTACCTACACCGCCAGCGACGGGGCCGGCGGCACAGCTACGGGCGCGGTGGCGCTCACGGTGTCGGGCGTCAACGATCTGCCCCTGGCGGTAGACGACGCCTACACGACGGCCGAGGATACGCCGCTCGTCATCACCGCGCCGGGTCTCCTGGCAAACGACAGCGACCCGGACGGCGATCCGCTTACGGTGACGGCCGTGACACAGCCTGCCTACGGGGCCGTTACGTTCAGTCCCGGCGGCGGCTTTGTCTACACGCCCGCAGCCGACTATAACGGTTCGGACAGCTTCACCTACACGGTGAGCGACGGGGCCGGCGGGACGGCCACCGGGACCGTCACGCTCACGGTGACGCCGGTCAACGATGCGCCGGTGGCCGTGCAGGACCAGGTGACGGCTCCGCAGGGCGAGCCGGCGGAGATCGACCCGCTGGCGAACGACAGCAGCCCGGACGGCAGCGCCCTCGCCTTCGGCGGCATCCTGACGCCGCCGCAGCACGGCACGGTAGAAGTCCTCCCGAACGGCCGCCTGCGCTACGTCCCGGAGGCCGGTTTCTCGGGTACGGACAGCTTCACCTATCAGGTAATCGGAGCGAACGGGGCCACGTCCTCCGCAACCGTCCTGCTGACGATCAGCGACGTGAACGACGCGCCGGTAATCGCGCCGATTCCGGAGGTGAACGTCTTCGTCGCGGACTCCGTAGTGGTTACCTTCGACGTGAGCGACCCGGAGGGCGACGCCCTGACGCTTGCCACGCGCGGCATGCCCGGCTGGCTGCGCCTCGATGAGGCAGGCTCCCGCTTCTACGGCGCGCCGACGGACGCCGATACGGGCCGGGTGGTCTTCACGCTGCGCGTCCGCGACGTGTGGGGCGCCGAGGACGAGCGGCCCGTCATCATCAACGTGTACCGGCAGCAGCCGCTCGTGGCGGTGGCCGACACGGTGCACCTGGACGAGGATTTCTACGCGACGCCTGTGGTGACCCGCAACGACATCAGCCGCGTAGGCACGGGGCTGTTCGTCGTGGCGATTACGCAGCCTGCGCACGGCGTGGCCGAGATCGTCAGCGAGACCGAGGTCAAGTACACGCCGCACCTGAACTACCACGGTCCGGACCAGTTCACCTACACCACGCGCGACATGGACGGCGCCCGCGCCGTCGGCACGGTGTACGTGTACGTGGCCCCGCTCAACGATGCGCCTCCGCTCGTCGAGGTGACGAGCGCCGAGCGCCGCGTGGCCGTGGAGGGCAGCGGCGGGCGCACCCTGCGGATGCTCTTGGAGCACGGCCTCAACGCCGACCCGGAGGACGAGCACGCCTACGAGTTGCAGTTCTCAACCGGGGCCGACTTCCCGAGCGTCGAGTACCGCATTCCGTTCGCGCCGGAGCCTTACCTCGACGTGGAGTACGCACAGCTCGCCGAGATGCTGGAGCAGATCGAGGTGGACCCGAGCGAAACGCTGCCGGTGTACCTGCGCGTCAAATCGACCGATCCGGCAGGGCTCGAAACGTTCGGCCCGATCTGGCCGATGGTCTTCACACGCGGCGTGATGACGGGCCTGGAGGGTGAAACCCTGCCGGCGGCGTATGCGCTGCGGGGCAACTACCCCAACCCGTTCAATCCCTCCACGGCGATCACGTTCGATCTGCCGGCGGCGGCGGAGGTGACCCTGCATGTGTTCGACTTGCAAGGGCGCCGGGTGCTGGCGCTGCCCGCGAAGGCGTTCAGCGCCGGCGCGAGCCGCCAGGTCTCCATCGATGCGGGGGCGTTGGGCTCGGGCGTGTACCTCTACCGGCTCATCTGCCGGGGCGCTTCCGAGACGAAGGTGCTCTCGGGCAAGATGACCCTGGTCAAGTAACCCCCGGCCTTCGGGCCGCATACAAGCAACACGCGCGAGGCTTTCCCTTTGCTGGGGGGAGCCTCGCGCGCGTTTGTTGCGGGGGGCGTCACCGGGTCGCGGCGGCGGCCACGTGGCGCGTCAGCTCCGCCTGCACCTCCTGCACCGTGCGTTCGTGGCGGTCGTCGCGTTGCAGCAGCACCTTTTGCGTCTCGCGCAGCTCGAAGATTTGCTCCTGCAACTCCTTATGCTGCCGCTCGATCATCTCGATGCGCTGCATGCGCGCTTCGTGCGTTTCGCGCAGGCGCACCAGGTCCTCGCGCTCGTCGGTGTGCATCCGCTCGAAGCGGTCGAGGCGCTCGGCGATCAGGGTGTGCTGCTCGCGCAGGCTGTCGAGTTCGCGGCGGTGGGCGGCGTCGCGGTCGGCCGGGGCCAGTCCGGCGTGCGCGGCGGGACGGCGGCGGCTGAACCAGATCACGGCGAGCGCCAGCAGCACGACGGCGACGGCCGCGATGATATAGCCGAGGGTTTGCGCATCAGGGTCCATAGGTCTGCTCCGAAAAAGTTAAACCATTCCTGAGAGGGGTTGTAACCCCGGGAGGTAGAACGGTTTGGGCGCGGGTGTCCCCGGCCGGTAACGGAATGTGCCGTACCGGTAATAACCTGCGCCGGAGCGGTCCTCAGGCGAGCATAGGGAGATCGGCGTCGGCTGCGGCGAGGCTGCCGTCAGGCTCGAAGTCGGCCAGGCGCACCGTCTCGATGCGGCCTGCATAGCGCTCGTCGTAGGGGCGGCTCACGCGGATGTAGTTGTCCGTGAAGCCGTGCATGCGGCCGTCGTGGTGGTCGGCTTCCCAGAGCACCGGGCGGGCCTCGCCGAGGAAGCGCCCGTAGAACGCCCGGCGCTTGCGGTCCGAGAGGAGGCGCAGCGCCCGGTTACGGCGCGAGCGCTCGGCAGGCGGCGGGGCCTCCCCGACGAGGTCCGGGCGGTCCACGGCCACCGTGTCGCGGCGCTCCGAGTAGGTGAAGACGTGCAGGTAGGCTAGGGGCAAATCCTCGATGAAGGCGCGCGTGTTTTCGAAGTGCGCCTCGGTCTCGGCCGGAAACCCGACGATGACATCGGCGCCGACGCAGGCGTGCGGCATCGCCGCGAGGATTTCGGCGAGGCGGTCGGCGTAGAGTTCGCGCCGGTAGCGGCGGCGCATCTTGCCGAGCACGTGGTCGTCGCCGCTTTGCAGCGGGATATGAAAGTGGGGCATGAAGCGCCCGGAGGCCGCCACGAAACGGATGATCTCGGGGGTGAGCAGGTTCGGCTCGATGGAGGAGATGCGGTAGCGCGCGATGCCCTCCACGGCGTCGAGCGCGCGGAGCAGATCCAGGAGCGAGGCCCCCGTGTCGGCGCCGAACAGGCCGATGTTGACGCCGCTCAGGACGATCTCGCGGCGGCCGAGCGCGGCGATGCGGCGGGCCTGCGCGACGATCTCGGCCGGGTCGGCGGAGCGGCTGCGCCCGCGCGCAAGCGGGATAGTGCAGAACGAACAGCCGTAGTCGCAGCCGTCCTGCACCTTGAGGAACGCGCGGGTGCGCTCCGCCGAGGAAAAGGCCGCCTGGAAGCGCGTCGCCTCGCCGATGCACGACACGGCGACGTGCGGCTGCTCGCGCTTGTCGAGCGCGGCGAGGTAGTGCGGCAGGGCCGCCTTCTCGCGCGCGCCGAGCACGAGGTCCACGCCGGGGATGCGGGCGATCTCGTCGGGCTTGAGCTGGGCGTAGCAGCCCGTCACGACGAGGAACGCGCCGGGGTTGAAGCGCAGGGCGCGCCGGATACTCTGGCGGCACTTGCGGTCGGCCTCGTCGGTGACCGAGCAGGTGTTGATGATCGTCACGTCGGCCGGCTCGCCGAAGGGCACGCACGCATAGCCGAGCGCCTCCAGGTCGCGCGTGAGGGTGCTCGACTCGGCGTAGTTGAGCTTGCAGCCGAGCGTGTGGACGGTCGCTCTGGGCATCGGGCGGGCGGGGGATGGGCCGGCGCGGCGCAGCGAAATCGGCGGGGCGGCGGCGGCGCGGGCGGTTCGGGGGCC
>CBDTTW010000226.1:0-4366 GCA_965363675.1 uncultured Rhodothermaceae bacterium
GCGGTGATGTCGCCTTCCATGAGCCCTACCAAGCGCCGCGTGATCGTCAGCCCGAGGCCGTTGCCCTCGAACGCGCGCGAGGTGCCGCTGGACTCCTGGCTGAACTCGTCGAAGACGTAGGGCAGGTACGCCTCGTCGATGCCGATGCCGGTGTCGGCCACCTCGACGACCCCGTAGGCGCCCTCGGCGTAGATGCGCGCGGCCACCCGGCCTTCGAGCGTGAACTTGAGCGCGTTGGAGACGAGGTTGTTGAGCACGCGCACCAGGGCGCCGCGGTCGGCGTAGACCTCTACGGGCGTCGCGGGCGCCGGGGCAAGCTCCAGGCGCAGGCTTTTCTCCCCGGCGGCGGCTTCGAACATCTGGAGCGTGCGGCGGGCCTCGTCGTACAAATCGAGCGGGGCGCGGTCCAGCCGTATGGCTCCGGCCTGAAGCTGCGCCAGGTCGAGCACCGAGTTGAGCGTCTCCATGAGGCGGCGGCTGCTCTTCTGGATCAGCGCCGCAAAGTCGCGCACAGGGCCTTCGACTTCTTCATGCAGCACGTCGGCAAAGCCGATGATGGCCGTGAGCGGCGTGCGGATCTCGTGGCTCATGTTCGCCAGGAAGGCGTCCTTCAGGCGGTTCATGCTTTCGGCGTGCTCCTTGGCCTGCACCAGCTCGGCCTCGATCACCTTCTGGTCGGTGATGTCCTGCCCGGCGCCGTAGATGCGGACCACCCGGTTCTCGGCGGGGCTCCACTCGGGCACGCTGAGCGCGCGCATCCACCGGATGACGCCGTCCTTGCGCACCGCCCGAAACTCCGCGACCTGCGGCTCGCCCTGGAGCAGCCGGGCGCTGTAGGCGCGGTAGACGGGCAAGTCCTCGGGCAGGATGATGTCGAACCAACTGATTCCCCGCATCTCCTGCGGCGAGTAGCCGAAAACCAGCTCGATCGAGTCGGTGACCCATTCGGTCGTGCGGGCGCCCTCGGCCCCGACGCGGTACGAGAAGCCGTAGGAGAGCAGCAGCCGCGAGAGCGCCTGGTAGCGCCCCTCGGAGGCTTGCAGCGCCTGCTGGGACGCCCGCCGCTCGGTGATGTCCTCCGCGATGCCGAGCAGGTAGCGGGGCTGCCCGTCCCGGTCGTTGATGCGGATTTTGCGGGTATGCAGGCAGCGCGGCCCAAGGGGCGTCAGGATGGTTTCTTCCGGGATGTCGAGCAGCGAATCCTGCGAGAGCGCCTGCCGGTCGGCGGCGGCGAACGGCGCGGCGCGCTCCGGCCCCATGAGGTCGTGGTCGTTCTTGCCGATCACGCGCTCGCGCCGGATGCCGAGGAGGTTCTCGGCGGCTTTGTTGGCGAAAACGAACCGCAAATCGGCGGCCTCCTTGACGAACACGATGTTCGGGATGTGCTCCAGGACGGCGTTCAGGAAGGCGCTGCTCTCGAAGAGCGCCGTTTCGGCCTGCTTGCGTGCGGTGAGGTCCACGGCAAAGGCCCCGGCATAAAGCACCGCGCCGCTTCGCAGCACGGGGAACCAGCCGGTCAGCCAGGTGGCCGGCGGCCCGTCGGTGGGCGCGAAGGTGATTTCCTGCCCCGGCGAGGGCGCGCGCCGCTCGAACACCCGTGCGATGTGGCCGGCGGCGTCGAAGGTGGGCGGCAGCGGGGCCTCGGCGATGCTCCGGCCCTGGAGCGCGCGCGGCGTCTGGCCCATGCAGGCCGCCATGGCCTGGTTGATGCGCACGCAGCGGCCCTCGGCGTCGAAGAAGGCCACGCCTACGGGGGCGTTCTCCAGCAGCGATTCGAGTACGGCCAGGTACTCCTCCTGCTTCTCGAAGGCGTCGCGGAGGCGCTGCTCGGACTCCTTGCGCGCCGTGATGTCCGTAAAAACGCCGATGGCCCCGACGACGCGCCCCTGGCGGTCGAAGAGCAGGTCTACGTTGTTCGAGACGACCAGGCGCGCGCCTCCGGCCTGCTCGACGATGCACTCGGCGCCGTGGACGCGCCGCCGGGTGCGCAGGGCGCGCAGGAGCGGCATGTCGTCCGGAGCCAGGGGGCTGCCGTCGCTCCGGAGGAGGCGGCCGCCGGCAAAGTCGGCGAAGGGAGTGAGCAGCGGCGCGGGCGCGCCCCAGAGTTCCGAAGCGCGGCGGTTGAAAAGGGTCGTGTGGCCGTGCTCGTCCACCGTCACGATGGCCGCCGGCAGCAGTTCCACGAGCCGGCGGTAGCGGTCGCTTACTTCGAGGAGGTTGCGCTCGGCTTCCTTGCGCTGCGTCAGGTCCTGCACCTGGCCCACGAGGTTGAGAGTGCGGCCGTCGGCGTCGCGGGAGGCCGTTACGTGCAGCTCCACATCGACGACGCGGCCGTCTTTGGCGATGTAGCGCTTCTCGTAGGTATGGCAGTCGCGCTCGCCGCGCCGGACCGCGCTGAGGTTCTCGTCGGTGAAGCCGCGGTCCTCCGGGTGGGTGACGCCCATGACGCCCAGCTCCCGCCACTCCTCCAGGGTGTAGCCGAGCATGCGTTCCAGCGCCGGGTTGATGGCGCGGATCTGGCCCTCCGAGTGGTCCAGCACCATGCCGATGCCGGCGTTGTGGAAGGCGTTGCGGAACAGGCTTTCGCTGGCTTCGAGGGCGGCCTGCGCCCGGCGCTGCTCGGAGGCGTCGTAGAGCAGCGCGTAGAGCATCGGGCGGCCGCGCAGGACGAACGGGCCGCTGAACACCTCGACGTGCCGCACCTCGCCGGAGGCGCAGCGGACGTTGCGGAACCGCGTGTGGCGCCGGCCGCCCTGCGCCGCCAGCACCTCGGCCTGCGCCTCCTCGGGGGTGAGCCGGGCGAGGTCGGCCAGGGGCATGCCCGCGAGCGCTTCGGGGGCATAGCCCAGGTAGGCGCACGCGGCGGCGTTGGCCTCGGCGACGCGCGCCTCCGCTACGTCCAGGAGGAGGGTAGGGGCTTGCGAGCCGGCGAAGATGCTGCCGAAGATCGCCATGCTCTCGGCGAGCGCCATGAAGGTTTCGCGGCGCTCGGTCGTGTCGAGGAGGAAGCCGGTCGCGCCTGCGAGCGCGCCTTCGGGCGTGCGCAGGGGGGTAAACCACACCTGAAGCTCAAGGCCGTGCAGCGAAACGTGCTCCTCGACGGTCTCGCCGGCGACGCCGCGGGCGAAGAGCACGTCGAGGGTGGGGCAGGAGGGGAGGATGTCCGCAAGCACGCGGCCGCGCACCCCTTCGGGGTCGAGTTGGAAGCGCGCCAGGCCCCCGCCCCCCGCCGAGAGCACGCGCCCCTCGCGGTCGAGAGCGAACTGGATGACGGGGGCTGCGTGAAGCGGCTCGATGCCGGGCGGCAGGCCCAGGGCGTGGGGCGGCGGCTTGAGCAGCAGCAGTTGCACACCCGAATCCGCGTCCTCCAGGTCGGGGCGGCGCTCTACGAGCGCTTCCCGCCAGGCGCCGTCGGCGCGGCGCGCTTCGGCCGGCCTCGGCTGGAACGGGGGGGCGGCCTCGCCGGCGGAATCCGCCGGGGGCATGCGCAGCAGGTCGGCGAGCAACCGCCCGCGCAGCCCTGCCGCATCCGGATAGCCCAGGAAGCGCGCGGCGGCGGTGTTGGCGTCGGCTACGGCGCCCTCGCAAATCAGCAGCCCGGCATCCGGGAAGGCATCGAAGAAGACCCGGAAGCTCCGTGCGCGGTGGTCTTCCGCAGGGCGGGCCTGTAGGCTTTCGTGCATGGGGAGTCTCGCAAAAACGCTGTCGCCGTGCAGAGGCGCTGCTTACAGGCAGCCGCATCCCTTCGGTCGTTCGGATACAGTATCGACCGCATATTGAATAAATAAAAGCGTGAACGCGCAAATGCCCGTCGGCGAACTGCCGTAAGGTAAGGCGCAACGCACGAAGGTCCGGCAAGCCATTACATTTTGCAGGCTTGCCGGACCTTTTGCCTTTAGCGTCGCGCCGCCCTACCGGACGACGGGGATACCGGCGCGGCGGTTCCACCCGTCGCCGCCGGCAGGGGCGGCGTCCACGCCCGGCGCGCCCACGCCCGGCGCCCCCGCCGCCTGCGTCCGGAACTGCGCCACCACCTCGCGCAGCTCCTCCGTCAGACGGTTGAGCCCCTCGGCCGCCGTCGCAATCTGACCCACCCCCAGCGCCGACTCCTGCGTCACCGCCGAGATCCCCTCCACGCTGCGCGCGATCTGCTCGCTCGTGGCCGACTGCTCTTCGCCCGCCGCCGCGATCTGCGCGATCTGGTCGGCGTTCTCCCCGGCCGCCTGACGGATCCGCGCCAGCACCTGGCCCGCCTCGGCCGCCGTCTCCAGGCCCCGCTGCACCTCGCTCGTGCCCTGCTGCATCGCCACGACCGCCGCCCCGGTCTCCTGCTGGATGCCCCGGATCATGCCGGCGATCTCTTTGG
>CBDTTW010000227.1:0-4330 GCA_965363675.1 uncultured Rhodothermaceae bacterium
CTCGGAAGCCTCGACCCACACGTCCACGGCGGCATAGGCGCCGGGAGGGCTCTGGGCTTGCAGTTTGAAGACGCGCTCCTCCCAGGCGCGCTTTTTATCGTTGCTGAGGTTGACGAGCACGTTGAAGCGCGCCTCGGCCCCGAGCAGGGGCGCCGCCGCGCGTTTGCCCGCCGGGGCCTGCCGGAGCGGCATGGCATGGAACGCCGCAAGCGCCGCGCGGGCCTCGGGCGAGGCGTTGATGCGGTCGGAGACGTGCAGGCGGGCCGGGGCGGTGGAGAGAGGCTGCGCGGCGCCGGGGCGCGCCCCGGCCGCGCCGACGGCCAGCCAAAGCGCCGCGCCCCACACCCACCCCCTGCCCTGCCGCCTGCTGATCTTGCGCATGGAATCCGCCCGGCGCCGCTAGCGCTCGCAAAAGTACTGAATGCCCAACCGGTAGCCTGCCCACCCGAGGCCGCAGATCTGGCCCGCGCATACGGGCGCCGTCATGGAATGCCGCCTGAACTCCTCGCGGGCGTGCACGTTCGAGAGGTGCACCTCCACGACGGGCGTGCGGATGCCGGCGATGGCGTCGCGCAGGGCTACCGAGGTATGCGTATAGCCGCCGGGGTTGAACACAACGCCCGCCAGCTCCTCGCCGTCGGCCGCGTGCAGCCGGTCGATGAGCGCGCCTTCGTGGTTGCTCTGGAAAAACTCCAGGGCGATTTCCGGGAAGCGCTCGCGCAGGTGGGCTTCCAGGTCGGCGAGCGCGCCGCTGCCGTAGTGCTGGGGCTCGCGGCGGCCCAGCAGGTTCAGGTTGGGTCCGTTGAGGATAAGGATGCGCATGGGCTAAGGTTCCGGGGTTCAGGGGGCGCTTTGCGGCGCCGGGTGCGCCCGAACGAGCGTTTCCTCGGAGCGCACGTCGAAGCAGAGCCCGTCGTAGCCGAAAAACACGCCGGGAGGCAGCAAGGCGCCGTCGCGGGCGTGGCTGACCGAGTGCGTCATATGGGTGAAGTAGGCCGCGCGGGCGCCGATGCGGGCCGCTACGGCGGCGGCCTCGTCGATGCTGAAGTGCGTCGGGTGGGGTTCGCGGCGGAGGGCGCCCAGCACCAGCACATCCACGCCTTCGAGAAGGGCGAACGACGTTTCGGGAAGGGCGCTCGTGTCGGTGAGGTAGGCGAAGCGGCCGATGCGGTAACCGTAGAGCGGCAGATTGCCGTGGAACGCCGGTACGGGCGTAATGCGCAGGCGACGCGTGCGGTCGTAGCGGCCCTGCGCCTCGAACGGCCCCGTCACGGGGCGCATTTCCAGGTTGGGCGCGCCGGGATAGGTGCGCTGCTCGAAGATGTAGCAGAACATCCGGCTGATGACCTCGGCGGCGCCGGGGTCGGCATAGCAGCAAATGGGAGCCGGGTTGCCGAAAAGGAACGGACGCAAGTCGTCCACGCCGACGATGTGGTCGAAGTGGGCATGCGTAAAGAGCACCGCATCGACGCGCGTGAGGCCCGCCGCGAGGGCCTGCCGGCGAAAGTCGGGGCCGGTATCGACGACGATGCTCAGGCCGCCGGCTTCGATGAGGCAGGAGGCGCGGGAGCGCATGTCGCGCACGTCGGCCGACGTGCACACGGAGCAGCGGCAGCCGATGACGGGGACGCCCGTAGACGTGCCCGTGCCGAGCAGCGTGACGCGCACGCCGGAGGCGCCGCCGGGCGGCGCGGCGGGGTCAGTCGGCATCGGCGGGGCCTGCCGGGGGCGCGGCGGGCGCGCTTTGTCGGGCGGCGCCTTGCGGGGCGCGCCGGCGCGAAGCGGGCGCCGGCCCCCCACCGGGGCGGCTTCGCTTGTACGCAAGCAGACGACGGACGAAAACACTCATCGAAAACGAGCGGTCTAGAGGGTTGCGTTCGGCTCTAACTCGGCGCCCACTTCGGAGGCGAAGCGGCGCATCTCGCTCCAGAGGCGGCTGACCACCTCCGGATGCCGGTCGGCGACGTTGTAGTGCTCGGCGGGATCGACCTCAAGGTCGTACAACTCCGGCGTCACCGGAGCGCCGGGCGCGAGGTCGTCCCGAAGTTGGGACGAAAGCCGCAGCTTCCAGTTCCGGTCGCGGACGCCCTCCAAGCGCTCGCCCCGGAAGTAGTAGAACCGTGTGGTCGGCGAGTCGGCGCCGCTGCGAAGCATCGGCATCAGGTCGTTGCCGTCCACCGGACGGTCCTGCGGAACCTGGGCGCCCGCCGCAGTGAGCAGCGTGGCATAAAGATCCATCGTGGTGGCTATGTCCGCGGACACCTGCCCGCCGGGTATGCGCCCCGGCCAGCGGACGATGCCCGGCACGCGCAGGCCGCCCTCGTAGGTGGTTCCCTTCCAGCCTCGCAGCGGCCCGGGGGAGCCTGCGTGGCTGCGCTCGACGCCCTGCTGAAGCATGCGCTCCGGCAGGTTCATCCACGGCCCGTTGTCGCTGGTGAAGACGACGATGGTAGACCGGTCCAGGCCCTCCCGGCGCAGCGTTTCCAGAATCCGGCCTACGCTCCAGTCGATCTCCTCAATCACGTCGCCATAGAGGCCGCCCCGGGAGCGACCGGCGAACTTTGGGGAGGCGGCGAGGGGCAGGTGCGGCATTGCGTAGGCGAGATACACAAAGAAAGGCTCGCCCGCGGAGGCGCGGATGAAGGCGACAGCCTCCTCGGTATAGCGCTCGGTCAGGGTGGCCTGATCGACGGGGTATTCGCCGGTAGGCTCCGCGTTGCGGTAGAGACGCAGCGGACGCTCGGTCTGCACCCATGGCGGAACCATATCGTTGCTGTAGAGCAGCCCCAGGTAGCCCTCGAAACCGTGGGCCGTCGGAAAGTGCTCCGGCCTGGTCGAGCCGAGGTGCCACTTGCCGAGGGCAACCGTCCGGTACCCCCGTTCCTGGAGGGCCTCGGCAAGGGTAATCTCGGAGGCACGCAGGCCGTCGTCCGACTCCGGCCCGAGCACACCCGGAAGCCCGGTCCGCAGCGGATAGCGGCCGGTCAGCAGCGCCGCCCGGGAGGGCGTACAGACGGGAGCGGCCGCGTAAAAGGAGGTCATACGGACGCCTTCTGCTCCCATTTGGTCGAGGTGCGGCGTCTTAATCGTCGGGTGGCCGTAGCTGCTGAGGTCGCCGTAGCCCAGATCGTCGGCAAACAGCAGCACGATATTAGGCCGCTCGGACGCCGGGTGCGGCTGCGGCGCCTGCCTGGGAGCCCGCGCGGCGCAGCCCTGGAGCAGCAGGGCCAACAGGATCGGCAGGATGGATGCCGGCGAGGGAAATGTTCGAGCGCCTCTTTGCATGCGCAACCGAGTCAGCGTTGAGGTTTCCAAGTCTGCTGTGCCTCCGCGCGGAAGCGGCGCAAGACGCTTCGCAGGGGGTGCAGTGGGGTCAGTCGGCATCGGCGGGGCCTGCCGGGGGCGCGGCGGGCGCTTTGCGGCGCCACACCTCAAGCATGGCCGAGCGCACGGCAGGGGTCAGGAAAAGCTCGTCGAGAGGCTGGTCGCGCAGGCTCTCGGCTAGGATGGCGAAGTGCAAGTCGGGCGGGTGCAGCTTGTTGAGCACGACGTAGGGCTCGCCGCCGACGAGGCAGCCGCCGCCGCGAAAGCTGCCCTTTTCCAGGCGCACCTGGATGCCGAGCCGCCGCGCCGCTTCCGTCAGTTCCCGGATCATCTGCTGTACCTTCATCGTTCGGGCTGCCCGGCCTAGAAGTTGACCCCGATCCGGGCCACGTGCTGAAGGCTGGTGTAATCGTAGTAGTTATCGGCTCGGCTGCTGAACAGTTCCGAGGCGTTCACGTTCCAGCGCTGCGCCCGAAAGGTATAGCCGGCATGCAGCCCGAACCGCCCGGCCAGGCCGCCAAGCTGGATTTCGGCGTCGGCTTCGACGAGGTAGGAGCTTCCGGCGCTGTCGCCGAAGGAGCGCGTGGCGATGCCGGCGATGGGCGTGATCCGGGCCTCCAGGGCGGCCTGCTCGGCCAGCCTGCCGCGCGCGCCCAAGCCCGCGCCCAGGCCCAACAGGGTGACGCTGAAGGCGTCGGGAACGTTTTCGAGCAGCCCCGCGCCGGCTTGGGCTACGCGCCGGTACTGGCTGTGCAGGGCGATGGGCGCGTAGAGCCGCCAGGCCCCTCGGGAGGCCACCTCGAACTCGGCCCAGGTCAGAAGGGCCAGGTCGAAAAGCTCGCGGTCGAGCGAGTCGGCGGCGGCCGAGAGGTCGCGGCCGGCGGCGGCCAGGACGTTGAAGTTGGGGCGGGCGTAACGCAGGCCGTAGACGGGGGCCGCGAAGTCGTAACGGTCGCGGGGCGCGCCGCCGCCGACATAGCTGAAGTCCACGATGCCGGCGACGGCC
>CBDTTW010000228.1:0-4313 GCA_965363675.1 uncultured Rhodothermaceae bacterium
GCAAGGAGGACGGCGGCAAGGACAGGAAGGCCCAAAAGGCGATCTTCGCGTTCCGCCTGGACGAAAACCGCCTGGAGGAGCGCCCGGCCTACGTCATCGACGAGGCGCAGCTAAAAGAAGGCAAAGGCCCCTTCAAGCCGGCGGGCATCGCCGTGCACCCGGCCGGGGGCGACCTCTACGTGGTCAGCTCGGTCCGCAAGGTCATGGTCGTGCTGCGCCCGGACGGCAGCCTGGCCGACGAGTGGAGCCTGGAGGAAGCCGGGTTCGCGCAGCCGGAGGCGCTGGCCTTCACGCCGGAGGGCGCCCTGCTCGTCGGCAGCGAGCGCGGCGGCGGCGAGGCGGCGGCGCTCAAGCGGTTTCGGCGGGCTCCGTAAGGCGCGCCGCCGATTTTGAAGGGCAGGGCAAAACAATTTGGGGCGACTTGCGTACGTGCCGCATCGAGTCGCCACCTAAAGCCCTGCCATCCCCGCCGGAACATGGACACCCACAAACGCACCATCCTCGTTGCGGACGCCGACGACGCGTTCATCCAGCAGGTCCACGATGCGCTCGGGGCGCACCCGAGCGTCAAGCGGGTCGAGGGCGTCCCTGAGGCCGACGTGATGCGCTATCTGCTGGGGCAGGACGGCTTTGCGGACGCGCCGCGCCCGCGCCCGAGCCTCATTATCATCGGGCCGTCGTCGCAGGGGGCCGATGCCCTTGTGCGGGCCATCAAGTCGGCCCCGACGCTGCGCGCCATTCCCCTGCTGCTCTTCTCGGACGCGGCGCCGGAGGCGTGGCAGTCGGCGCTGTATGCCGCCGGGGTGAATGCGGTGCTGCAACCGGCGCGCAGCCTGAGCGACACGCTCGCCACGACGGCGCGGTTCTGGCTGGAGAACGCGCAGCTTCCCGACATTTCGGCGTAGGCGGTGTTTCGGGAGAGGCGCTACACGGGCTGTCCGGTGAGCGCCGGCGAAAGCGTATCCGTAGGGACGAGCGCGCGGCCTTCGCGGCGGAAGCCCAGGGCCACGCGGCGCGTCGGGCAGCACAGCGGATCGTCGGGGGCGTGGATGATGCCGTAGACGCGCACCCCCTCGGGGCCGAGCGTGAGCGAATCGACGCGCACGCGGTCGCCGAGGACCGCCGAGGCTTGTTGCACCGGCAGGCCGCCTTCGTTGCGCACGAGCAGCAGATCGTAGAACGCTCCCGAGCCGCCGCCGCTCGTTACGAGGATCAGGGCGGCGTCGTGCGCGCCGTCGCCGTCGGCATCGCCGTGGCCGAACTTGTCCATCAGGCTCACCGAGATGCCTTCGGCTTCGTTGACGTAGCTGCCGTATTGCAGCGTCACCTCCTGCCCGCCGAGGCTCGGGGCCTGGTAGGCGCCGCTTTGCAGCCGCGCCAGCTCGATGCGGGCCGGAGCGGCGGCCTCGGGCTCCGGCTCAGGCGGGGCGGTCTCGGGCTGCCGGGACGAGCAGGCCGCGAGCAGGACGCACGCCAGCAGAGCGGCCACAGCAGGGCGACGGGGGTTATTCGGGGCGTTTCTCATAGACGGGTTTTCCGCTCAGGTACGTTGCAAGCACATGGGCGCCGAGAATTTCCGGCGCGGGGATGGTCATGATGTCGGCCGAGAGCAGCACGAAGTCGGCCAGCTTGCCCGGCTCGATAGAGCCGAGGTCGCGTTCGGCGAAAGCGGCGTAGGCCGCGCCGAGCGTGAAGCCGTGCAGGGCCTGGGCGCGCGTGAGGCGCTCCTGGGGGCGCCAGCCGCCGGGCGGCGCGCCGCCGGCGTCCTGCCGCGTGACGGCGGCGTAGAAGCCCAGAAGCGGGTTGACGGCCTCGATGGGGAAGTCGGAGCCGAGGGCGAGCGGAACGCCGGTCTCGGCGAGGCTGCGCCAGGCGTAGGCGCGCCCGATGCGCTCCGGCCCCAGGCGCTGCTCGGCCCATCCCATGTCGCTGGTGGCATGCGTAGGTTGCACCGAGGCCACGACGCCGAGCGCGCGGAAGCGCGGCAGATCGGCCGGGTGCACGACCTGGGCGTGCTCGATGCGGCAGCGCTCGCCGGGCGCGGCGGCGTAGGCGTCCAGCACGAGGCGCACGCCCCGGTCGCCGATGGCATGGGTGTTGACCTGAAAGCCGCAGTCCACGGCGCGGCGGACGGCGGCCCCGAAGGCGGCGGGCGGCATGAGCGTCAGGCCGCAGCAGCCCGGCTCGTCGGCGTAGGGCTCCAGCAGGGCCGCGCCCCGACTGCCGAGGGCCCCGTCGATGAAGAACTTGACGGCGCGCACGACCACGCGGTGTTCCGGATCGAGCAGCGGCCCATCGGCGCAGAAGGCGTCGAGGGTAGGCCCGAGGCCGTCGATCATGGCATAGATGCGCGTGGTGAGGCGGCCTTCGTCGGCGGCGCGCCGAAAGCGGCGGATGGCGCCGAGGTCGGCCCCGGCTTCGTGCACGCCGGTAAGGCCGTAGCGGCGCGCTTCGGCGAGGGCGAGCGCCAGGGCCTCGTCGAGCTGGGCATCGGCGCGCGGCGGCAGGGCAGCGTCCACGAGCGGCAGGGCCGCGTCGATGAGCACGCCGGAGGCGCGTCCGGCGGCGTCGCGAAGCAGGCGCCCGCCCGGCGGGTCCGGGGGCGGCTCGTCGGGGTCGATGCCGGCGGCGCGCAGGGCGGCGGTGCCGGCCCACCCGGCGTGGCTGTCGGTGCGGCGCAGCCACACCCGGCGGCCGGGCAGGCGCGCGTCCAGGTCGGCGCGCGTAGGGAAGGCGGCGCCGGGCCAGTCGTTCTGGTCCCACCCGCGCCCGAGCAGCCAGGCGCCGGGCGGCAGGCGCCGGGCGTAGGCTTCCAGGCGGTCGAGCGCTTCCGCGAGCGAGGCGGCGCCCGTCAGGTCGGCCTCCAGCAGGCTGATCCCCAGGTCCATGAGGTGCACGTGCGCGTCGATGAAGCCGGGGAAGACTGCGCCTCCGCCGGCGTCGAGGCGGGGAGCCTCCGGGAAGGCCGCCTGCGCCTCGGCCTCGGCGCCGACGCGCACGAAGCGCCCGCCGGCGACGGCGAACGCCTCGGCCAGGGGGCGCGCCGCGTCGAGCGTGTAGACGCGGGCGTTATGCACGACGAGATCGGCCGTAGGGGCGGAGGCAGGCATGGCGGTTAGGGCGAAGGCAAAAGCGTACCCCGCAAAGGTACGCATGGGGGCCGCTGCGCGCAGCGAGCCGGGCGAAAGAGAACCGCCGCCCTGAAAGGCGTCCGATGCGAGACACGTTACAATTATGAAAATCCGGCAACGAAGCCCGGTCTCCCGGCGCGACCTTTCATTTGAAAAGGATTTCCGGGCAAGTTCTTGCAACTGTAAGCGCTTCTCCGCCACATACCGGCCATTTGTCAGGCAACCGGCCTCTGAAACCTTTTTGCCTTCAACGCTATATGCGGAGCAACTTCCACCAAACGCCGCCGCGCCGCATCGGGAAACGATACAGGCTTTTCTTTACCCCTAATCGTTTACACTACCCGTGATCCTCCCGATGGTTCATAACCCCTATCTGGCCTCCTCCCTTTCCGATCTCACGGAACGGTCGCTGAGCCGGTGGCTGGACCAGTTCCGCGAGATGCACGCCCTCCTGGCCGGCAGCGGCTCCGCGACGGCCGTAGAGCTGCGCCGTCAGCTTCACGACGCCATCGAGGCGTACGAGTACGAGCTGCGGACCCGGCGAGAGGCAGGGGCTCCGGCCGGGCGCGGCCCCACGCCGCACGAGCAGCCGAACGGCTAAAGGCCCGCCCAGAACCGCGCGGCGCGGTCGGTCGTTAGCCTAACGAGCGGGCGCTACAGGGCGCCCGGCGGAGCGCGCGCGTGGAGCGAGAAGGCTACGGACCCGGGCTTTACCTGACCGAAAGCAGACCCCTGCGTTTCGGGACGTTCTTCTACCTGTACGTGATGCAGGGCGCGCCGGCCGGTTTCGCCCTGACGGCCCTGGTGAACTATCTGGCGGCCAACCATGCCGACCCGCGCGCCATCGGCTCGTTTGCGGCTATCGTGGGCGCGCCGTGGGCGCTGCAATTCGTCTGGGGACCCGTCATCGACCGATTCCAGGGCTCGCCGATGGGGCGGCGGCGGCCGTGGGTGCTGTTTGCCCAGGGGCTTGCCTTTCTGGCGTCGCTCGGGCTGCTCGCCGTCGCCGATCCGCTGGAGCAAGTGTGGCTGCTGGCGGGCCTGTTTTGCTTCCACAGCGTATGCGCCTCCCTTCAGGATGCCTCCGTGGATGCGATGGCGATTTCGTTCATCCCGGCGGACGAGCGCGGGCGTGTGAACGCGTTCATGCGCGGCGGCTTTCTGGCGGGCATCGGACTGGGC